>CALVRH010000055.1 GCA_944358535.1 uncultured Bacilli bacterium | reverse complement strand
TTCAAAGCAAAAAAGATAATGATTTCAATATTTCATTATCTTTTTGTCGTATAATATTTTTTGTCATATAACGTGTTCAACGTGAATAGCAATGGCAACGTGAACAACAACAACGCGAACAATACGAACAATGCGGTTAGGCCTGCCAACTCTCTAGAACACTATGGGTTATGAACTAATATGGTCATAATGAAAAGATTAGAGAATAAGTATTGTCCCAAGTTAAGGGAAGTATTAAACTTTTCCTAACTAAATATTAAATATAGTCAGAGATGTCTTTAGTAAAAAGGATTATTAATTATGTCCTGGTGATTAGTTAATAATCTATAATATTTGAAAGAGATATGATATGAGAAAAACTATATTTTATTTAGCAGTACCAACAAAGTTTTTACTTTTGTTTGATACTGTTTTTTTGTAGGAGGTATGTTTTTTGAAAATTATTGATAAATATAATTTATATAAAAATAAATATCCAAAACATGTAGTTTTAATGAAGATTGGTATTTTTTATGAGTGTTATGGTGAGGATGTATATATTTTAAATAATTTATTTAGTTATAAGATTAAAGATATTAATGGTATAAAAAGAGTTGGTTTTCCTACTAACAGTTATGATAAGGTGATTTCAAAACTTAAGAGTTTTAAGATTAATTATGTGATTATTGATGGTGATGATGTTATTCGTAAGAAGTTCAATTTTAATAATTATGATAAGTATGTACCTAATGATTTAAGTTTGGAAGATAGGATTAATAAAATATATGATAGACTTAAAGTGCTTAAGGATAATTCAAAAATTAATGATGTATTAGAAAAGGTGGAGGGAATTTTATGGTAGATAATTTTAGGGTAGTGATTAATATAAAAAAGACTATTTTATATTTAGATAAAATTATTACTAATTTTCCAGCTAAAGAAAAAGTTTTAAGAGATAAATTATCTAATACAATGTATGAAGTTTTAGAGTTTACTTACATGGCTAGTGAGTTAAAAGAGCAAAGAAAATATTATCAATCAAGGGTGATTATAGATATTCGAATGGTGGATTTTTATTTGAAAACTGCTTGTGATAAAAAGTATATTTCTTACAAAAAATATCAAAAGGTCTCTTTACATTTACTAGATATTTTAAAACAAATTTATGGATGGACGAGAAATGAAAAGAATAGGGAAACTGTATGATAGTGTGAGTATGGAAGATATTATAAGAGTTTATAGAAGACAAATTAGGGTTAATACGAAGAACAAATATAAGATTAAAAGATTTGAAGATTTTTATTCTATAAATATTAGTAGGGTTAAAAAGACTTTTGAAAATGAGAATTATGCGGGTGGTGTTTATAATATATTTTTAATACAAGAACCTAAATATAGAATTATTATGAGCCAAAATATTTATGATAAATTAATTAATCATGTTGTGGCCACTAAATTTTTATTACCAGTTTTAGATAGGTGTTTGATTGAGACAAATATTGCGACAAGATTAAATAAAGGTACGCATTTTGGAATTAAACTTATAAAGAAATATTTGAATAATTTAAAAGGTGAGACTATTTATGCTTTAAAGTATGATATTAGTAAATATTTTTATAATATTGATCATGATATTTTGATGTATTTACTTTATAAGAAATTTAAAGATAAAAGGGTATTAGATATTTTATCAAAGATTATTGATTCGACTGACAAAGATTATGTTAATAGGACAATAGAAAAATTAAAGAATATGGAAATAGAGCGGATAAAGGGATTATGTATAAGTGAAAAAGAGAAGAAGATTAAAATTAAAGAGATTGAACAAATACCATTATATGAAAAAGAGAAGAAGATTAAAATTAAAGAGATTGAACAAATACCATTATATGAAAAAGGTAAAGGACTACCTATAGGAAATATGACAAGTCAGATACTAGCAATATTTTATTTAAATGAGCTTGACCATTTTATTAAGGAAAAGCTTGGATGTAAGTACTATATAAGATATATGGATGATGGAGTAATTCTTTCTAATTCTAAGGAATATTTAAAATATTGTTTAAAGAAAATAGAAAAAATTGTTAAAAAATATAAATTAAGTCTAAATAAGAAAACCAAGATTATTAATGTTAGTAAAGAGGGGCTGGATTTTTTAGGATTTAGATTTTGTATTATAAATAATAAGGTTATACTTAAGGTAAGAAAGTTAACTAAGAAGAATTTTAAACGAAAAATGAAATTGGCTTTTAATGGAAAAATCCCTTTAGAGCGAGGCTTAAAAATAATTAGTAGTTATAGAGGCCATTTAAAGTGGGGAAACTGTTATAATTTGATGAAAAGAAATTTAAAGCTACAAATTACCGAATAAAAATCCTATAAATTGCCGAAATAGTGAGAAATAAATATTCATAAGTACAAATGAGTGTAATTATTTGATAGTTAAAAAAATGATTCGAAAAAAAGCTTTAAAATATTTTGTTTTCTTTGTATAATTATAATGGGTGGTACATATGAGCAAGAAAAAGCGTAAATTAAAAAAGAAACCATTTTTAGTTTTATTTGTTATTGTTTTACTAGGTTTAGGTTTTCTTTATTTTTTAAATGGTAATGGTACTTTAAGTAACGAAATAGGTAAAAAATTTGATTTAGTTTTAGAAGATATTACAAAAAGCACCGAAGCATATAATATGCTAAGCACTGGAGGATAATATCCATTGGCTTTAGCCACATAAATCCTTCAAGGACTGGAAAAAACAAA
>CALVRH010000054.1 GCA_944358535.1 uncultured Bacilli bacterium | reverse complement strand
ACAAATTTGATAATTGAAACACTAAATACACCATTACTATTTTGATTGGTGCATTTAAAAATTCATTTGAATTTTTTTTCATTTTTTAAAATATTTTCTTTACAATAAACATAAAATATTATATAATTAAAAAGACGCAGGTGTAGTACAACGGTTAGTATATGGCCTTGCCAAGGCTAAGATGCCGGTTCGATTCCGGTCACTTGCTCCAGAGAAGAATCTGCTCGAACTTTCGAGCATTATGATAAATATCAAATTCAGAAATGGATTTGATTTTTTTATGTTTAAGAAAGTGAGCGTGATTTTTCAAATGGTAAATGTTATTAAGAAAGAAATTAAAATTGACAATACTTTAAAAAAGAAATTAGAGTTTATTTGTAGTTTTTGTAATACTACTCCTACTTTTTATAATGGTAGTATTAGAACTATTGAGCATACCAATTTAATGTATGTTGAGCCACATAGAGTTGTCATTAAAGGTATTACATTTTTAGTATTTAATTATGAGCCTTATATTTATGAAGAAAATTTGAGTAAATGTATTCCTTTAAATAAATTTGAAGATTATTTAAAAAATATTTACTAAAGGAAAAATAAAATCAGTCCATTTTGCCATTTTAAATATGAAATTTCCCCGTTTGAGGAAAAATAGTAAGTTATTAATGGTGTAAATTTGGTATGAAAAAAGTACAAAATTGGTACAAAATTATGATAGCCTTTGAACAATAACTGTGATAATATGTTAGTACTTATTAAATATTTCAAATATAATTTCTTTCAATTACTTTTGATTCTCATATTCTTATTTGTTCTCTTTTTACTGGATCATGTCTATAATCTTCTATTTGTTTGCTTTGTTTTATAAAAAAGTTGTAATATTTAATTTTTACAACCTTGGTTAAAACATTCTCGTATATTTTGATTTCACTCTCTTTATAAATTTGTTTTTCTAATATTTGGTAGTAATGATTATTCCAGTCACATTTCCAGTTAGATTGATTCTCGTATCTTTAATACACAAAATATTATACTATAAATGATGGCATAGTTTTCCAAGGATTAGCAAAATGTGTCAAATTAATGATTTTTAGAAGTTTTTATAGTATAATAATTAATTGATGTATACGGAGGTAAGAAAATGAGTAATAAACCGGAAATAAAAGACCTTTTAGGTTTAGCAGAACCAGCAACAAAACTTATAGAGATAGTTAGCGGTGCTATTGGTACAATATACGAACCTAGAAAAATTAAAAAATTAGCAGATGCTGAAGCATATAGAATACAGAAATTAACTACTACAGCCAAAGAAACTAATTTTAAGGGAGAGCTTGAATTTTTGGATGGAAAAATTAAGATAAGCAATAATAGCATTAGTGACCAAGAAATTAAATCATTAGTTGTAAATGAAGTAAAAAGATTATTTAATGAAAATGAAAATATAAAAAGAATAGCAGACTTTGCATATACTGAATTAGAAAGTGATAAGGTAGAAGTTTCTGAAAATATAGATGAAGATTGGAAAAATAATTTTTTTGATAAAGGCAGAAAAATATATAGTGAAGATTTACAGTTTATTTTTGGTAAAATTCTAGCTGGTGAAATAAAACAACCTGGAACATATTCCAAAAGACTTCTTGGACTGCTATCTAATCTATCTCAAAAAGAAGCAACCATTTTTAATAAAATTACAAAATACACTTTTAAAGACAATAAGAATAATTCATTTATTATTTCGGATAATGAAATATTAAAGGATTTTGATATAAAACTAGATGAAATAATATTGCTTGAAGAAGCAGGTTTAATAAATACCAATCCATTGACAATATCAGGAACTAACATCTATCAATACAAAAACTATCTTATAAATTTTCTCGATGATAAACCTACTTTGCAAATATACTTTTTGACAAAATCAGGATGTGAATTAGAAAGTATTGTTAATAATGAAATTAATATAGATTATTTATCAAAAATTAAACAAAAATACAAAATTCAAAAAATGAATTACAGTATTATATTATCAAGAACAGAAAATGAAAATGAAATTAAATATTCATTATCAAACACAAAATATATAGATTAACAATAAGCTTTATGTTAAAATATTACCAATAACGGAAGATTATATGTAGTCTTTTGCTATTGGAAGAAAGTTGTAGATAACTACGACACCTGCTCCACTTTGAAATTAACCCTTGATTTTTCAAGGGCTTTTATATTATTAAATACCATTATTATTTTTATCACAAAATTGTAAACTTATATAAACTAATTCATTTTATAAAATAAAAGCCTTTATTTTAATTTATTTTTAAAGTAAAATATTAAAATAGGGAGCTGATAACAATGAAAACTATACTCATCATCACATTAGGTAATTTGCTATTAACTGCATCTTATGCATTTTTAACTGTACCTAATAATATGATAGATGGCGGAATTACCAGTACATCTCTTATCATTGCTCACTTTATGAAAATTGATATTACATATATTACTACAACCATTGCAATACTTTTATTACTCTTTAGTTTAATATTCTTAGGTAAACACTTTTTCTTTAAAACCTGTTATAGCTGTTTATGTTACATAGTCTTTTTTGATTGGTTTCATTTAGCAAACATCTCTTTAGCTATTCCACCAATTATATGTATTGTTCTCGCCGGAATTCTTGTTGGCATCGGACATTATTTATGTCTAAGCCAAAAATCTTCCATCATAAGTTATGATATTATTGCTTTATTTATTCACAAAAATAATGAAAAAATAGAATTAAGTGTAATTCTTAGAATAATTGGCATTTTAGTATTAATTTCTGGATTATATGTTTTTGGAGTAATATCTGTTCTATATGGTCTTATCTTTATCATCATTGAAACAGAAATAATATACCTTTTAAATAAAAATAAACCAGTATATGAAGAAATATAGAACAAAATTTATTGATTAAATAGATTGTTCAATTCCTCTCATATATATTTCTAAACCTTTAAACATTATATTAACTGCT
>CALVRH010000053.1 GCA_944358535.1 uncultured Bacilli bacterium | reverse complement strand
TCCTTTCTACATTTTGTTTGGCATAACCATTATATCACACTTTTTGTATTATCAGTCATAAAGTTTAACACAACTTTATAAAAAAAGAGCCTACGATAAAATTTATCTAAAGCTGCTTTATTTTGAATTTTTATTACTTTAATCATTGGTGACACCAAAATAGTTTCTCAATATATAATCAACAGTTATTTTAACATCTGGGAAAACCGGCATTTCATCTAAGTCATGCCTCGAAAACCATCCAATATCAGCACTTTCATCATTTAGCTTTAATGGTATATCTGGATTGTTTGGTTTACCAACATAAAGAATATCTATCATTCTATCTCCGTTTTCCTTGCGATTGCACTGAATACCAAGTGGTCTAATTAAATCATCTTCTCTTGGAAAATGCTCACCCATTAAAGTGATTTTGATACCTGTTTCTTCATATACTTCTCTAATAGCAGCTTCTTCTGGTGTTTCATTATCTTCAATATGACCACCTGGTTGAAGCCATTTATTAAAGTCTTTATGTTTTACGAGCAATACTTTTTTATTTTCTGGATTAATAACATATGTTGATGCGCAAAAATGTCTCATGTTTATCACCTAAATAATTATAGCAAACAAAAAAATATATTACTAGTTTAAAATATCATAAGTTTTTGAATTTACGTTTTTTCCGTAAACTTTAAAGTTTTCTTTAAGATCTAAAGTGGCTAAAATGATATCTTCTAATTTATAACCTTTAACTTCAATTTCATGCATAAGCCATTTTTGATCTTTGTGCATTATTTTTAATGACTCAGTGATTATTTGACCATCGACGATTAAGTTAGCGCATAGACCAGTTTTTTCATTTTTAATTTTTAAATCTTTATTAGTAGGCTGTTGATAGTCTGGTTTTGGTAAAAAACTTATTTTACCATTTGCTTCCATTAAAGCATAATCTATTTCTGAGATGTCAAAGTATCCATTAATTCGGCATTCTTCTAATAAGTCGTTAATATCTATTTTATTTTTTTTTAAATTTTTATAGAGTATTTTACCATCTTCAATAATAATTGTAGGATCACCAATAAAGAATTTACGAGCTTTTAAACTTTTTAAGGTAATTACTGATACTATGTAAGCGACTAGTCCAAAGACAAGGACGGCAATTGTTCCATGAAGATATTCAGAGTCTAAATTAATTGCCATTTCGGCAGCAAAATTACCAATTGATATACCAATAACATAATCAAATAAACTAAATTCAGATACTTGCTTTTTACCTATCATTTTGGTTACAAAAAAAAGTGTAACTAAAGAAACTAGACATCTCAATATTACATCTAGTATTTCCATTATTTCCTTGCTCATAAAATCACCATTTATATTATTTACATTAAAAAAATAATTATGCGATGATAATTATTTTTCTTTATGATGTTTTTTGTGAAGACTGGCTTTATCCACAATAATATCGGTTTTTAAAACGAATATTACAACTATAATTGTTAAAATTGTATAAATTATATAACCTAGTTTTTGGTCGTGAAGGGCATAGATGATAGAGGCTGCGGCAAATAGTATATCAATACCATAAATTATTAATACAGTCGCTTTATGTGAGAAGTTTTTGTTTAATAATTGATGGTGGAGATGAGATTTATCTGGTTTTGAAATTTTTTCACCTTTTAATAATCTTCTTATAATAGCAAATACAGTGTCTAAAATTGGAATAGCTAAAATAAGTAATGGAATGATTAAAGAGGTTAGGGTGACACTCTTAAATCCTAGTAAAGCTATGACTGCTATCATAAAACCCATGAATAGTGATCCAGAATCTCCTGCAAATATACTTGCCGGATGAAAATTATGAACAAGAAAACCTAAAACTGACCCTAACATGATAAAGGTTAGAATAAAATCTAATCCGGTTTTACCCATAATAATTGAAATAATACCTATAGTGGCGAAGTAGATGGAACTGATACCTGCTGCTAGGCCGTCTAAACCATCAATTAAATTTATGCAATTAAGACATCCTAAGATGAAAAATATAGTAATAGGGTAGGCAAATATACCTAAATCTAAGTAAAATCCAAAAGCTGTAATGTCTTGAATAAGTAGTTTACCATAGCAAGTTACTACTATTGCAGCCATTAATTGGGCGACAAATTTAACTGAGGCTTTTAATGGTTTTATATCGTCAATGGCGCCAGTTAAAACAATGATAAAACTACCTATTAAAATGGAATTCATAGTACTACTTGGTTCACCAAAAAGAATGTATCCAAATAGGAAGCCAAAGAATATGGCGAGTCCTCCTAGTCTTGGCATTGGTTTACTATGTACTTTCCTTTTGTTTGGAATGTCTAAAGCCCCAACGTGGATTGCTATTTTTTTGATAAACGGAATTAGAATTGCAACAAATAAGAATGTCGTAATTATCATTAAAAATATTTTTGTTATTTCATTTTGTGTCATGTAAATTTCACCTCTAGTGGAGTATATTTTAGCACATTTTTTATAAAATGGCTAATTTTGGTCTTTTTGGTTAAATTGATAAGTCATACCTAAAATGGCGAATATTAAAGAAATTATAAAAATTAAAATATTATTTGGAAAGTTTAGAAGGCTAAACAAGGTTTTAGCCATTACCGAGCCACCACTTAAACTGGTGGATATAATCATGAGAGGTCTTGTAAATTTGACTCCCAATATACCAGCTATAATACCGGCAGTTAGGCCAATGATTGTTTGCATATTGCCAGTTAAGCCTATATTTTCACACAATATATAGGTAGCCACCGCACATAGAAAGAAGATACCAACTAAATATAATTTATAGGATATTAAACCAGAAATTATAGCAATAATGGCGGATATTATATAGACAATTGTTTGATTATCAATTATGTTTGGTAAATAGGTGATACCTAGTAAAAAGCCTAAGATTAAACCTAATATGGCAATGAGAACTTTATTTAATTTATAGCCGAAGAAACAAGTGATTATAGCGATAATTAAGGCCATAATATTGGTGACATTCATGTTTATCACTTCCTAATATTTATATTATACCATATGTTAAGAGTTTTTGGGGTTTTTAAAAGAAAAAAGACGAATTATTCAAATGAATTTTTAAATGCACCAATCAAAATAGTAATGGTGTATTTAGTGTTTCAATTATCAAATTTGTATA
>CALVRH010000052.1 GCA_944358535.1 uncultured Bacilli bacterium | reverse complement strand
AAAAAGAATATTGCACACAGGAGATTTTAGAAATCACGGGTATAAAGGTTCTTTATTAGAAAATACACTCAAAAAGATAGGAAAAATAGATTTACTAATAACAGAAGGAACTACACTTTCAAGAGAACAGGTAAAAAGCAAAACAGAAACAGAATTAGTAGATGATATTGTAGAAAAAACAAAAAATTATGACCAAGTTCTAATGCTAATGTCTACGACAAATATTGATAGAGTTACAACAATGCAAAGAGTGGCAAATAGAACAGGGAAGATAGTAATACACGATATAGTTTTGAGTAATGTATTACAATTAGTAACACAAAAAATACCAAATGCTTTAAATTCAAAAAATGTTGGGGTATATTTGCCAGGTAGTGTATATATAAAAAGAGATAAAGAAGAATATAAAAAATATATAGAGCCATTTAAAGAAAGAATAAATGAAACAGGAAAGTTACTTCACGGCAAGTTTATAATGAATATTCGTGTATCAATGTTAAAAGATATAGAAAGATTAAAAGACAAAGTATTAAATAATTGTTGTGTTGTTTACTCTATGTGGGAAGGTTACCAAAAAGAAGAAATCTATAAAAAATTTTTGAACAAAATGAAAGAATTAAATATAGACATTTATAGTTTACATGTAAGTGGTCATGCAGATTACACAGCATTTAATCAAGTAATAGAAATAACAAAACCAAATGTAGTTATACCAATGCACACTGAAAATAAAGAAAAAATTAAAGATTTTACAGATAAAGCTGTTATATTGGAAGATATGGAAGCATTTAACTTTTAAAAAGAAAAGAAAATAAGGAACTAACCATTTTGAAGAAGCAAGAATTGAGAAAATTAGTAATTATATTTTAGGGTAGGAGAAGAACAAGACAGAAAATTTTTTATATGTTATACTTTTTTATGGAGGTTTTGAATATGGAAAAAAGTAATAAAAATGTTATAACATATGAAAAAGTCAAAAATGAATTAAAAAATATCAAATTAGCAGATATGACAAAAGAGCAAGTATTTGATAGGTTTATAGCATATGGAACCAGAGAAGAATTAAATAACCCTGAAATACAAAAAGTTTTAATACAAAATGGGTATGCAAGTGAACTAATGGATATGGTCACAATTATAACAGATGAAGATGTCATAAAAATGTTATATAAAAGTAGAGCATTTGAAAACTGTAATCAATGTGGAATTAGACTTTATCACGGACAAATATCAGAAATTATAGTTGAAAAAAATGATGATATATATAATATAAATTATGATTTTAACAAATTTAATAATATGAGACTATATTTTAAAGGAGAAGTAGCTTTTTCAGAAAACGAAATAAATCAGCTAAAAACAGAAATAGAGCCATATAAAGATAATTTAATTGCAGTATGTGATTTTAATTCAAAACGTAAAAACTCTGAAGAATATCATTTAAAATGTTTTTTAAAAGAATTTATAAATGTGGAAGAATATATGACAAAATGTCAGTACAAACTAGAAAACGCAAGAGAAATAATGGAGAATGTATGTAATAATAGATTAAAAGAAATATATGGACAAGAAATTCCAAAACAAATACAAACGAGATATGAAAATGAATTAAAACTGATATGTAAAAATAATTATGAAAGTTTATTTATATTAAATTACCTAATTGCCAAAAAAGCAAAAGAAGATAACGAATACTATGTTTTGCGAGGTCACGGAAGTAATTCATATATAGCATATTTATTAGGTATAAGTGAATTAAATCCACTTGACTATGGCTTAGAATATGAAATGTCTTATGGATTAAAAGGAGAAAAAGCACCTGAATTTTATTATTTTTTTAGCAATACTTATTATCCAAACATTATGAAATATGTTAAAGAAACCGTTACAAAAAATATTAGTTATGATACTACTTATATTGATAATAACCTTATAAGATATTTAGTACATATTTATATATTTGTAGATAGTGGAATAGATACTTTATATGAATTAAAAAAGATTACTGGAATGGATTATAATAATATAAATATTAAAGATAAAAAGATATGGGACATATTTAAAGATTATAATAAAATATTTTGTTATATGCCATCATACTTTGAAAAAAGTTTATTTCAAAAAATTCAACCAAAATCATTAGAAGAATTAGGCACAATTTATGGTTTAACTAAAAGTACATTTGACCATGAACAAGGAAAAGATTTAGCAGAACAAATTATTAAAATGAAAGAATATAGTACAAGAGATGATATTTATAGTTTTCTATTAAGTAAAGATATAGAAAAAGAAATAGCTTTTGAAATAACAGAAATTATAAGAAAAGGAAAGGCACATAATATAAAATATTCTGAACAATGGTATAAATATCAAAAAATAATGAAAAAACATAATATAGATTCTACCTATATTGAAAATTGCAAAAAAATTAAATATTTATTTCCAAAGTCAAACATTTTAAATAGTGTAGTGTATATAATAAAACATATTGCATATATGGCATACTATCCTGAAATCACAGAAAAAGTAATTAGCAAAGCTCCAAGATTATTTTAAATTTATTAGATATAAAATATTATTAGAATAGATTTACAAATAGATTATAAAAAGCCATTCGATTGAATGGCTTTTTGCGACGGCTACCGTCAGCACGGGTCAGGTCCTACTTAAGCTAAAACTATTTCAGACCCAGTAAATAATATATGTTACTCAAAATTATACATTAAATCATGAAAAAAGTACATGATTTTTACTGTTTTTCTAGCCATTCATAATATTTAATTAAATATTCCCAACAGCCTTCTTTATCAGTTATTCCGTTATAATTATCTTTAATTTTTGCTATAATATCATTTTTATCTATCCATCTTACTTCAGAAACTTCTTCTTCTTGTAATTTTAATTTAGTTTCATTTATTTCTTTATTTGCTACATAATATTCATTAAAATGATTATTTACAATATTACCTTTTATATTAGTTGATATTCCTGCACCTATGAAAGTTATATCATTTTTATTTAATTTAATGCCTAATTCTTCTTCACATTCTCTAAGTATAGATTGAAAACCAAATTCTCCGGCTAAAACGTGTCCTCCTGCTGTTACATCCCATGTATTAGGCCACAACTTTTTATTTGCACTTCTTTTTTGTAACAACACTTGACCTTTTGAATTTATTATAAAAACAACAACTGCTTTGTGCCATAATCCTTCTCTATGACATTTTTCTCTAGATTCTATTTTTCCTGTGTATTCGCCTTTCTCATTTAAAACATCAAAATA
>CALVRH010000051.1 GCA_944358535.1 uncultured Bacilli bacterium | reverse complement strand
TTTTAACAAATATAATTTTTTTTGTATGTAGTATTTATAGTTTAATGATTGCGAAGAACTTTTACTCTTTTTCTCTGTTCTTTTTTGACAATGATTGACAAACGTAAACACATTTGATATTCTAAAAATGAAAGTAGGGGAGAAAATGAAGAGAAGTTTTAAAATTTTATGTTTTATGTTAGTAGCATTTATGATGACTGGATGTGTAAAAACCCATGTAAATATGGATATCAAGAAAGATAAAAGCATGGATTTTGGAATGATTATGGCAGTTAATAATAGCTTGCTAGAACAATCAAATCAAAAAACATTGATGACTGATGAACAATTAAAAGAAATTAAAGATGAAGGTTTTCAAGTCAAAGATTATTCAGATGGTACAATGATTGGATATACTTTCACTAAAAACTTTGCCGATATTGATGAACTTAGTAGTGAAAATAGCGTTAACTTTAAACTTGATGATAATATAACTAAAGAAAAATCGCCAAAAATGTTTACTGTAAAAAAAGGATTCTTTAAAAATACTTACACACTAAAAATGGAAAATGATACATCAAACGAACTTCAAAGTGGTATGGAAGATGACATGACAAGTACTGATATTATAAATGATAGTACATTAAATATTGAAAATGATCAAAATATTACAGATAACCAAAATGAAAATTCAGCTATTCAAGATAAAGCACCAGAAGATAATGTAGAAAGTCAAAATGATTTAGACTTATCAGTGCTTACAGCTAGTATGGATATGAAATTTAATATAACTTTACCATATAAAGCTATTAGTAATAATGCAACATCAACTGAAAATGATGGCAAAAAATTAACATGGAATCTATTGGATTCAAATTTAAAAAATGTTCAAGTTGAATTTGAATTATATAATATGAATAATATTTATTTAACTGTTGGCATTGGTATCGCTGTTATCTTAATAATTGTAATTATCATTATAATTAAAAAAAGAAAACCAAAAGCACCTGTTGGAAGGCCAATTTCTGTAGTAGATGAACCAATAATTAATAACACACAAAATCCAACTCCGGTTGCTCCGGTAACCAACATAAAGCAAGGTCAACAAATAAACCAAATCAATAATATGACAAATGTTAATAGTGTTCAACCTACACCAACCAATGAACCAGAAATTGAAACATTAAATATTGATCCATCTAATCCTAATTTAAATGAATAAACTAACATAAATGAACAAAGTCTATTATGACTTTTTTTCTTATATATATTTGAAAAAAATCATAGTTGTGTTAAAATGATAATATATGAGGGGTGATGACATGAAAAGACAAACCTATGTCGATGAAGAAGGAAATACTATTAATAGGTCATTAGAAAATAAAAGACCATTATTAAACTTTTTCTTTCTTTTTGGAACAGTATTGCCAATAGTTATTATAATTTTTATTATTGTTGCCGCTGTTCAAAATAATAATTGCCTAAAAATATATAATGCCTTAAAATCAGCTAGTTTAAATTATGCTAAAGACGCTGGAACTGTTCCAAACCTTGAAGGAGAAAGTGTAACCATCAGATTAAACGATCTGTATGATGATGGTTATATAAGTAGTACTAGAACTAATAATAATTTATGCTCTGGTAGTGTTAAAATAACAAAATATAAAAATGATTATGTTTATACAATTGACACTAGAAACTGTGGAAAATGTTCAGTAAATTTAAAATACGGTTCGTGGAGCGCTGAACAAACATCTTATCCAACAGGTAAAGCTATAGTCGACGTAATACCTTATTATAACTATTATGACCGCCAAGTCAGTACTACCAAATGGTCAGATTATTTTGATGATGACGAACTTCAAGATGAAATATCTGAATATGGAATCAAATTACCAATGAATTTAGACGATATTCCAGAAATTCCTGAAGATGCTAATATCGTTAACATAGAAAGTGAAAGTACTTATTATTACCGTTATCGTGACCGCAGCTGGAAATGGTATGATATTGTAGGCGATTATTCAGAATTCTCATCAGAACAGCCATCTGGCTATGCCAATAAAGATCAAAATAGCATGATATATACTGAATGGTCTGAATATTCTTTAGATTATCCTGCTGAAAAAGATTATCGTACAATTCAACAAACAACCGGATATAAATATTACTATTTAAATGATAAGGGCGAAAAAATATACTATAATAGTGGAAAATATACTGCAAGAGATGATGTAAATACAGAAAAATATGATAGAAGAGATGAAGAAACTGCCACATTATATCGTTACCGTGACCAACAATGGCGTTGGTATAATGGTACAAAAAGAAAATATAGTAGTTTAAGTTCTAGTGCCCCAAAAAATAGACCATATAAAGATAGAGAAACAGAAACTTTAGGAAATCCAACCTCTTGGAGTGCAGAAAGTAAAGTAAATGCATCTAACCAAGAATATAGAGTTGAAGAAAGAAAAACAATGACTAGATTTAGAACACAATATGAAACAGTTTCTTTAAAAGTTTTAAATAATCCACTAACTCGCGATAAATTTGAAGAAGAAGTAAAAATGTCAATTCCAGAATTTGCTTCTAATGAAAATTATAAACTAGAAGTAACATATAAATTTAGATATCGAAAAAGTTAGAATTAATGAATTTCTAACTTTTTTTTCGTATTTTTTCCATTGTCACTCTAATTCCCTTAATCCTGCACCACTGTAAAAAAGTATGTAAATATAAATTTCTTTCGCCAGTTTCAATTTTTGTGATCGAAGAATAACTCTTATTAACTGAAATTGAAAACTGCGCCTGTGATTCTTCCGACCATTCTCTAATTAAAAGAGCTACATCTTGCGGTGCCATATTAGTTATATCTGCCTTCATAAAAAAACAATCCCGATAAACTTATTGATTCAATGTATGAAACTCCATTTAAAGCGATTATTCAACACCCAAAATTTATAAAAATATTTTCTATGATACTAAGTCATGCTACACTTTATTCTGAAAACTATATTTATGAAAATTTAAAATTCTTAAATACTTATTTATCTGCTGAAAATAGTAAAGAAAATAACAGATATCTTGGCAACAATAAAAGAAAAAATAATATATATCATCATAAAATAATGTATGGTAAATATTTTTCTAGAGATGAAATAGCTAATAATGATGTATTTCAGTTAAACTTTAATACAGTAAATAGGTTTGATGATAGATTATTTATTGAATTAAAGATGAGAGATGATATAGGTAGGTTTATAAATGAAGAAATCATTGGACAATATGATAAAGACAGATTAGAAGAAAGGCAACATGGATTAGAACTTAAACAAGCAAAGAAAAATGGTTTAATACAAGGAATTGAACAAGGCATAGAACAAGGAATTATTCAAGGTAAAAAAAACTTGGAATAAAGGGAAAAGAACATGAAATAGCAAATAATTTGCTTAATATGAAAATGAATATAGAAGATATTTCAAAAGCAACGGGTTTAACAGAAGAAGATATTCAAAACCTAAAAAGTTCTAAAAATTAATCTTTATTAAAATAAGTTCATCGGTCCAAAAAGCAATAAACTATCTATCAAAAATATTACTTGTTTTTTTTTTTTTTTTTTTTTTTTTTTTTTTTTTTTTTTTTTTTTTTTTTTTTTT
>CALVRH010000050.1 GCA_944358535.1 uncultured Bacilli bacterium | reverse complement strand
TATAATGAGCTATAATACAAGAAAAACAATTTATCAAGAATTAGAAAAATTAAGAAAAAGACCTATCATTAGTTACGTAACTTCTATTAGACCAGGATGTTCAGGACAAATGGCTCAAGATGTATTACCAATTATGATAAAGCAAATAAATAAAATTGAAAATTCTAATGATGGTATTGATTTACTTATATTAAGTAATGGTGGCGATCCAATAGTATCTTGGAGAATTATTTCATTATTAAGAGAAAAATTCAAAAAAGTGTCTGTCTTAATTCCATATACAGCTTATAGTGCTGCAACACTATTGGCTTTAGGTGCAGATGAAATAATAATGCACCCTTTTGGTAATTTAGGACCATTAGACCCTCAATTAAGTTTTATAGATAATCAGGGAAAACAAAAAACAATTAGTTACGAAGATATAGCTAAATATGTAGAATTTGTTAAAGATATTGGTATTACAGACCAAGAGCTAATTCAAAAATCTTTTGAGAAATTAACTGCTGAAATCCCACCAACTTTAATAGGTTTTGGAAAAAGAAGTTCTCAACTTGGTTTAACAATGGGGCAAAAGTTATTAGCAACGCATATGAATGATGAAAATAAAACGAAGGTTATTTCAGAAACATTAAATACAAAATTTTATCATCATGGTTATCCTTTAGCCAGAACAGAGGCTAAAGATATAGGACTTGCTATTGCTGAACCTAATGAAAAAATAGAAAATCTAATGTGGAACATCTATGAAGATTTTATGGAAGAGTTGCAATTCAATAATATATTTAATCCAGAATCTATGATTATGGAAAAAATATCTAATAAACCACAACCAACTCCAAATGTTATAAATTCTATTAAAGAAAAAATTAAGTTAGCTTGCGTTGAAAGCTCTAATGCAAATTGCTATATTGAAGAAGAATTGGTTGCAACATATATGATGTTACCAGATACATCTTTGAATACTAATATAATGGTTAATCCAGGAAACTGGATTATTGAAGAAGGGAGAGATGGAAATGAATAATATCACAACATCTGGACTAATAATAGCTAATACTTCAAGAAATGTTAAAATAGAAAGTAAAAAAATCGTTTCTCAATGTGTTCCTTATTTTTTTTCAACCATAAAAAAAGATACCAAAGGTTCAATAAAATCAACAAAAATCAGTGTTAAAAATAAATAATTGTGCATAATATCTTTTAGGAGGGATATTAATGCATAATCTAATTTTTACATCTTGTAATAAAAGTACCATAAAGTATACAAATGATTCAATAATAACAGGTTTTTACTTTTTTGAATATATAAGAAGCACCTTTAATAATTAAGTATAGAAGGTGCTTTTGAAATAATATTGTTTTCAATAAGATTAGAAAAGCACGGATATCTGTAAAAATATCCGTGCTTTTCTTGACATTTTAGTCTTCGGTTTCTTCGTCGTCTTCGTCGCTTTCGTTGTCCTCAAATGCTCCCAAAGAATTCAAAACATTCATATTGGTGATAAAGTCAAACAACAACTGAATGTTTATCTTCTTTTTGGACTTATCTCTCAGGTACTCAGTCAAAGGTTCAATTTTTTCAATGTATGGCGTATCGAAGTTTGCAACTACCATATCATCCTTATGAGTATCTTCCTCTTTTTCTATCTTTTTACCAGCAAAAAGCTCATGATACTCATTGTTTTCGAGCTTTACCAAGAAGTACCAAGTGACACATCTGGGGCCCCATCCAGTACCATCGTTGTGACTAGAAGTAATAGTTGTTGTAGCAACATACACATCTTCGACATTAACTAAAGTACTGAGATTCGTTGATGCCTTCCGTTTGAAAAATGCCATAGTTTTTCCTCCTTACAATTGTTTATAGAGAAATTGTTACTTTGCTATTCTTATTGTAGTTCGCATAGCTACGAATAATAACAATACTATTATAACATTATTTACATAATTTCGCAACAAATTCGGTTAATTTAAAATATTAAACAAATATAATGCTATCTTATTTTGTTCAGGTTTACCAATTTCCATTATTTTAGCCATTGCAAATGTTATAGTAGGGGATTTGTTAAAGTTTATTATGGTTGTTCTATATTCTTCATCGATTTCTTTTAGTTTGTTATCAAATCTATCATACATTCCAGGCTTATCATATTTTAGATTAGTATAATTACTATCACTTATTCTTATTGCTAATCTTAATTTATCCTTTATATCCATATTATTTATTATATCTATTATAAATTCTACTTTGTCTTGTTCCATTTTTTATTACCTCCATTAAAATCTTGTATCATTATTTCTTTTTCTATTATTTTTACTGTTGTTAATTTCATCTACTGTTTTTACTTTTCTAGCAACATCATTTGCTATTTCATTATCATTGTCATCAAATATGCCATTTCTATATAAGTCATCACTAACATATTTATATTTTTCATCGTTGTTAAATCCAATCATTTCTTGGAATCTCTTTAATATGCTTCTCCAGAACTCCTTAAATTTATGAACTTGTCCTTTTAATTCTTCTTTGTCAGCTCGTAAATTGTCTATTATTTCATCTTTATCGCTTATAGTATCTGTAAGTCTGTTAATTGTTTCAGTTTGTTGCTCTAATTGGTATTTAAGTGAACGATTTTCTTTTTCTACTTCATATGCAGAATACTCAAAATCCTTTATAGCTAAATTTAAGTCATTTACACTTTTAATTGTTTTATTAGTATCTTTTACATCTCTAGTAAAGTTTTTTATTTCTTGAATATCCTCGCTTGAAATAACCATATTATTTTTATTCATTAGAGTAGGTTTTAAATTATCTAATATTCTATTTATATTTTTACTTTCATTATCTAGTTTTTCAGTTTGTTCATTGGCTTTAGCAAGTTTTTGTTCTTTTCGTTTTAGTTGTTTCTTAAAATCTTTATAACCATCCATATCTTTAACATTGATATCTTGATTTCTGCCTTTTTGCTTTGTTTTAAGTCTACTATCAACATCATAGAATTTATTATATGATTTAATACAAGCATTTCGCATTTTATCTTGTATTTCAGATAGTAATGTTTTAGTAAATAGTTGTGATTTTCCAACTTGCTTTTTCATACCTCTTTTACAACTCTCTATTACTGGAACACCAACAATGTGCATATGTGGAGATGTTTCATCAAAATGAATTGTAGCATTTGCTACTTTGAAACTAGGTAATATTTTAGCCAAATCTTTAATTTGCTCATTATATACATCTGTCATCTTATATCTATACTCATTATCTTTATCCTGCCAAAAATCCATATCTCCAAGCTCTATTATAATTTCACAAGCAATATCATTTTGTGAGCCACTTACTTTTTGAAAATAGCTATCAATTTTTCTATTTTTTTTAGTTTGTTTATTATTATATTCTATACGAGCATCTTCAAATTCTTGTAAATACAGTTGTTTTACATCATTTACTATGTTATCTGTTCCATAAATAGTAGTAATTAATTCTTTTTGATTATCATAATCTCTCAAATTATGCTTATTTGCTCTTGATAAATCATTTGCATTTTGAATTGCATTATTTGATAAAGATGTTGTTCCAGATACATTTCCTTTTGATACTTTTTTAGCTAATTTACTTTTGTTTTTATCACTACCCAAGTGAAAAGAATATGCTAATTCTTGCTCCATCAAAAGCACCTCCTTGAAATTTCTTCGTAGCATAGGACTTTGGTTTTCCATAAGTCCTAACCCCCTATGAGTTGTGTCCAAGAACACAACTCGGGGGCTCTGCGAGGCAATAAATTTTCTCTCTAATAGAAATAAAATTTATTCAAATTGCCTCACACAAAATTTATATTGATATCTCAAATATAAATTTGTATTCGCCAATTTGCTTGTTGCAACA
>CALVRH010000049.1 GCA_944358535.1 uncultured Bacilli bacterium | reverse complement strand
TATTTGAGGGAACAGGCATATGACAAAACACCTATAAATGTCGTATGTTTTTCTTCTTATATTAATAAGGATGTAGATATTGAGATTTGTCAAAAGGCTATAAATGAGATTATAAAATGCAATGATAGCCTACGTTTTAGAATTATAAAAAATGAGGATGGTATATTTCAAAAATTAGAAAAATATGAATATGAGAATATACCTGTTATTGACTGCTCTAATAAAACAGTCGAAGAAATCAGAAAGGAAATTGATATTGATACAAATATCCCTTTTACACCTTTTGAAAATAGTAAATTATACAAATTTACTATCTATAAAATGTCTAATAATCACATTGTTTTAAGTTTCAAAATGCATCACATTATATCTGACGGTTGGGGTGCAAGTATTATTTTCAAACAATTCAATACTTTTTATTATCTATTATCCAATAACTTGGATTTAATTAATTTCCCATCTTATTTAAATTACATTGATACTGAAAAAGAGTATTTAAATGGCAACTCTTTTATTCGTGATAAAAAATATTGGGAAAATTATTTAAAAAATATACCTGAAATGGTAGCTTTTAAGGAGAATATTCTAAAAAAAGGTTCTAAGACTATAAAATATGGTGAAGGTCTTTCTTTAGAACTTTCTGAAAAGATAAATGAGTATTGTAGAGAAAATAAAATTACACCATATGTATTTTTTGTAGCTTTACATGCGATTTATTTATATAAAACTGTTGGTAAAGAAGATTTTATGGTGGGTACTCCTTTACTTAACAGAAAAAATATTAGTGAAAAAAATATGTTAGGAATGTTTGTTTCTACATTTCCACTTCGTTTTCACTTAAATGATGATATGAACATTTCTGAATTGTTTGATAAAATTCATACTGATACTTTTGGAGCATTAAAACATCAACGTTATCCATATTCAGCTATTTTGAATTATGCAAAAAACGTTGAACATGTAGAAACAAATTTATTTGATACTATTGTTTCTTTCCAAAATGCTCATGCAGTTGATGACTATCTTGATTATGATAAAGATATTGAGTGGCATCTTCCTGGTCATCAACAAAGTAGTTTTGAATTACATGTTACAGACCATAATAATGCAGGAATATATTATTTGAGTTTGAGTTTTTCTGAAGGTATTGTTTCTCAAGATGAAGCAAAACTTGTATATTTACGTTTTGTAGAAATGATTAATTATATAATTTCTCACAAAAATACTACACTTCAGGAAATTTCATATATTCCTAAAAAAGAACTTGATACAATTCTTCATCAATTTAATGGTGAATATAAATATAAACCTACAAAAACCTTGATTGAATTATTTGAAGAACAAGCTAAGAAAACACCTAATTCAATTGCTTTGAAGTATAAAGATGATGAACTTACATATAAAGAATTAAGCGAAAAAGTATATAATTTTGCTGTTTATTTGAAAGCAAAAGGTGTTAAGCCAAATGAAGGAGTTACTTTGCTTATACATAGGAGCTTAGAAATGGTGGTTGCAATGCTTGCAGTTTTAAAGTGCGGAGCATACTATTTACCAGTTGACCCTTATTGGCCTGCTGACAGAGTTAAATTTATTATTAAAGATAGTAACAGTAGATTTTTGGTTACAAATGAAAGATATTTAGATACTTTTAAAGATGATGCTACATGTATAAATGTTGATAATATTTTATCTTTACCAGATGGAGATAAAAATGTAGAATTTAAGTATGATGTAAATAGTTTAGCATATACTATTTATACTTCTGGAACAACAGGAAAACCTAAGGGAATATTGACTTCAAATTACAATATTGTATATTTATTAAATTCAACAAGAAATAGATTAGTACAAGATAAAAATGATATTTGGGTACTTTTCCATACTTATACTTTTGATTTTTCTACCTGGGAAGTTTATGCTAGTTTATTATTTGGTGGAAAACTTGTTATTGTACCTAAAGAAACAACCTTAAGCCCAAAAGAGTTTTTAAAATTGCTAGTTAAGGAAAAAGTAACTATTTTGAACCAAACACCAGCTTATTTTTATAAAGTAATTGAAGAAGAAAAAGCATTAAATCTTTCTCCAGATGATTTATCTCTTCGTGCGATATTAGTTGGTGGAGAAGCAGTTTATGCAAAACCTTTTAGATATTGGAAAGAAAAATATCCTAAAACAACTCTTCTAGAGCCATATGGACCTACTGAATCAACTATTTTTGCAACTCTTTGCGAAATTACTGATTCTGATATTGAAAATAATGAAACATATATAGGTTATCCATTACAAAATTATCATGTATATATTTTAGATAAAAAGGGAAATATTCTTCCTATTGGTTGTGATGGAGAAATTTCTATCGCTGGTGGCGGACTTTGCAGGGGTTATTTGAATAAACCAGAATTAACAGCTGAAAAATTTGTATATAATGAAAATGTTGGTGAAGTTATTTATAAATCTGGTGATTTAGGATTTTTCGCAACAGATGGTAGAATTAGATATATTGGTAGAAATGATAATCAAGTTAAAATTAGAGGATTTAGGGTTGAAATTGGAGAGATTGAAAAAGAAATTTTAGCCTGTGGAAAGATTTCTAAAGTTTTAGTTCTTCCAGTTGAAAATAAAAATATGACGAAATCTTTAGTTGGATTTATTGAAACTAGTGAACCTAATTATACTGAAGAAGTAACTACTAAATTAAGACAAAAATTGACACCATATATGATACCTAAATTATATCAATTTGAAGTGTTCCCTTTGAATGACAATGGTAAAATTGATAGAAAAAAATTATTAGCTGCTATTGAAAATGTTGATGATAAAAAAGAGATAGTTGCTCCAAAGACTGATTTGGAAAAAGAAATTTATGAAGTTGTTTGTTCTCTTATGAACAGGAAAGATATCTCTATTAATGATGATTTCTTTGATGATTTAGGACTAGATTCTTTAAATATTATGGAACTAACTATTAAATTATCAAAATATAATTTGGAGATACAAGATATTAATAATGCATCAAACATAAAAGATTTGGCAGAAAAGATAGAGACTCATTCAGAAAATACCAATTATTCTAATGTTATTGAACAAGTTGATATTATAAATAAACATGTAGATTATGATTTATCAAAGGTTCTTTTAACTGGTACTACTGGATTTTTAGGAATTCACCTTTTAAGAGAACTTTGCGAAAATCCAAATGTTAAAAAAGTGTATTGTTTAATTCGTAAGAAAAATAATAAAGATGCTAATGAGAGAATTCAAATTTCATTACAAAATTATTTTTCTAATGATATAATTGAAAAAATAAAAGATAAAATAGTTGCAGTTGAAGGTAATTTTGAAAATAAAAATCTTGACTTTGCAGATGAGGTATATAGCAAATTGTGTAAAGAAGTTACAACTGTTATTCACTGTGGAGCAAATGTAAAGCATTATGGAAAATATAGTACTTTTTATCGTGCGAATGTATTAGGAACTAAACATATTATTGACTTTTGTAAAAACTCTAAGGCAAAACTTGCTCATATTTCTACTGTGTCTGTTGGAGGATATTCTAAAGTCGGTACTGCAGTTGTATTAAATGAAAATAACATTAATGTTGGACAAGATTTTAGAAATCATGTTTATATGATTACAAAATATCAAGCTGAATGTGAAGTTTTGAAAGCTATTAATTCAGATGAAATTGAAGGAAAAATATTCAGACTTGGAAATATTATGCCTAGATTTAGTGATGGTAAATTCCAAACTAATTTCTTGGAAAATGCTTTTATGAGTAGAATTAAAACTATATTAAAATATGGAGAAATTACTGATGGATATTTAAAAATGATAATTGATATTAGTCCTGTTGATTTATGTGCTAAGTCAATTGTAAGTATTTTGTGTGATAATAATTCTCAGACAATTTATCATATTTATAATAATAATAATTTTTCTATTAAAGAGTTATTGTCAATGTTAAATATTTCTGTTAAAATATCTTCTAAAAATGACTTGATAGAAAAACTTAAAAGTTCAGAAGACCCTTTTGATGCACATATGCTTAATGATTTAATAAATGCAGAATACATTGAAACGCCTGTTGATAATAGTTTGACTATTCATTTGCTTT
>CALVRH010000048.1 GCA_944358535.1 uncultured Bacilli bacterium | reverse complement strand
AATGAAAGAAAAAATAAAGAAAATTATGATTGGATATTTACCAGGATTTATAACAGGTTTAATAATTTGTGGAGCAGCAAGTGTAATTGCGGCTACTTATTTTCCAAGTAAAGATGTTACATACGATAATACTGCGAGTGGCTTACAATCAAACAATGTACAAGGGGCAATAGATGAACTGTATGGAGTATGTTTCCCACCAAAAGCTGGCGATCAAATAATAGAAGATCAGCCACTAGAAAAAGATCCATATGAATGTAGATATTTCTTTACAGGAGCAAACCCAAATAATTATGTAACCTTTAATGGAGAGAAAGCAGGCTGGAGAATTATTTCTGTAGGTTGTGATGGAACTATAAAGATAATGAAAACAACAAATATAAATACTAGCAATTCTTTAGCATGGGATTCATCAAATAGCAATAATTGGGCAAGACCAGCCAGTTTAAATACATATTTAAATGGAACATATTTAAATGGTTTAAGTAGTGAAGCGCAAAGTCAAATAGTTGCATCTGATTATAGTATAGGTGCAGTAACTTATAATAATAATGATTTAGCAGGTCAAGTAAATGCAGAAAATAGTAAAACATGGAATGGAAAAATAGCCTTACCAACATTAAGTGAATATCTAAGAACGAATTCAAATTCAAACTGTAAAACATTTAGTACATATAATAATAATTTTGATACATGTGCAAATACGACATGGATGTATTATTCAAGTAATTATTGGTGGACCTTGTCGCCTAATTCTGACGACTCTCGCGGCGTGTTCTACGTGGACAGCCCTGGCTGGGTGCTCTACGGCTACGTGAACTATACGAGCTATGCGGTCAGGCCTGCCATAACTCTTTCTTCTGAAGTTCAAATCACGGGAGGAGATGGTAGTCAGTCTAATCCTTATACCATTGAGTAAGAACAATGAAATTAATACAAATAATAAAGAAATTCTTTAAAGGGTTTCTTTTTAATATAATTTTTGATTTGTAAACAAATGTAAAATATTGCCGATGAAAGGTAAATGTGCTATTATTATATTAGAATTTTTAAAGGAGGCGATGAAATGGAAGAGTATTTACCAGATATTTATCAAAAAAGTATTTATACAATAGATTATTCAAAATTACTTAATAGGGGTATTAAATGTTTGCTTTTTGATTTGGATAATACAATTGTGCCTCCTTTTAGTACGGAAGCTCCTAAAAAAGCTAAGGATTTATTTATAGGTTTGAAACAAAAAGGATTTAAAATTATTTTGTTTACTAATAGTCCTAGTATTAGGCTTAAAGGTTTTAAACTTTTTTTTGGGGTTGATGGTGTTTCTAGTGCTTGCAAGCCTTTTACAAGAAAGTTACGAAAGTTACTTCAAGATTACGGTTATTCAGTAAATGAGGTGGCAATTATTGGTGATCAGTTAATGACCGATATTAAGGTTGGTAATAAGGTTGGAATTACAACTATTTTAGTGAATCCAGTTAGTGAGAAGGATTTCTTCTTAACGAAGATTCATCGCTTTTCTGAAAGAAAGAAGATGAAGAAGTTAAGAGATCATGATTTATTTTGGCAAGGAAGATTTTATGACTAAGTGTATTGGATGTGGGGTAATTTTACAAGATAAATTTCCGAATAAGGAAGGATATACTAGAAGTTTAGATAATAAATTTTGTGAAAGATGTTTTAATATTAAACATTATAACAAATATTTAAAAGTAGATGATAAGGATTATAGTAATGTTATTAAAGATATTGATAAACATGGAGATTTAATTTTATTGGTTACCGATTTTTTAAATTTATATAATTTAGATGAATTAAAGTTAAATAGCCCAGTTATTTTAGTATTAACAAAGACTGATTTATTACCAAGAAGTATAAATAAAGAACATTTACTTAGTAATATTAAATTAAATGTTTTAGCAAAAATAATGGTTTCTAGTAAAAATAATTATAATTTTGATTTACTTTATGAGTTAATTATGAAGTATAAGAAAAGTAATAATGTTTATGTTATTGGTTATACTAATGCGGGAAAAAGTAGTTTGATTAATAAGTTTTTAAAGAATTATGGTTCTTTCGAAGGAGCTATTACGGTTAGTAATTTGCCATCGACGACTTTAGATTTAATAGAAAATAAGGTTAATGATAAACTTACTTTAATTGATACACCAGGACTTTTGGATAAAGGAAGTATGATTTTATCGGCTTCTTCTTTGATGCTTAAAAAAATTACACCTAAAAAAGAGGTTAGACCAATTAGTTATCAGATTAAGGGTTTTCAATCTTTACTTATCGAAGATTTTATGAGAATAGATATGGAAAATACTAATGTGATTTGTTATATGTCTAATGCTTTAGATTTTAGAAGAGTTTATAATAAAAAAAATTGTAATTTAAGTAGTTATGATATAGATATGAGGAAAAATCAGGATTTAGTAATCAAAGGCCTTGGTTTTATTACATTTAAAAAAAACTGTCATATTACTTTATGGCTTTTGGATGGTATTAGTTATTTAATCAGAGATTCAATCATCTGATTTTTTCTTTTATTAATGAGTTTTTTGTGGTAGAATTAAAATAGGGTGATGAATATGCTAGGAACAATAGTTGGAATTGAAGAAGATGTAGTTTTACTTAAGTTAGCAATAAATGTTAGTGAGTTTCAAAATTTGATTAATTTGCATGTAGTTATGGAGGATAATGATCAAATATTGGTAGGAGAGATTATTGATATTAAAGAGGGGATTGCTTATATAACTTTAATTGGACAAATTATTGATAATAATTTTGTATTTGGAGTTATGCGTAAACCATCTTTTGGAGCTGTGGTTAAGCTTATTTCTAAAGAAAAGATACCAATGATTATTAGTGTTCCCGAGTACAAAGAACGAGAGGATATTTATATTGGTGAAAGTCCTGTTTATCCAGGAGTAAAGGTTGGTTTTGAGATTAATCCGTTTTTTTCAAATCATTTTGCGATTTTTGGATCAACTGGTAGCGGTAAATCTTGGGGAATTGCCAAGTTAATTCAAAGTATTTTTGAAAAGAAAACTACAGTAGCTTATAGGGCAAGTATTTTCATTTTTGATGCATACGGAGAGTATCATAATGCATTTAAGGATATAAGCCAAAAAGTACCAGAGATTAGTTTTAAAGCATATACGACTAATGTTAGCATGGTTAATGATTCAGAAACTTTGAAAATTCCTTTATGGTTACTTACGACAGATGATATTGCATTACTTTTGGGGGTTGATTCGCCAACACAATTGCCAATCATTGAAAAAGCTTTAAAATTAGTAGGACTTTTTGTTAGAGATGAAAAAGATGTTATTAAACAAAAAAATGATATTATAGCTAGAGCTATTTTAGATATTTTATCTAGTGGTAAGAATTCAGCTCAGATTCGTGATCAGATTTTTTCAGTTTTATCATCTTATCATACTAAAGATTTAAACTTAGAAACTCAGATTTATCAACCTGGTTATGTTAGAAGTTTAAAACAATGTTTGATTATTGATGCTTCTGGAAAGCTTAGGGAGATGGAATTACTTACTAATTTTATGCAGTCATTTTTAGATGATAGTATTGAGTTAACTCTTCCTGATGGTTCTTTTAAATATGGACTTGATGATTTAATGTTGGCTTTAGATTTCGCATTGCTTTCAGAAGGTGTTTTGAATAGTAATCGGGTATATGATGAAAATAATGTTTTGAGAGTTAGGTTACATGCACTTATTAATGGTGATTATGCAAAATATTTTGAATGTGATAAATATGTAAATAAAGATGAATATATTAAAGAATTACTTATGGCACCAAATGGTAGAAAAGCTCAGATTATTAATTTTAATATTAACTACGTAGATGATAGATTTGCAAAGACGATTACTAAAATTTATTCAAGGTTACTTTTTGATTATTCTAAAAATTTAGAGAAGAGAGCATCACTACCTTTTCATATTATTTTGGAAGAGGCTCATAGGTATGTCCAAAATGATAGTGATATTGATGTACTTGGTTATAATATCTTTGATAGAATTACTAAGGAAGGACGAAAGTATGGGGTTCTTTTAGGTCTTATTTCACAAAGACCTTCAGATTTATCAGAAACATCAATTTCACAGTGTAGTAATTTTCTTATATTTAAGATGCTTCATCCTCGTGATATCCAGTATATTAGAGATATGGTTCCAAATATTACAACAGAGATTGTTAAAAGGCTTAGAACATTACAACCAGGCACTTGTATAGGTTTTGGTAATGCTTTTCATGTTCCTGTTTTGATTAAGATGGATAAACCGAATCCGACACCTTCTAGTAGTAGTTGTGATATTTCTGACAATTGGTTTATAGATAGATAAAAGACAAGTTATTTAGCAAAAATATTACTTGTTTTTTTTTTTTTTTTTTTTTTTTTTTTTTTTTTTTTTTTTTTTTTTTT
>CALVRH010000047.1 GCA_944358535.1 uncultured Bacilli bacterium | reverse complement strand
CGTTCGCCATTGACATCTCTTTTCACAACTAAATTCTCGTATAAAATAAAACGGGAACTTTCTAATTTAATTAATAAAGTAGATAAAATGGTTTACAAGAACATAAGTATGTGTTATAGTAAGTATACAAAGAATAGGAGAGGTAATATGGAATATATTATAATTGGATTATTAGTAGTTATATTAATTATAAGTATAATTGCTTTAACTAAAAATGTGAATGAATCTAATATTACAGAAAGACTTGGTAAATTAGAAACAGAGATGGTTAAAGAGTTAGGTGATTTTAAAAGTGATATTAATAAGAGTCTAACTGATGATTTTAATACTTTAAATGAGAGAATTGATTATAGATTAAATTTAATTAATGATAAAGTGAATGAAAGGTTAGATCAAAACTTTGAGAAGACTAATAAGACTTTTACTTCGGTTTTAGAAAGATTGTCTAAGATTGATGAAGCTCAGAAGAAAATTGATTCTTTATCTACAGATATTGTGTCTTTACAAAGCATTTTAACTGAT
Source organism: uncultured Bacilli bacterium (assembly GCA_944358535.1). GTDB lineage: Bacteria > Bacillota_I > Bacilli_A > RF39 > UBA660 > Coprosoma. Next base: position 3,978 of record CALVRH010000047.1, on the reverse strand, counting down.
AAAAAAACGAGAGGTATTTTTGGTGAAGTAAATTTAAAACATATTTTAGTGAATGTTTTTGGAGAAAATAAAGATAATATATATAGAATGCAATATACATTAAGTAATGGGACTATTGCTGATAGCGTTATTTTTGCTCCTGAACCTTTAGGTTTAATTGCTATTGATTCTAAATTTCCACTTGAAGATTATCAAGCTATGGTTGATAAGAAAAATCCAAATTCTACTTTAGCAGAACGTAAATTTAAAAGTGATATGAAAAAACATATTGATGCGATTGCGTCTAAATATATTATTCCAGGTGAGACTACTGATCAAGCTATACTTTTTTTACCGGCTGAAGCTATTTTTGCGGAGGTTAATGCATATCATCAAGATGTTATTGATTATGCTTACAATAAGAGGGTATGGATATGTGGACCGACAACTTTAATAAGTACGCTTACAACTATTGAAATTATTATTAAAAATATTGAAAGGGATAAGTATACAAAAGTTATTCATCAAGAACTTAGACTTTTAGATGTAGAGTTTAAGCGTTATAAGGATAGATGGGATAAACTTTATAGGAGTATTGAAACGGTTAGTAAAGATGTTAAGGATATACATACAACAACTGATAAGATTACTAAAAGGTTTAATGCAATTAATCAAGTAGATGTGGAGGAAATAGGACATGAAGAAGATTAATATTGGTTTACTTATTATTACTTTAGTTTGTTCGTTTTTTACAATTATTGGTGAACTAGACAAGGGAATAGTTATTATTTTAAAAGATTCTAGCATTGTTTTAACAGCTACTTTACCTTATATAGTAAATAAATTATTTAAAGTTAAATTAAATGATGGTGTGATATTTGTTTGGCTGATATTTATTTTTCTAGCTCATTATATGGGAGTTACGGCTGAATTTTATAATAAGTGGGAAGGTTTTGATAAGGTTGTACATACTTTTTCTGGGGTTTTGACTGCTTATGTTGGAATGTTATTTTTACCTAAGGGTGTTTATATTTGGTTTAAAATATTATTTATTATTGCTTTTAGCTGGATGTGCGCAGGTCTTTGGGAGACTTTTGAGTTTGTATGTAATATTTTATTTGGTGGAGATGCACAAAGAGTGGCGGCGACAGGTGTTACTGATACAATGTTAGATATGATTGTTGCATTTATTGGAGCTAGTTTATTTAGTTTAGGTTTTTATGTAAAAGAAAAGCTTAAAAATTAATAAAAGCTATATTTTTTAGCTTTTTTGCTTTATAATGAATATAAAGGGGTTGATACCATGGAAGAAAAAATTTTAGATATAATTAATAGTCATAATAAGGCTTTGACATATGAAGAAATTGTGGAAAGGTTAGATGATGAAGAAATTCCACAGCTACCAGATGTTTTAAGTAAATTAGTTAGAGAATTAAAAATAAGGTATACTAATAAAGGAAAATATGCAAAATTTGATGATAAGACTCAGAAGATAGGGATATTTGCGGCAAATCGAAAAGGCTTTGGTTTTGTTATTGTTGGTGGAGAAGATAAGGATTATCATGTTGCTTTGGATAATGTAAATGGGGCAATTGATGGTGATGAGGTTGTTATTAAGGTAATTGATGAGTCAAGGCATGAGGCGTCAGTTGTTAGAATTAATAAACGTAATTTAACTAATATGTTAGTTGGCGAATTTTATAAGCAAAATGGTAAAAATTTACTTAAGTTAGATGATGATAAATTAAATATTATTGTGGAAATTCCAGAAGAGGATGCGGAAGGTGCTGTTCCTGGTCATAAGGTTGTTGTAAAAGTCGAAAATAAAATAGAGAAGAGTAATTATTATCAAGGAAAAATTATTCGCATTTTAGGTCATAAAGATGATCCTGGAGTAGATATTTTATCAATTGCAGCTAGGTATCAAATTAATGATGTTTTTCCTGATGGAGTTATAGAAGAGTTAAAAAGTATACCTGATGAGGTTAGTTCAGAGGAACTTAAAGGTAGACGTGATTTAACGGGTGAAGTGATATTTACTATTGATGGTGATGATACGAAAGATATCGATGATGCGATTAGTATTAAAAAATTAGATAATGGAAATTATTTATTAGGGGTACATATTGCGGATGTTAGTCATTATGTTAAAGAGGGAACTGCTTTAGGTGATGAGGCATATGCAAGAGGTACTAGTAGTTATTTAGCTAATACAGTTATTCCAATGCTCCCACATCAGCTTTCAAATGGTATTTGTTCATTAAATCCTAATGTTATTAGATTAACACTTTCTTGTGTTATGGAAATTGATGACAAAGGAAAACTTGTAGATAGTGATATTTTTGAAAGTTATATTAAATCTCGTAAACAAATGACTTATAAAAATGTTAATAAGATTTTAAATGAAAATGTTATTCCAGAAGGATATGAGGAGTTTGTAGATGATTTAAGATTGATGGAGGAACTTTCAAAAATTATTAGAAAACATAAGTTAGAAAAAGGATATATTGATTTTGATGTACCAGAGCCTAAGATTATTACTGATGAAAATGGAAAAGCTATAGATATTCAAAAAAGAGTTCAAGATACTGGGGAAAATTTAATTGAAGATTTTATGATTATGGCTAATGAAACAGTCGCTAGTACGATTTCTTATATGGAGTTACCATTCATATACCGTGTTCATGGACTTCCTGATGAAGAAAAGATTAAAAATTTTTTACACTTTGTAAATGTTTTGGGATATAAGGTTAATGCTAATATGAAAAATATTACACCTAAAACTATTCAAAATATTTTAGGTCAGCTTAAGGATAAAAAGGAATATAGTATATTATCTTCAATGCTTCTTAGAAGTATGCAGAAAGCTGTATATGATAATGTAAATATTGGTCACTTTGGACTTGCTAGTAAATTTTACACACATTTTACATCACCAATTAGAAGATTTCCAGATTTGACAGTTCATCGATTACTTAGGACATATTTATTTAATCATAATATTGATAATCAGGTTATTGATTATTATAATAGTACTTTACCAGAGGTTTCTAAACATTCATCAGAAAGAGAAATGGCGGCAACGCAGTGTGAGAGAGATGTGGATGATATGAAGATGGCTGAATATATGGAAAGTCACATTGGAGAGGTTTATAAAGGTATTATAAGTACTGTTACTAATTACGGTATTTATGTTGAACTACCTAATTTAGTTGAAGGTATGATTAAAATTGACGGGTTAGAAGATGATTATTATTTTTATGATGAATCTACATTTAGTTTGGTAGGTAAACATAGTAAAAAAAGATATATGCTTGGTGATAAGTTAGAAATTATTGTGGATAGTGTAATAAAAGATAAGGGGTTAATTAATTTTAGACCATACAAAAAGGGTGATAAGAATGGAAATATTGAACAGGAAGGCAAAGTATAATTATCAAATTTTTGAAACTGTAGAAGCGGGAATTGTTTTGACTGGGACAGAAATTAAGTCTTTAAGATTAGGTAAAGCCAATATAAAAGATTGTTATGTAAGGGTTAAAAATAATGAGATGTATATTATAAATATGCATATAAGTAGCTATGAAAATGGTAATATATTTAATCATGATGAAACCAGAGAAAGAAAGTTACTTTTACATAAAAAAGAAATTTTAAAATTTAGAGATAAGATTAAATTAGAAGGTTATACAATTATTCCTTTGAAGGTTTATTTAGTTAAGGGAAGAGCAAAAGTATTGATAGGTCTTGCTAAAGGTAAGAAAAATTACGATAAGAGAGAAGATATTAAAAAAAGAGATATTGAAAGAAGTATTAGGGCAAGATTAAAAAAATAAATTTTGAAAAAAGGCTTTTATGTGTTATAATATCTTGAGTTTTACAGCAAAAACGCGTAATCCCTTATTTTATAAGGAAATACGCATTTTTTGTATCTTGTGTAATATTTAAAATTTTCAATATTTTAAAATTTTTTTAATTTTTTCTCTAGGCATGTATTTT
>CALVRH010000046.1 GCA_944358535.1 uncultured Bacilli bacterium | reverse complement strand
AAAAATTAAGCGAAGAAAAATAACGAATGTCTTCGCTATTTTTCAGTACAGTTATTTATCTAGCTGTGAATAGTAACAAAAAAAGATGATTAAATAACCATCTTTACTCTCTCATTCATTCTCTCTTTTCCAAGTAATCTCATAATTTCATATAAATCAGGAGTATTTGATTTACTAGTCAAACTAACTCTAACAACTGTACTAAAGTCCGCAATACTTCCTTTATAATTATCAGGATTTTCTTTATATTCCCTCATTTCACCCGCATATCCAAGTTCTACAGCCGCTTTTTTCATATTATCAAACCAAGTATTCTTATCATCATCTTCATTATAATATTTATTCAAATAAACATCTAAAATATTTTTAATTTCACACTTTTCAGTAACTTTTTGCCATTCATACTCTTTAGGTTCAAAAAGTTCATCATACATATACCAAATTTGATTTTTAACATCTCCAAAATATCCAATATCTTTACGAGGCTTTTTCTGCTCTCTTTCAATATTAAATATAGCTGTAGAATAATCTTTATAGTTTTCTAAAAGTGATGCGAAATCTTCATCATACAATCTAGCCCACTCAAGTGTCATATCATATACCTCTGTAGCTTTAAGCGTGCTGATATAATTTTTAGAAATATTCATTAATTTTTCATAATCAAATAAACTTCCACCCGCCGGCATCTTTTTAAAATCTAAAACAAACTCTGATACATCTTTATCTTTGTTTTGATTCATCCACATTTCAAAATTAGAATTCGCAACTGTCTCTAAATAAAGCATAACTGCCTTATTAGGAATACCTTTTTCGTGATAATAACTAATAGCCGCCTCAGGATCTTTTCTCTTACTTAATTTTCTTTTAGTTCCATTATCTTCAATAGTTATTGGCGAAATATGTGCATATTTAGGAACCTTAAAACCTAAATATTCAAATAACTGAACATGAACAGGTATAGAAGAAAGCCACTCATCTCCTCTAATAACATGAGTCGTTCTCATCAAATGATCATCAACCGCATGTGCAAAATGATAAGTTGGAAGTCCATCAGATTTTATAATAACAATATCTTGATCATTTTCAGGAAGCTCCAGCTTTCCTTTAATCTCATCTTTAAACTTAAATCTATGATTAAAATTACCTTTAGATTTCAAACGAATAATATATTTTTCACCATTATCTATTTTTTCAATTGCCTCTTCCATAGATAAATTACGGCATCTCGCATAATATCCATAATAACCTATTCTCTCTTTATGTTTCTCTTGTCTTTCTCTATCTTCTTGTAAACTTTCTGGTGAACAAAAACAAGGATAAGCCTTATCTTCGATAATTAATTTTTTAGCAAAAGCCTTATAAATATCTCCTCTTTCACTTTGAGTATAAGGTCCATAATTACCTTTATCACCATCTAAAGTAACACCCTCATCAAAAGTAATATCAAAATTAGCTAAATCAGTAATTATTTTATTAACCCCATCTTCGATACTTCTCTTTTGATCAGTATCTTCTATTCTTAGAAAAAACACACCATTACTTTGTTTAGCCATCTTTCTAGCAATAAAAGCTGCATATAAAGCTCCTAAATGTACAAAGCCAGTTGGACTAGGTGCATATCTTGTAACTATTGCTTTCTCATCTAAATCTCTCTTTGGATATAATTTTTCATAATATTCAAAATCGTGTTCTGTTTTTAATAATCTATCTGCAAATTCTTTTCTATCCATAATATCCCTCTTTCCTTTAATATTATCTTATAAATAAACATAAAAAGCAACATCAAAAGAAAAAAAGTTCAAAATTTTGAACCTTTAAAGATTATTAGAAAGTTTCACAATTTCATTTTGATGCAAACCCGTAAGTTTAGCAATTTCATTAATGTCCATATTTGCCTTTAACATATTTTGAGCTATATTTAATGCACCTTGTTTTATTCCACGTTTTTCACCAAGTTTTTGGCCATTAGCTATAGCTTCTTCACGGTCAATTTTATGCATCCAAGCATCCATTTTTTCTTTGTCATATAAACCTATCATGTGCTTATCATCATTTAAATCTGAAATTATTTTTTCCATCGCCATTAAATCTTCATCTCCTTCTGATATATCTTTTAAATCTTTTCGGCTAGTAATACCTAACATAGCTACAATCTTTTCAAACTTAGTCATTTTGTCTTTACCTTATATTCAGTTAATTTACTTAAAAAATAAGATAATGTTTTTCTGAAATTTTTATTTTGAAAAAGTGATTTAAATATTGGATCAAACATCGTAGGTATTATTTTGTCTTCATTTTTTATTTTAACTTGATTTGTCATTTTACCTCCTCTATGTATTAACATACGACATTTTTCCCTTATTTCCTTTTTCTCACGAAAAAAAGTTCAAAAAAATTTGAACTTTTAAGTAGTAGGATTTGTATCATCTGTTGTATCATCACCAGTTGTTCCATCACCACTAGGTGGAGTTACTTCCTCTCCTTCTTCACCACCACTACCTGGTGCTCCAGGAACTGTATCTGAAATATCTTCATCACCTTTATCATCTGTTGTATTATCACTTGAAGAATTTGATGAACCTGAACTACTTGAAGAACTACTAGAACTATTACTTGATGAATTCGTACTAGTTCCTCCACCTGCAGTCACAGTAATTGAATTAACATCTTCAATATTTGCTCCTGATGGAACACTTTGACTAATTACATATCCATTACCACCCTTAACAGTCACACTAATACCATTTCTAGAGCAGTAAGAACGTACATATTCCACTGATTGTCCAACAAAATTTGGAAGTTGAACCAAAGACTTAGAACCAGTCTCATCCGCGCCAATTACTTCTTTTTCATAAGGGGTGTTAACATCAAAACTAAATGATTTAACCACCTTAGTTTTCTTCTCACCCAAATTTTCTTTCATCGCATTAGATACAGCCTCAACACTATCATCATACAACACATAATTATAAAGCGATAAATTAGTTCCACCATAATCATATATTCTCGCATCATAACCATTTAATTTTAATCTTTGAATACCTAAAACATCAGCCATATTATCCATACCCGCACTCTTAGAAGCAACATCTTTAAATACATTGTATAAAGATAAAATTTGATCAGTACTCATATTAGTAACCATATTATTACTAATAGTATCTAATAACTTGTAAACTGTATCCAAACTATTAATATCTTTAAATTTATTAAGTAACGCTGGTACAACTTCTTGCTGATGTTCACCACGAATAAAATCATTACTCGTATAATTTGTCCATTTAGAAGAACACATACTAGGATTTGGATGACGGTTACGAGCATAAGCCAAAGCCTGCTCACCATTCAAAGTTTGTAAACCTTTTTCAATATATACAGTATTTTCGCCCCACTGACGTTTACTATTTTGCTCACATAAATTATACGGAACATCGATTTCAACACCGCCTAAAGCATCAACCAGTTCTACTACACCAGCAAAATTAATCTTAACATAATAATCAATATTAACATCTAAGAAATTTTCAATTGTATTCATCATACATGTTTCGCCTTTCCAGGCTGCATGTGTAATTTTATTTTTCCTTTGTCCAGAAAAACATGCAATTGGTACATAAGAATCACGAGGAATACTTAAAATTGTTGTACTAAGTGTTTTTGGATTAAATGTAATAAGCATAAGTGAATCTCCATTAAAAGATCCGTTTTGAATACCTTCTGAATCAGAATCCACTCCCATTAATAAAACTGTAAATGGTTCTGTAATAGGTTTGGCATTATCCGTAGTATTATCATTAGTTTCCTCTTTAACCTTTTTCTGCTCAGTAAGCAAAACTTTTGTCTTATCTTTGATATCAGTATAACCTTCCATACTACCAAACATCACTGAATAATTAGTTGGTAAAAATATATACTCAATTTCTCCATTAAGTAAAGCATCAATCATTGAAATATAACTATCGAACTCTTCTGTTTCATTAGAAAGTTTCTGCTTTTCTATTACTTCTTGTGGTATTTTATAACCTTCATAACTAGTCTCATCATTTAAAATACCCAATTTAGAATCTTTACCTATATCTTTAATACTTTCAGCTTTATTATCCTTTAAAGTAACTAAACTAGATGAATAAGTCGTATAACCTGATGTATCACTAACCTTAGCTAAAGTATTATATACTTTATCAACATTATAACCACCAAATATACCTAATCCACCAATTAATAGCATTAAAATAATTACAATTGTAAGTTTTACTTTCTTAAATTTATTCAAAAATCTAATACTTAAAATAATCAAAATTAAACTAACAATTCCAAGAATAATCGAACCAGCAAGTCTTAAAATATTTTCAACATTATTTAACTTAGAAATAGAAAAAATAAAATATCCAACTCCACCAATCAATACTAAAATACTAATTAATGTAATAAAAAAGGCTAATTTATGCTTAGTAAGTTTCTTCATACAAATCCTCCTCGCATACTATATAAGTATAACCTATATTTTTATTTTTAACAAGAGGCTCCAATAAAAAAATAAAAGTTCATTTCTAATTATCTAACATTATTATATCCATTTTTATTATTCTAATAATTTTTATTTATTGTCACACATTTGACAACATAATAAAGCCAAAAAACAAAATATGAAAATTGATACGTTACTGATACGTTTTTAAAGAAAAAAGAAACTCTATCACTAGAATTCCTTTATATTTCAATGGAGGGCCTAGTCGGATTTGAACCAACGATCAGGGAGTTGCAGTCCCA
>CALVRH010000045.1 GCA_944358535.1 uncultured Bacilli bacterium | reverse complement strand
TTTACTAGTACACAATATCATATAACATCACTTTAAACTAAATTTTACCAATAAATTTTGATTAAAGCAAAAAAAAAATCACCCGTTAGGGTGAAGGGTGAAATTTATTTCACCCCTTTTTTATTTATTTTGAAGATTGGCATGGATTTTGTCCATTTCTATAAACAAAACTTTAGGTTAATTAGTAGATTTATTAATGTTTTCGTGAAGAGAACCTTTAAGTTCTTTTATTTTTCTAGAAACAGTAGTTCTAGAAATAATTGTATTTCTAATAGCATGTCTACCAGCAGAAGCCATATTGTTTTCCATGGCATATTTGACAAGTTTATATTCAGCCATATCAGTCATTCTTTGATAAGGTTTAAGACCGAGTATGTCTCTTATATAACAAAATGAAGTTTTATCTTTTTTATGCTTGTAGAAAGTAAAATTAACATCAATATAACCTATAGAAGTAAGTAAAGCTCTATTTCTTGTTTCCTTAACAGAATATTTTTCTTTCCTATTTTTAGATTTTTTATACTCTAAATCAATACCTTCTATAAAAGCTACTAATAATTTTTCTGTAAGTTCATTTCCTTTAGATACAATATAGCTTTCTAGTTCATATAAGTTAGTTTTATTTTCAGAATTTTATTAAAATTGTTTAAAAAAGTTTTAATTAATGGTAAAATGTTTATGTGATTAATTTCTTTCTATTTTTTGGTTAATTTAATTATAATTTATTTTCGGGGATTAATCACTCTTTTTTTATGCTTTTTTATTTCCCGTACTTTTGAAACGCGACCATGCCATAACTAATTTGACTTTTCTATTTTTTAGTTATAAAATATATTCTAATCGAATGAGCGAGGATTTATTCATAAAATTAGAAATTGGATTTTGTATATTAAAAAGAGGAAGGAAAAAATGAGAATATATCATATAATTGATCATAATGGATTTGGTTCAATTCATAAGTTGTTAATACCGCTGTGTGAAAAATATAGTAATAATATTTTATATACTCCATATTTAAAAAAATATCGTCTAACAAAGGAAGCAATACAAAAAATAAATAATGATAAAAATAGTATAGTTATAATACATTCTACAGGAAGAGACAAAACAATATATATAGATCAATTAGATAAATATTTTGATGATAAAAAAATTTTTATTTTTATGCATGTTTCAATTAATTACGAAGTGTTCAAAAAGAGAGAAAATTTTATAGCAAGATTATATAATATATGTAAAGAAAAACACATATTAATATTAACTCCATCAAAAGAAGTTACGAATCAATATTTAAAATATGGATTCGATGCAAAAACTATTCAAATTGGAATAAGAAATTTAAATAATGATTACTACAGAAAAAATATAAAAAGATTAGAAAAATATTATAATAAATTTGTAACTGTATGTGCTAGTGAAAGCCCAGCATATTATGATGCAAAAGGAATAAGCAATTTCGTTAAGTTAGCAAAAAAGGAAAAAATAACAAATGATATTTTAGTAGCAGGAGTAAATAGTTATGTTAAGAAAAATAATGATGTGTTTATGAAAAAGTTTAATGAAGATGATTTTTTAAATGTCTTATATCATTCAAAAGCATATATTCAATTGTCAATATTTGAATCATACAATATAACGGCGATTCAATCAAAAAGATTTAAGATACCGACGATTTTATTAAGTGCTGAAGGGAATGAATCCTGTATGATGGGGAATACATTTAGAAATATAAATGAGATTTGCCATAAAATTCGTGAAGTTAATAACAATTTAATAGATAATAAAACAATAAAAGAATTATATAATGATAGTATAATAAGAGAATCATTAAGCAGATTTAATAGTGATTTAATTAAAATGACTGAGGAGGTGTAACATGGAACCGTTTGTTTCTTTAAATAATAGTTCTGAATCTTTAGAAAAATCAATTTCATTAATTTATAGTGCATTTATTTCAAACGAAGATTTTTATTCAGATAAAGAACAATATGTTTTTTACGGGCATAATTTACCTAAAATAACTAAAAATCTAAATGTTTCAGGAACTATTGGATTTTATATTGACAATTTTTTTGACGAAAATTGGTCACCAATTCACAGTTATGAAGAATTATGGGAGTTAAAAGAGATAGTTATTAATAATCTTGTTATTAATGGTAGATTATCATATAGAACATCAGAAAAATTATTAAATAACAAAGAACTTTATATTAAAGTTATATCAAAATTGCCTGTTGATTTTATTTTTCCACAATTCTATAGTAATTTGTTATCAGTTTTTATAGATAAGTATCCAAATGTTCATTTAAAAAAATTAGCTTTAGAAGAAAATATAGAAGGAATTTATACTCATTTACCAAGTGAAAAAAATTTTTATAGTATATATGGCTTAGAGTCTGATGGTAGAGTTGGACATTATTATATGAATTTAAATGTAAACAATAAAAAATATATTCAAAGAATTGTACATTTATATAGAGATTTAAATAAAAGACTCTCTTTATCAGGTAATGTGGGTATTTTGTTAGCAGCAATAGATTATAACATGGAAAATGAAAAATATATTTTGGGATATAGAGAAAGGAAAAATCATTTACGTAAAAGTAGAAATTTTGCCTTAGACCAAATGACTCCTGCAAAAAAGATAATTGAACCTAAAAATCATTATTTTAATTCTTTTTATGATGGGTTAACTAGTTCAAATGAAGAAAAAATGTCGAATGAGGTAGTACAAAAAGTATTTAAAAAAGTAATGAAGGAGTTGAATTATTAAAATGAAACTTATACTTACTTCCACAGATTTTTTAACAGATAATTCGAGGAATAAAATATTGTCTGAATTAAAAGATGTATCTAAGTGCAAAATATTATATATTCCAAATGAGAATGCAACGATAGAAAAAATAAAAAGCAATAAATATTATGATAGATTGCAAGAATATGGATTTAAACGGGAAAATATATATGTTTTTAATTATAAAGAACCTAATAAATTTAAAAACTTAAATATTGATGCAATCTATATAGGCGGTGGCAATACTTTCAGTATGTTAAAAATATTGAAAGATACAAAGTTTGATAAGGAAATTATCAAATATGTAAAAAATGGGGTAACTTATATAGGTGGTAGTGCAGGAGCACATATTGTTACAAAAAATATCAAACATGTATTACCGTTTGATAATAATTCAGTTGGATTAAAAGATTATAATGGTTTAGGATTATTTGATGGAATTTTATTTTGTCATTATACAGATGATAGAAAGAAATACGTTGATGATTGTAAAAAAAGAAATAAGTATAATGTAAGCATATTGAGAGATGATGAAACTATTATTTATGAAGAATAAATAAAGACAATTTACTTTCATTATAGGCAATTCTTTATAACTATTTTTTAGGCAAGTTAGTAACATTATGTGGAGTAAAAGTGTCAATGTCAAGTAGTGTTGGTGTGACTAAAAACTAATGATAAATGAAATTGTTAAGATGGTCAAGAATTGACCTTCTTTTATTATGCTTTGATTGGATTAAGTAAGCCTTTAATAAGCATAACGCTAGCTTTTAAATGTTTAAATTTTCTATAACCACAAGCAGTATGGTTAATTTGCTTGATAAGATTATTCATCCCTTCAGTCCTACCGTTTGAATATTCATAGTCAAAAGCATTAACAATACAATATATTCTTCCATATTTCTAAAGGTTTTTAGACTTTTTTTCATATATTTAGAAATGTTTTTATTGTGGTGATGAAGTTAATGATGGATAATGTTTAAAAATTTATCTTTATCTCTGCTGTCGCTAGCTTTTATAATACCTTGATAAACTTGATAAGTATTATAAAACTTTCCATCTGTATTAATTAGTTAAATTACAATATCAATCTATGAAACTTTTTTTAAAACATTTAAAATATTTCTTTTTATCAGAAAGTTTATCTTCATTTTTAAGTATTAATTTCCAGTGTTTTTAGTGACATAATGATTTTTAATTTTTCTAGAGATAGTAGTGCAGTTTTTGCTTATTAATGTTCATATTTCTTTAAATGATTTATTTTGGTTTAAATATTTTTCTATTTCCATTCTTCATCTAGTGATAGATGCTTAAACATAATTCATACTCCTTTCTTATAAGTACTATCAGTGCATTTATTATATTGTTTTACCTGGTAATTGCAACTTTTATTATTTTTAGGGTTACATTTAGTTTTACAAGTAAGATTTGTAAATTTTTGCGTGAAATGAAAAAGTAAATTACAGTTTTATAAAGTGAAATTTGAATGTATGAGAAACGTCCGTAATACGGGCGTTTTTAAGTACTCTAATGATTTGAAATTTGATTAAAAATAGTGTAAAATACAAAGTATGTTAGAAATTTAACCACGACGAAAAGACAAAAGGCTATAGAATTTTAAAAAATGTAAGACTAAATTCCTTTTGCTGAATGTTAGTTATTATGGTATTAGATGGGTGTTTCTAACTTTTATGATAAGAATTATTTATTCTTATTATGTTTTATGAGATAAGGTTTTAGGGTAACCTCATCTCTTTTTATTTCTTTAATATTTAGTAAATCTAAAATTTCTTTGCCTCTGTTTGGGTTTTCGAAAGTACTCATCATAAAACTAAATACTTCACAAGGTGTTTTGCCTTTTAAAGACTTTCTAGGAGTAGAGTTAATATGTGAGAACATTAGATTTAAATCATCTTGAGTGATATTAGATATATCCATTTCATTAGGAATAATATCTCTAATATAGTTATGAGTATTTTCTACATGTGGTTTTTGACTTGATTGATAAGCATCACAATAAAAAATATTAGTTCTAAATTCTCCGGTTTCTTGAATACTAGGAATTTGCTTTGTAAAAGGTAAAAGTTTGCAAAAAGTTATTTACAAATATAACTATTCGTGATATATTGATTGCAATAAAGATTGAAGGTGATGGTATGCAAATATTAAAAGGCTATGTATTTAGAATGTATCCAACTAAAGAGCAAGAAGAATTAATTAATAAAACTATTGGCTGCTCTAGATTTGTATATAATTATTTTTTGGATGATAAAATAAAAGAATATAAAGAAACTGGAAAAAGTAAATCAGCTTATGATCAAATGAAATTAATACCATCACTTTCTAAAGAGTATCCGTTTTTAAAAGAAGTCGATAGCTGCGCACTTAGAAATAGTCTATTTAATTTAGAAGATGCTTATAAAAGATTTTATAATGGAAATGGATATCCTAAATTTAAAGCAAAAGGAGTTCATGAAAGTTATAAAACTAATAATATTAAAAGTAGTTATAAAGGAAATAATTATAATT
>CALVRH010000044.1 GCA_944358535.1 uncultured Bacilli bacterium | reverse complement strand
TCACGAATAGTTATATTTGTAAATAACTTTTTGCAAACTTTTACCTTTTACAAAGCAAATTCCTAGTAAATAAAAAATTACTCTAGTAACTAAACCTTTTTCAAACAAACTACCATCCTTAACCGGTTTACGCTTCATATCATCCGGATTTTCTGGATCTACACCTAAAGCTAAAGCTGGTAAAGTATCTGTTACTAAATTAATAAATAAAATATGCACCGCTAAAATTGGCACAGATAAATTAAAAATTGTCGAAAAGAAAACAACTAAAACCTCTGCAATATTACCAGAAAGTAAAAACTGAATCACCTTTTGAATATTACTATAAACTCGTCTTCCTTCCTTCACTGCCACTAAAATAGTCGTAAAATTATCATCAAGTAATAACATATCAGCCGCCTCTTTAGCAACATCAGTACCAACTTTTCCCATAGCAACTCCAATATCTGCCGCCTTTAAAGCCGGTGAATCATTAACACCATCACCCGTCATCGCACAAACCTCACCATTTTTTTTAAAAGCTTTTACAATTCTAAGCTTATCTTCAGGTGCTACTCTCGCAAATACTGTAACTTTAGAAACTCTTAAAGCTAACTCCTTATCACTAACCTTATCAAGTTCTTCACCAGTCATCACTAAATCGTCATCACTATAAATTCCAAGGCCTCTCGCAATCGCCGTTGCAGTAAGCTTGTGATCTCCAGTAATCATCACCACTTTAATTCCCGCCTCTTTAAAAGCTTTAATTGCTGACATAACTTCTTCCCTAGGTGGATCAATCATGCATGATAGCCCTATAAATATTAAATCATTTTCAATATTGTCTCCTTCTTTTGGAACAAAATCAATTTTTTTACTAGCAAATCCTAAAATTCTATAAGCTTCTGAAGAAAGTCTTTCACATTCCTTTAAAATTTTATCTTTAACTTCTAAAGTAAGTGAAATAATCTCGCCATTTTTTAAAATATAAGGGCACACCTCTAAAACTTCTTCTAAAGCTCCTTTAGTATAACATTCATACCTACCATCAATATCATAAACTACCGTCATTTTCTTTCTATCAGAATCAAAAGGTTGTTCAAATAATCTTGTATATTTTTTACTAAATAACCCTTCATCTTCTTTTTTTACATACTCTAATAAAGCAACTTCTGTTGGATCGCCAACCTCATTCAAAGAAGCATTATTACAAAGAAGACATCCTAAAAGAAAACTAATAGGCATTTTACTATTTTTACCTAAAACAAGTTCATCATAAAATAAAGTTTTAACCACCGTCATCTTATTTTGGGTAAGCGTTCCTGTCTTATCAGTACATATTACACTCGCACTACCTAGAGTCTCCACAGCCGGAAGTTTCTTAACTAAAGCATTTTTATTAGCCATTCTCTGAACTCCCAAAGCCATCACAATTGTAGCTGTAGCTGGTAAACCCTCGGGAATTACCGAAATAGCCAAAGATATTGAAATCATTAATAATGAAATAACATCCTTACCATAAATAAAACCAATTATAAAAATTAAAATACTTACAATAATACCTACAATGCTTAATATCTTACCTACTGTCTCTAACTTCTTCTTAAGTGGTGTTTCAAGTTCATCAGTATTTTCTAGCATATTTGCAATCTTTCCAACCTCAGTATTCATACCCGTTGCTACTACAATACCAGTTCCTGTACCATAATTAACAACAGTCGACGAAAAAGCCATATTAAGCCTATCACCTAAAGCTAAATTTTCATCTAACACTACTATAGCCTCTTTTGATACAGCCTCACTTTCACCAGTTAAAGCAGATTCATCTATCATAAGACCATTATCACTGATTAATCTAATATCAGCAGGTACAATTCCACCAGCCTCTAAATATATCACATCACCAACCACCAAATCACTAGAAGGTATTTGCTTAACAGTACCATCTCTAATCACATTTGCCATTGGCGCATTCATATTTCTTAAAGCTTCGACCGCATCAGCCGCCTTCTTTTCTTGAACAATACTAATAACCGCATTAATCACAATAATAATTAAAATCACAATTCCCTCTGCCTGTTCACCTAAAATAAATGATAAAAAAGCCGCAATAAATAAAATAATTATCATCTTGTCAGTAAGTTGAGACAAAACCATTTTAAAAATTGAAGTTTTTTTCTTTTTATTTAAAATATTTTTCCCGTTTAAAACAAGTCTTTTTAAAGCCTCTTCATCAGTAAGTCCATCCTTAGAAGTATTTAACTTCTTAAATATATCCTCTATCTTTTCAGCATATGCTTTCAATTACTATCACCTATAATAATTTTAACATATTAAAAAATAAAAAAGAAGTCATATTATGGCACTATTTACACCCTAATCGACCTCTATTTTATAAAGTTCTCTATCACCAACATTAAAAACAACCTCTTTAATCTCATAATTTGCCCCCATTGATAAAGAAATTGTATCCAAGGTTTCCTTTGAAATATCTTCACTTACACTATTATTTAAAATTTCCTCATTAAAATTTAACATCATCTGCCCATCTTTAACAGTACTAGAAACAAGCACTGTTCCTTCATTTAAAAAACTCATCAAATTTTTATTAAAATCAAAATTTTTAGATAATTCATCAATAATAATACTCGCTTTATCACGATCATCATTAACATACTTTGTTACCGGTACATAATAATAATTATCACTTATTTGATTAATATAATAAATAGTCACATCAGTAATATCCTTTGTACTAGTTAAATCAAACTCTTTATTAATTCCAAAAGTCTTATCTAAAGTAGATGGCAAATTAATTTTAGTCTTAGGTAATTTCGTTAAAATGTCCCCTTCCACATAAATAATAATTCTATCAACCTTATCGATAGAAGTTAAAGTATAAACAATTGACTCTACCATCTTTTCTTCTAAATCTTCAGATACATTAAGTAAATCTTTGGAAAAATTAACCTTAATTAAACCATTTTCATAACTTAAACTTAGTACTTCTGTATTTGGAGGTATTATTGCACTAAAACCACTTGGAATTTTACTGTCCATTCCCCCAATTGTTAAAACTTTTATCAGTTGTCTTGCCTTATTTTCGATATTAGTATCATTAACTGCCACACTAGTTAAAGCTACATAACTATTTTTATCCATTAAAAATATAGGAGAACTTTCAATATTAGTATTAACATATTCAAGTTCTTCTTTAATATTAAGAGTATTTTCATTAGCCGGAATAATATAAATTAAAAACATCGCAAAAAGAGCCAAAGAAGAAAGAAGAAACTTCCTCATCGATATTTTTTTTAGCATACCATCACCTATTTAAAAGATATGAAAAATAGGTCACTAATATGACCTATAATGAAATCTCTCCGAGCCTAAGTAACTCAATTACTGCTCCCGCACGACCTTTGACTCCTAATTTCTGCATCGCATTAGAAATATGATTTCTAACCGTCTTATCGCTTATCTTCAAAATATCTGCAATCTCATTAGTGCCATAATTTTGAATTAAAAGCTCAAAGATTTCGCGCTCTCGTTTAGTTAAAATTCCCTTTTTCATATTTTCCTCACTTTCCTAAGGCGGGATGGTTTATATTTATTCATATTATTGTATGCACATAAACCATATAAGTGAAAGGCAAAACACCAAAAAAACTTTCTATAAAAGAAAGTCATTTTTGAAATTTAACAGAAATAGACATTGAAGACTCAAACTCTTCTTGTACTGACCTCATTATTTTATTTGCTAATTCCTTATCATGTTCTTTACTATCAACAACCACCGAAGCACTTGTCTCATCAATACTGACAAAGGACTTCAAATTAAATTCATTCTTTATTTTGTTTTCTATGGACTCTTCAGTACCACGATTTTTATTAAGTGTCTGCATCTTCTCAAAAGCCGCATTTTTTTCTTCTGTAGTCGAATTAGAATCAGTTAAAACTTTCTTTAATTCTGTAATCTCATCAAGCATCTTTTCCTCAGACTCAACCCTCAAAGCCACAAGTTCCGCACTTTCCTCATTTTCAGTCGAAGCTGACACCGTTTCCGTTTCTTCATCAGAATTAGTCGCCATTAAAAGTTCACTTGGCATCGTAATGTAATAAACACTAAGTACTAAAATCAAACTAAATAAAGTCAAAAACCATAAACTTCTTTTGTTAATCATTATTATCCCTCCTAGTACATTTCTATTTAATTATATTAAGGGATAATTTTTTTATTACTATTTTTTTACCGTTTCTATCTTTCCATTATTATCAGTTGCTTTAAACTGATTATTTTCAATACTTAAACTAATAACCTCACCATCTTTAACTGTTATAGTTCCACTACCATCTTCTATCTCCCCAGTAAAATCAAGTTCTAAATCAGCACCAGCATCACATCCAGGACATACCAAATTATTGTCACTATAATTATATATAATCTCCCCACTACGTGCATATTCATTATAATCCATAACTGCTACATTTTTCATTTCTTCTACACTACGCGTAAAAGCATTTTTTCGTGAATTATCAACAACCCCAAAAATAACAGGCGTAGTAATAATTGCTATAACTGCTAAAATGGCAATAACTCCAAGTAACTCTGCTAAAGTAAATCCTTTATTTTTCATAATCTTCCCTACTTTCTATATTAATTATATACTATTTTCCTTTAAAAGGAAATTATATTTTTGATACACTTTACTTTTGTAAGGTAAAGTACCATCTTTAGCTAATCTATATACCACAAAACACTGAGGAAATCTTTCCTCATCATCTATATTATAATTATCTTTTTTACAAACATTATTATAATATTCATCATTAACCATCCAATTATAAGCCACCATATCAGCTTTAGCTTCACTCTCATCTTCATAAGAAACAAAATTTTTAGCTTTCGCACTATTAAAATCACTTTTTAAATGAGCAAGCTCATGTAATAAAGTAAAGTAAACATCTGCAATTCTTTTATACTTCCTAGTTATATAAATAGCTGGAGCAACTCTATGAACCTTAAATGCCCCTCTTATTTTAGAACCTGAAATATCATCTTCTATAACTAAATAAACTCCATTTTCATTAAATACTTTTATTAATTCCTCTTCATTAAATTTATTCTTCTTTGCACTATCCAAAATATAATTAACTAAAACCATTACATTCTCTTTTTTATATTTCAAAACATTTTCATCTAACATTTTTCTATAACATTTCTCAAGCAAAAGTAAAAGTAATTCTGGTTTATCATTTTTACTTTTATAGAAAGCTCCATTATCAATTTTATAAATTTGTTCAATTGTTGGCACTCTTAAATAAAGCACAATATCCTTAATAATGTTCATTTTATTTTCAGTATCACTAAAATCAATATAATTATTCTTAATTAAAAACCTATATTTCCATTTTTTTAAATATTCTGTTTCAGTTAACTTATGAACTTTTAAATAATTTTCAATATCATCTTCTAAAAAACTATCAGCTTCCATCTTATAAATATATTCTATAGAAATATCCGTAACCATACTGATTTTTTCTATAATCTCCGCTGATAAACTTTGCTTGCCATATAAAATGTTGATTAAATGTTTAGGTGTAATACCTAATCTGCTCGCAAACTCTTTATTAGATATATGTGAATATTCTAAATAATCATTTAATAAATCTTTAAATCTAACTCTTGCCATAATTCTCACCCCATTATCCCCTTTTTCCTTTTAAAATCTGCATAATGATTCATACTTATAAATTTTAATCTTTCAAAACCATACATAATAGAAAAAGGATGAATGCAAAGTTCCTTGTATGTATTAACAGTTCTTATATGCATAATAATTTTTTCATAATTATTTTTCTAATTAAAATATTTTTTTAATTTCTTTTCTTCATTTTTAAAATCCTCTCTTACTACTTTCAATATCAGTTCCCTTCATAAGATGCACTTTTAAGCATAAATTAACATATAGGTTAATATATGTCAACATATAAAATCCATCAAAAGTACAAAAAATCTAGTATGTTTTTAATTACATACTAGATTCCCGAGTTTTACAATTGACCATTTAAGAAAGATAAAGTTTGCCTATATTTTATATAGCTTTTTTTATGTCAAGTT
>CALVRH010000043.1 GCA_944358535.1 uncultured Bacilli bacterium | reverse complement strand
CTATTTTTATATCATTTTTTTGTTGTATTTACTACATGTCAATAGTTTTTTCTATATTTTTTTATGTTTCTATCCTGTAATTATAAACTTTTATGTTGACATTTACAATTATCCTAACAAATTTTGGAAATTGCTGTGAAACCAATTGACAAAATTACTAACCTGTATATAATATGTAACCAGAAAACGGAGGACGAAATTATGGCAAAATCACAATATGCAACTATACCAATCGAACTATTAGAAATTGACTCAAAAAAGAAAAAAATAACTTCCTCCTATAAATTACACTTATTTAAAATAACCCCCTATAAATCATTAAAATTAAACACAATAGCTGTTAAAATAGGGGACGAAAAAACTCCTTATATTGAGGAGATTATTACCAAAAATAAAATTGGTTTAATCAAAGATGGTAAATATAAAGTTTATCTTCCAGGCGACATTATATATACATTATGTTCTAAAGAAGAAGCTTATTTAACCGCCGCCGAACAATTAAATTATCAAAGTAAAGTCACTAGTATCTTTACTCAAAGTTCATAAATATTAATTCCATATTTTTTCTCCACTTTATCAAAAAATATATAATTTTCTGGTGGATAATAAGTTAGTATTCCAAATAAAATATAAACTAAAATAATTCCAATAATACTTAAAATCTCCTTATGTAAAGGCCTAAGCTGAAGTATATAAAAACTTATAATATTCACAAAATAAAGACTAATAAATAAAACTATTAAATTTAAAATAAACACCGAACCCGTAAAATGATATATTGGCAAATATATAATCAAAAATATAATCACCGAAAGAATTATTTCTAAAAATATACTTAAAACAAAATTATTATGATTAACCCTAAATTTTTTATAAAGAAAATACTCTATTATACTAAATATTAAAATACTGCTTGTCATCATCTTCATATGTTCCCAAATACTTTCATTAACCGGAAAAAATATACTAAATAAACTATTAGGTAGCCAGTTATATAAAAAATGCGTTAAAAAACATAAAATAAACATTCCAAAAACACTAATAATTTTAATCTTCTTCAAACACATATTACCGCCTCTTTTTATCCATAATATATGTAAAAAACAAAAAAATTATACTTTTTTTAAATTTTTTTCAAGAAAAAAAAGGAAATTGGCAAAAAAAATCGTATATTAATATATAGGGGGATAAAATCATGAATACACTTAGTCAAGAAAAAATTAACGAAATTAGAAATAGTGTTAACATCGTCGATGTTATCTCCTCATATATTCCTTTAACCCCAAGAGGTAAAAACTACTTTGGTGTTTGTCCATTCCATGATGATAATAACCCATCAATGAGTGTCAGTCCGTCCAGACAGATTTACAAATGTTTCTCATGTGGTGCAACAGGAACCGTTTTTAAATTTATCATGGACTATGAAAATATCTCATTTCTAGAAGCAGTCAAAAAAGTTGCTGAAATAGGCGGTGTATCCGTAAACATCGGAAAAATTTCAAAAAAGAAAACCCATACTGAACTTCATCAAATATATGATTTAAGTTTAAAATTCTATATTAATAACTTAAATACTCAAAATGGTAAAGAAGCTAGGGAATATTTAAAATCAAGGAAAATAAATGATGATATTATCAAAGAATTTCAAATTGGTCTATCCCTAAAACATAACACTTTATCGCAAATATTAACAAAAAAATTTAAACCAGATGAAGTTTTAAAAAGTGGCTTAGTCGGAAAAAATGACCGTGGTTATTATGATCTTTTTTATGACAGAATCATGTTTCCACTTTATGACTTAGATGGTAACCCTGTCGCTTATAGTGGTAGAATCTATAATAAACAAGATAATTCAAAATATTTTAATACTAGAGAAACTGAGATATTCAAAAAAGGTGAACTAATATATAATTACCACCGAGCTAAAGAAATAGCTAGAAGAAAAAATCAAGTAATCGTCATGGAAGGATTCATGGATGTCATTAGAGCCTACACCATAGATATCAAAAATGTCATAGCTATGATGGGAACCGCTGTAACAGATACGCAAGCTCATCTAATCAAAAGAATGGCTAAAGATATCATTTTATGCTTTGATGGAGATGAAGCTGGTGCGAAAGCAACCATGTCGTGTTCAAATGAATTAATTAAACTTGGTGTAACTCCAAAAATCGTTAGACTAGAAGATAACCTAGACCCTGATGAATATATACAAAAATATGGTAAAGAAGCTTTCCAAAGAAAAATTGATAATCCTATCAGCGTCATGGACTTTAAACTTTCATATCTTAAAACAGATAAAGACTTAACTAGTCCAACTGACCAAGCTAAATATATTAGTGAAATTATTACTGAATTAAATAAAATTGATGATGACATTTTAAAAGACCTAACAATCAAAAAAGTATGCACTGAAATGAACATCGATGAAGACCTAATCAAAAAACATCTAGAAAACAAGCCCAAACCAAAACCTAAAAAAGTCCAAATTGAAATTAAAACCGATAAATATGATAAAGCCGAAAGTGCTTTAATATATTATATGCTTAAAAGTCCAGAAGTTATCACTATGTATAATAATAAAGTAACTTATATTCCAAATAAAGAATATAGACTTTTAGCTAGGGAAATAAGTAGTTTCTATAAAAACTTTGGTTTCATAAACGAAGCAGATTTCATCGACTACATTGAATGTGATGAAGACTTAATGAATACCATAACTAAAATCAATAAACAAAATACAAAAGAAAACTATACCTTAGAAGAAATAGAGGACTATATAAAAGTAATCAGAGACTATAACGTAAAAGAAGAAATAAAAAGACTTACAAATAAAATGAAAACCTTGACAGATCCTTTAGATAAAGCTAAAATAGCTGAGGAAATTGTTGGGTTAAAAAAGGGAGTGTAAAAATGTTTGAAGAAATGAAAACTTTTGAACAAAGAAAAAAAGAACTAGTAGAAGAAGGTAAAAAGAAAGGTAATATCACCTATGAAGAACTAGCTGATAAACTAAAAAATCTTGAATTAGACGCCGATTCATTAGATGATTTATATAATACTTTAAGTGAAAATCATATCGAAGTCGTATCTGAAAATGAGGAAGACGATGAAGATCCAAGCACTACAAGTAATGAACTTCTAACTAAAGATTTAACTATCAATGATCCCGTTAGAATGTACTTAAAAGAAATTGGTCAAATAAAACTATTAACCACTGAAGAAGAACTAGAACTAGCTGATAGAATAGCCGAAGGTGATGAACAAGCTAAAGCTACCTTAGCCGAGGCTAACCTAAGACTAGTTGTCAGCATTGCTAAAAGATATGTTGGAAGAGGAATGTTATTTCTAGACCTAATCCAAGAAGGTAATATCGGTTTAATGAAAGCAGTTGAAAAATTTGATGTAACCAAAGGATATAAATTTTCAACATATGCAACCTGGTGGATTAGACAGGCCATAACTAGAGCCATCGCCGACCAAGCTAGAACCATTAGAGTTCCAGTTCATATGGTTGAAACCATCAATAAATTAGCTAGAGTAGAAAGACAGCTAACCCTAGAACTTAATAGAGAACCAACCGAAGAAGAACTATCTAAAAAAATGGGAACTAGTGTGGAAAAAATTAGAGATATCTATAAAATATCTCAAGAGCCTGTCAGTCTAGAAATTCCAATTGGTGAAGAAGATGACTCTCACTTAGGTGACTTCATCCCAGATGAAACTAATATGAGTCCAGAAGATTATGCGGTCAATGAACTATTAAAAGATGAAATATCTGAAGTTCTTCTAACATTAACTGAAAGAGAAGAAAAAGTCATTAGACTAAGATTTGGCCTAGAAGACGGTAGACCAAGAACTCTAGAAGAAGTTGGTCAACTATTTGGTGTAACAAGAGAGCGTATTAGACAAATTGAAGCCAAAGCTTTAAGAAAATTACGTCATCCATCAAGAAGTAGAAAACTAAAAGACTACCTAGGTGATTAATAATGAAACTATCTAAAAGATTAAAGGCAATTTCTGATTTAATTCCAAATAATAGTCATATAATAGACGTTGGTGCTGACCACGCCTTTTTAGATATTTACTTAAATAAATATAAAAATTGTCAGTGTCTAGCCATCGATAAATCAAAATATTGTACTAAAACCGCTATAGAAAACGCAAAGCAATACGAAGCGAATATAAAAGCTATTACTAATGATGGCTTAACTAATATTAGTTTAAATAATGAAATAATCGTTATAAGTGGTATGGGCACTAGAAACATTCAAAAAATATTAAACTTTGATATTAAAAATGATCTAATTTTATCAAGCCATACAAATATTGAAGACTTAAAACAATTTTTAAAAGAAAAACACTATTATATCTATAAGGAACTATCGATTACTGATGGTAAAACTTATAATATAATCTACGCCAAATATAATATTTAAAGAAAATTTCAGTAAAATCACTGAAATTTTTTTAAACATGCAAATACATCTTAACAAATATCCTTTTTTTTGATACAATGTAAATAATAGACATAATCTTGCAAGTAACTTACGCAAGCATTTCCTATGATATATAATTAAAATAATGGTAAAATATACAAGTATAAATTGTAGAATATACAAAGAAGGGTGAGAAGTAATGCATAGAGGGAAAAAAGAACGAAATATAATAATCTTTAGCTTAGTCGGAATATTAGTATGTATGATTGTTGCCTATGCTACATTAAGTACAAACCTAAAAACAACAGGAACCAGTGAAATAACTTCAAGCTGGGATATCAAAATAACTAATGTCACACAAGGTGTAGCTACCGGCGATGCTGAAAATGCAAAAACCCCAACTCATGATGACCTAACAGCTACAATGGAAGCTAATCTATATTCCAAAGGCGATGCAATGGAATATGATGTCACCATAACTAATAATGGTACACTAGATGCTAAACTAGATGACATCATCACCAATACCCAAAACGCCAACTCAGAAGCTGTAATAATAACCTTTACCGGTTATAAAAAAGGTGAAGTCTTAGAATCTAAAACTAGTAAAGTAGTCCATGTCAAAATAGAATATAATCCAGACTATAATGGCGATGAAACCTCAAGTGAAGTCGATATAGTCTTTGACTTTGTTCAAGATAATAAAGACCCAGATAACCCGCAAACATATATGTTAACCTTCGATTATCAAACAAATGGGGGAACTAGAGTAGATAGTGAAGGAGAATTCTTAGAAGCTGGAACCACTGTCGACCTTTCCAATAAAGCCTATAAAAACGGTTGGAAATTTGTTGGCTGGAATACTAATAAAGATGCTAAAACCCCATTAAGCACTTTCAATATGACTGAAGGAAATGTTACCCTATATGCCATATTCAAAAAAGATGCTAAAACAATTACTTTAACCTTTAATAGAAATGGTGCCTTAAATCAAATAGGCACATCTGGCTCAAGTACTAATGATAAAGTAACTGAAACATGTACCATCCAAGAAGTTTATAACAATGAAGTTCAATCCGAAACTTGTAATATAACCGCACCATCAATCACCCCAGCAACAGGCTTTACAACATTAGGTTATGAAACATCAGCTGGCTCAACCACTGCCTCATGGACCCAAAATACATCAAAAGAAGTCAGTACCGATGCCACTTACTATGCTATAACCAAAAGTGAAAACCCATATACCGCAAACTTCAATCAAAATGGAGCTACATCAATCAGTTCAAATACAGAGTCATGTTATAGATATAATGGAGCTGAAAGCTGTAATATAACCACACCAACCATCACAAGAGAAGGCTTTAATATAGCAGGATGGGGAGAAGAGGCTACCTCAACAACAGCCAATGTCAAAGCAGGTTCAACCTTAGCTTTAAATAAAAATGCGACATATTATGCCGTAACAAGTAAACAAATAAATGTCACATATCAAAAAGGAGCTAATATCGCAAGTATTGGAGCAGAAAGTGGAAAATGTACAATTCAAAATAATAATTCTACCTGTCAAATAACCTTACCATCAATCACTCCAGTCGAAGGTTATGTGTCAGTTGGATGGAATACCACAAGTGGAGCTACTACTGGAACACCAGCTGGAAGTAATGTCACATTATCAAATGATGCCACATACTTTGCCAATGCTGTAGATAATGCTGGCCCAGAGATAACCTTTGAACCAAACACTCAAAGCTCATTTGTATCAGGCGGAAAAGCAATAACCGTTACTATAAATGATGCAGCTAGTGGACTGCCAGCCAATCAAACAATATACTATGCTTGGTCAGAAAGTAATACCGTAGCTCCAACCTTTACAAATACCCTAACAACGACAAATACTGCTGGAGCTAAAACTACTCAAATAACAGTACCAGAAACAGCTTCATCAAGCTTAACTGGTTCATATTA
>CALVRH010000042.1 GCA_944358535.1 uncultured Bacilli bacterium | reverse complement strand
TAATTACAAACATTGCATATTTGACTACTTGGATAATATCTATCTATTTGTATCAGTTTTTTATTATTCCAGTTAGCTTTATATTTAAGTACTCTAATTATTTCTGATATTGGGTTTTCATTTAAACCTTTTGCCACATAGTGATTCTTCTGCATATTTCTTACATCTAAATCTTCAGTTACTATAATGTCATTTTCGTTTATTAGTTTATTTGTTATATCATGTATCATATGCTTTCTTGCATTTCTTATCTTTCGATATAATCTTTGTATTTTTAGTTTCATCTTATATCTGTTTTTACTTCCAGACTTACATCTAGAAAGTCCTCTTTGCAGGCCTACCATTCTTTTAGTGTTTAGTTTAATGGTATTTTCTATTTTCTCATTAAATGATGTTACTATTAAATCTTTTATTCCTAAATCTATGCCGATTATGCTTGTTGGAACAAAAGATGGTCTTATTAGTTCTTCTTCTATTAAAACACTTACATAATATTTACCGGCATCTTTTTTAATTACTGCACTTTTAATCTCACCAGGCACTACTTCTTTATTTCTATATCCTCTTATCTTTACTTCTTTTAATTTTGGTAAAGTGATTGTTTTATTTTTTAAATCTAGTTTTATTGAATTATAATTATTTCCTTTATAACTACTTTTAATATTATTAGTTTTATAACTTTCATGAACTCCTTTTGCTTTAAATCTAGGATAGCCACTTCCATTATAAAATCTTTTATAAGCATCTTCTAAATTAAATAGACTATTTCGAAGTGCGCAGCTATCAACTTCTTTTAAAAATGGATATTCTTTAGAAAGTGATGGTATTAATTTAATTTGGTCATAAGCTGTTTTACTTTTGCCTGCTATCTTATATTCTTTAATTTTATCATCTAAAAAATAATTATATATAAATCTAGAGCAACCAATAGTTTTATTAATTAACTCTTCTTGCTTTTCATTAGGATACATTCTAAATACATAACCTTTTAGTATTTTCATAACATCACCCTCAATCTTTATTGCAATCAATATATCACGAATAGTTATATTTGTAAATAACTTTTTGCAAACTTTTTTTACTTTTACAAAGCAAATTCCTAGTAAATGAAAAATAAAAACATAACTACTTTAAACCTAGTAATTATGTTTTTTATTAAATATTTTTATTTCTTATAAAGTCTCCATCAAATTCATTTTCAACTATATCCATATGTAGCATATCATAATATTTTCCATTTAAAAATACTCTTTCTCTATCACATCCAGTATCCTTAAATCCACATTTTAAATAGCACTTATGAGCTCTTTCATTAGCGTCCAAAAGATCTAATCTAATACTGTGTAAATTAAGATATTTAAAACCGTATTCCAACATAAGTTTTATAGCTTCAGTTCCATATCCATGACTTCTATAGCCTTCTTCACCTATAAATATTCCCAAAACTGCACTTCTATCAGTAAAATTAATTCCATCTAAACTAATCGTTCCAATTAATCTATCATCATCTAAAGTAATAATATCAAAATTTATATCTTCTCTATTTTTAGACATTTTCTCTAACCATTCTTTTTCACCATTAAAAGTTACAATCTTACTACTACCACCAATATAATCAGTAACCTCAAAATCATTCATCCATTTAGTATATTTTTCTATATCTTCATCAAACATACTTTTTGGAGATAAATATATCCTATCGCCGGTTAATTTTTTAAAATATTTCATAATAAATACCACCTTTCATCAATATATAAAAATATTAATTTCCCTTTACATTTTCAAAATCTCCACTCTTAGCCAAATCAGAAATTTTTTTATTTTTAAAATCTATACCAAAAGTTTTTTCATAATCCTCAATACTTCTTACTTTACCAAGCCCAAACTCAGGTGGAATAACATCATCTTTTGTTATACCTAATAAAGTTTTTAAACGTTTATTTTCATTAATCATTGTATCATGCTTTAAGCCAGGAAACTTTGACTTCTCTTTTTTATATAAATGATACACAAAACTTTCGCCAGGATTATAAAAATTCCATCCATAAGTATATAACCTAATACTCATTGGCATTTCATCTCCATAAAAATACATACTTGTATCATATCTTACTTCTTTATGGGCCAAACTAAAAGTAAAAAAATTTCCACTCGCGATAAATGCATTTTTCTTATAAGCTAAAGGGTTATCTTTTGTTATAAGTTTACTAGCGCACGATATAAAATAACTATCATCAACATCAGTTCTAAAGTCTTTTGCATACATAACAGTTCCATATCCAGGATTATCAAAAATTTTATCATCTAGTGGTGCAGTTAACATCTCAGGAGTTATAGCAGGTGGATAACCAGATAAAATAGCTTTTTTATCATTTAATGATAATAACTGATTAATAATTCTTGTATCCCAATGTTTAACAAAACGCATATGAGAATCCACTTGATATATATACTTTTCATCACCAATTAAACTTTGGCATAAATATCTGGCATATACACTTCCTCTAGCCTCAGACTGTTTTAAATGAATTATTTTACAGTTATTAATTTTTTTTAATTCATAATAATCATCTAAATCATCACCTTGATAACATATTGCGAAATGTATTCTATCAGGATATTCCGCTTGTATAATAGCGCTATTTACAGTATTTAATAACTCTTTATCACAGTATGATGCAATTTCTATCAAAATTTTTTCTTTATCCATATTTAAAACCTTCACTTTCAAAAACACTAATATTTAAACTAACAAAAGTATAACATACCTCATTCATTATTTTCAAATTTATTATAAATAACAAAAAATATCATCATCCCCAAAACACTTAATAATATATCATCAATATCAAACACTCCAACTTTAAACACAAACTGTAATATTTCTATTATTAAAATAAGAACAAAAGATAACATAAAATTTAAAGAAAATTTTTTAACTTTAAATAAATTAATAATAAAATATTCTAATGGCATAAACACCAACAAATTACCCAAAATATTAATAATCATAAAATATAAATTATCACTCTTCAAAGCTCCATAAATAGATTTAAACGGTATAAAATTATAACCATATACACTGTCATATCTTGCAAAAATAACCATATTAAAAAGTAAAATCACATAATAAATAAAAACAATACTCATAGAAAATTTAGATATTTTATTTTTATCTTCTATCTTATCTACATAATTATTTCCATAAATTATATTTCCAATAATTATTAAAATAGAAGCAATAATTACCATAAATAATCTAACAAAATAATTTAATTCTATATTTGGATCATATTCAAATCTCAAATAAATCAAAAATAACAAAATAGATAAAATATAACACAGTATAGTAAATTTAAACCCTAAACCATACTTATTTTTCTGACTAATCTCATTATACTCAATTACTTTTTCAATTGCTTTATCATTCTTACTCTCTTCTCCATTTAAAAGCTCAGAAACATTTACCCCAAGTTCTTTAGAAAGTGGAATAAGCAAAGAAATATCTGGAGTACCCCTTCCAGTCTCCCATCTAGAAATAGCCTTTTCTGTCACAAAAAGCTTATCTGCTAATTCAGCTTGTGTAATACCAAGTTCTTTTCTTTTTTTCTTAATAAAATTAGCTATTTTTTTTAGTTCCATCTTCATCACCAACTAACTTACAGCTATGAGTTTTCAAAAAATTATTATATTTTTCTTCAGAAACCTCATTTCTATCACTGTAATTTATCTCAATTATACCATCTATATTCATAAACTCATAATGTTTCCCAATGCTATAATGAAAGCCATCAAATGCTCCACCAGAATAAGAATAAATTTCATAATTATCATTGCAATAATAGTGGGTATCTTCATATATATCATTCCCACTTACAATATATACTAACATAAGAAAAAATATCATATATAGAGAAAAAAATAAAACCAAACCTAAAATAATAGCCGAAAAAACTCTTACTAAACCATTTTCAAGTATTCCCATAATTCCTAATAAAATCACATTAGCAATATCAAAAACAACATAGTAAATATCCTTACAAAATATTAAAATAAGTAAATATCCTGCCATTACTGGTACTTTAAATGTTATACTCTTTCTATTTCTTACTATAAAAACTATATTTAAAATAAATAACACATCATAGAACAAAGTATAAAGTAATCCTTCCACCTCAAAATCATAAAACACAAAATTTAAAACCATAAATAAAATAAATACAAATATTAAATAATAATTAATCAAAATTTTTTTCATAATATCACCTTCCTAAAACAATCATATTATGAAAAAATACAAAAGTCACCCTACGAATCGTAGACTTAAAAAGTTTTTAACCATAAAGCTAAAAACTTTTATAAAAAAAACATATCAAAACGATATGCATTAAAATCATTAATCAATTTAATATATTTATATAACTTAATTCCTAGTTCTTTCTCATAATCATCATGTTCTTTTTGAACTTCTTCAACTTCTCCTATAATTTATTATTTATTTTCCATATTAGAAACTTCTAATATAAATTTATCAAAATCAGAATTATATAACCTATCTTGTTTTACTCTAAATTTGTCATACTCCTTATAAGCAAGTTCTTTAGCCACTTCATGAGAAATCTTTCCAGCATCATGAAGAATTTCTCTACCATTAAATTTTAAAAATGCATTTAATTTCTGAGCCCAATCTTTCATTGTCATCGCATTATGATTTTCTGCCTGCATTTCCGCATAATCTAAATACATCGTAACAATTCTATTTAAATCTTTCAATTCTTTCTCGTTCAAATAATTTTTAGCAATTAGGGCATCATATTTATAAATGGGACCATCAGGGCTATTTTTCCAATTAGTTAAACCCATATTTTCTTTATTCGCACCAGCTCTATTATAAACTATTTCCGCAGCCGTATTTCCTGTAACTGCAATCGAGTAGAAGCACAGATTACTCTATGCAACCCTCACAGAACCGAACGTGCAGAGTTACTGCATTCGGCTCCTCACAATATAGTATTTATTTCTCAATTAGCATAGATGTTTACTTTGATTCTTGGTTGTGGTAAATCAAAGAATTTAATCATAGTTGTAAAACCTTTATTTCTATAACTTTTCTTTTGACTTCTTCTATTTAACCATTTTATTAGTAACAGGATAACTATATGGTGGTATCTTGCAATCATATCACTGTTATCTGTTATTCCATAGTAATTAAAGTGACCAGTTAGTTTCTTTTTCACTGTTGCTATAATTTCTTTTAATGGCTCGTTTCTGTGTTCTTTTATCCAAACTTTAAATTCTTGAATTTTCTGCTTGAACTTCTTCTTTGATGTTTTCCTTTTAACACGAAAGTTACTATATTTATTTCCTTTACTACAATAATGAGTGAAACCTAGAAAGTCAAAAGTATCTGGTTTGTTCTTACCATTTTTCCTACAGTTTTCACTTGCAAATCTACCAAATTCGATTAATCTTGTTTTATCTTCTGCAAATTCTAATCCTAGTTGTTTAAGTCTTTTCTTTAACAATTTATATGTCTTTTCCGCCTCATCTTTATGTTGAAAACAAAGTATCATATCATCAGCATAGTTTATTATCTCAATATATCCTCTTGATACTTTCTTTATTTTCTCTACATAGAGAATAATACCATAATACATTACAATATTTGCTAATACTGGACTTAAAATAGAACCTTGTGGTGTTCCATATTCACTTGTAATATATTTGCCATTTTCCATAATGCCTGCTTTAAGGAATCTTTTAATAAGTCTTAAAAGGTTTGTATCCTTGATGTGCATTTCTAGTGCTTTCATAATTAAATCATGATTGATATTATCAAAATATCTTTTAATATCTGCATCAAGAATATAGTTTGTATATTTCTTTTCGATACATTGTGTGAGATATTTAAGACAATTATGACAGCTTTTATTAGGTCTAAAGCCAAACATAT
The DNA here is from genome assembly GCA_944358535.1 of uncultured Bacilli bacterium. Lineage (GTDB taxonomy): Bacteria > Bacillota_I > Bacilli_A > RF39 > UBA660 > Coprosoma. The sequence continues at coordinate 970 of CALVRH010000042.1, read as the reverse complement.
TATTTGTGAACTTTGGTTCAAAGATTGCTTCAACTAACATCTTAACTGCTAGTTGTACTATTTTATCTTCAAAGTTGGCTATGGCTAATCCTCTTAATTTTCCATTAGACTTAGGAATTTTTACTTTTCTTGCTGGACTTGGTCTATATGATTTTGTTTTAAGTTTATCTACTAACTTGTTTAGATTTTCATCTAAATTCATTAGGTACATATCTTTTGTAACCTTGTCTAAGCCAGTTGCTTTGTTTCCATCTAGTTTGTCAAAACATTCTTTTAGTAATTCATAATTGATTAAATGATAAATTGATGTGAAAACTTCTTTTGGTTTTTCTTTCGCTATTTGATTTATTCTTGCTATTTTAGTTGACATTATTTATCCCTCCTTGCATAGTGATAATGTTTCTTTTAACAAGAGCTATATTATGTGTATCCCTTCCTTACTCTGTATTTATTGATACAGTATCATTAGTACTATGGATACATCTGACTGGCTATCATTCTTTTGACATTCTTCCGTTTGTGGTTGTTTGTCATACTCATACTTCTTATGTTTACCGATTGGTCACTGCCTACTTTCGGACTTAGAGAAATGATAGTCTCTCCCCAGTTGATATAATAATCACTGTGTAAAACATGATTAAGTCTCTGACCCCGTAGAAATCTAATTATTCTTGCCTTAACGAATAATTAAATGTTGACTTCCGTTACAATTAAAACGTCGTCTTTCTAGTATTCTACAAAATTTCGGGGCTCAATACTAACCCTATTTCCTCGTTGTCTACGCTTAAACTAACTGTTACCAGTTTCGCTCCAAGACTCACTACTAGTTGTTGGCTAGACTTTACTAGGTAGGACTTCCACCTACTAGATTATTAACCCTTATCTGGGCGCACAATTGTAATTTGAATTTATTTTTTTAATACTTTATTTAATGTTTTAATATGTTCTTCGGGATTAATCAGTGCATCTT
>CALVRH010000041.1 GCA_944358535.1 uncultured Bacilli bacterium | reverse complement strand
GTTTTGCAAGTTTGGTAATTGAAACACTAAATACACCATTACTATTTTGATTGGTGCATTTAAAAATTCATTTGAATTTTTAATAAAAAAAATCAAAAATTATTGACTTTTAATAGGTTTTAATGTTATACTTTATGAGTAACTTGTGATTGGGGAATTAGCTCAGTTGGCTAGAGCACCTGCTTTGCACGCAGGGGGTCAAGGGTTCGAGTCCCTTATTCTCCACCATTTGAGAATAAAGTGAACTTTGTCTATTTTATAGGTGGGGTTGCTGTTTATATAAAATTATAGTTTTATAATAGAAAAACCATTTCAATAATTGAAATGGTTTTTTTATAAATATTGATATATTATAAGAAAAGTGTTAATATATTTATAAATTTATAAGGAGGAGATAGACATTATAGAAGAAAGTTTAAACAAAATGCTAGACATTTTAAAAAATCTAGAAAACGACAATCAATATGATGATGATTTTACTTTAATTCAAGATTTAATCAAGCGAATTAATAGTATATTAAGTGATGACAATATTACTAATGACTTTATTGATAAAATGGATAATGATTTAAATTATTTAGATCAAAAATATGATGATCTATTTGATTTAATTAATTTATTTGATCCTATATATGTTGAATTAAAAAGGAAAAATCATACTAAGTATGTCGAAAAATTGAGAGAGGAAAATAGGAAAAGAAGGAAAGAAGTTAAAAATAACTGAAGAAAGAATTAAAATATTGTTGCCTATAATAAAAAGCAATAATATTATTTATAATTGAATATAATAATTGTTATTTTATTTTTTCTTTAAAGGATTGGAGGTTAACATTGGAAAATAATGATAATAATTTGCAGAGAAACTTATATGAAGTAGAAAGTAAATTATATGTTGCATTCACAAGATTAATCGGCCCATTGTCTATGATGGCAAATTTAAAAACTTATCAAAATGACCATAAAGAAATTAAACAAATACTAGATAAGATAGTTGAGTGGGGGACGAAATTTCAAACTATTAGAAATTTAGATTTTATTATGCCTAACGAATTATTAGATATCTATAATAAATTAGATAAGCTAAAGGAAAAGTATATTTTTGAGGTTGATACAGGCAATGAAGATGAGCTTTCTGATGAAGCCGTTATATGGTTGTCTGAAATAATGCAGTTAAGAAAAAAATTAATTAATATGAGAGGAGAAGAGAAAAATTTCAGATAATGATAAAGAAATTAAAGTAACACCATATAGTAATGGAAAAGGAGCAAAAATTGATGTATATAGTCCTAGTAGTCGTGCTGTTCCACATGATACTGCACACATAAAAGTTAGTGATGGTAAAAAAGTTGAAATTGTTACTAAAGTTGATGGCAAAAAAGAATCAACTAGTGGTCAATGTTATTTAACATCTGCTTGTATGAAACATTTTCAAGGTGAATTTGATGATAGATGTTATGAGTTAACAGTTTTGAGATGGTTTAGAGATAATTTTGTTTCTAAAGAAGATATTGAGCTATATTATAATGTTGCCCCTATAATAGTCAGGAATATTGAAGAATTAGATGATAATAATAAAATATATAATTATATATATAGCCATATTGTAGAAGCTTGTGTTAAAGCTATCGAAAATGGCGACTATGATTTTGCATACAATAGATATAAAAGTAGTGTTTTAGCTTTAAACGAACAATTTGGCGAAAAAGAAAAAGAGCAAGAAACTGGTTTTGTAAAAAAAATTGGTGCTTTACATAATAAACCAGCTCTAGCATAATATCACTTTTTTATCACTTTTTCCTTAATTTTAAAAAAATTTACATTAAATCTTTTTAAAAAAAAGTAAACGAAAATGCTTAAAAATAAAGGAAAAACAAACTTTTTAATTTTTATTAAATCTTATAAAGAAAACTCCTATTCTCCACCAATATGAAATCAAAAGTCTTGTGATTCAAGGCTTTTTCTTTATTTATAAGGTTTTTGTAAGTTTTTTACACTTCTTTTGTAAGACTTATTTTATATAAAAAAACAAGATTACTTTATAAAAACAAGACCAAAAATATGACTTAAAAACACCTTAGATTTTTTCTATGGTTAAATAAACTATAGAACAGGAGCATATGCTAACCTCTCGTTCTTTTTTAATGTGGTTATGGTAAATATTGATAAATCATAAGAAAAGTGTTAATATATTTATAAATTTATAAGGAGGAGATAGACATTATAGAAGAAAGTTTAAACAAAATGCTAGACATTTTAAAAAATCTAGAAAACGACAATCAATATGATGATGATTTTACTTTAATTCAAGATTTAATCAAGCGAATTAATAGTATATTAAGTGATGACAATATTACTAATGACTTTCTTGATAAAATGGATAATGATTTAAATTATTTAAATCAAAAATATGATGATTTATTTGATTTAATTAATTTATTTGATCCTATATGTTTTGAATTAAAAAAGAAAAATCATATTAAGTATGTCGAAAAATTGAGAGAGGAAAATAGGAAAAGAAGGAAAGAAAGAGAGGAAAATACATTCACAGACTTTATGGAAAAAAAAGTAAGAGATACTACTTCATATTTTAAAGGCGTATTAGAAAATATAGAAATTATATTAAATAATAATTTCTATGCTACTAAAGATAAAATAAATTTTAAAAAATTAAAAGAGAAAATTGAAAGTTGGTATACAGTATATAATGAAACAAATACTCTTAAAGGTATTGAAGCTAAAGACTTAGAAAACATTGACCTTGAAATAACTGACTTTTTTGACAAATATATAATAAAAGAGCCAGTTGAAGAAAATTACGCAGAAAGATTATTATATGATTTTGGACATTTAGAAGAAAATTGGAAACAAGAAATGTTAGGAGGAAACAAAGATGACAGACAAAGAAATTAAAGTGCATGTAGATAAAAAGGGAAAGAGGCATGTAGATATATACAAGGGTGATCCTAAAGGAGAACATTCTTCAGTACATATAAATATAGATCCTACTACAGGTAAGGGAACTATTGTAGATACTACAAGTGGTTCAAAAGAAACTACTGATACACAATGCTATTTAACTACTGCTTGTATGAGACATTTTCAAGGTGAATTTGATGATAGATGTTATGAGTTAACAGTTTTGAGATGGTTTAGAGATAATTTTGTTTCTAAAGAAGATATTGAGCTATATTATAATGTTGCCCCTATAATAGTCAGGAATATTGAAGAATTAGATGATAATAATAAAATATATAATTATATATATAGCCATATTGTAGAAGCTTGTGTTAAAGCTATCGAAAATGGCGACTATGATTTTGCATACAATAGATATAAAAGTAGTGTTTTAGCTTTAAACGAACAATTTGGCGAAAAAGAAAAAGAGCAAGAAACTGGTTTTGTAAAAAAACTTGGTACTTTACATAATAAACCAGCTCTAGCATAATATCACTTTTTTATCACTTTTTCCTTAATTTTTAAAAATTTACTCTAAAATTTTTAAATAAAAGTAAACTAAAATGCTTAAAAATAAAGGAAAAATATACTTTTTAATTTTTATTAAATCTTATAAATAAAACTCTTATTCTCCACCAATTTGATTGTTTAGCCCTTATTTTATAAGGATTTTTATTTTGCAATATCACATTTATATCACTTTTTTGCAAAAAAAATAAAACCCCCAAATTTATAATGGGGGTATATTCTAATTAAGCCTTATATATAAGTGTTGAACTCTTTATTATTTCTTCTAACTTTTTATTGCTTGCTTTATATATTTTATCAAGAGAATAAGTTGTGTAATATATTTTATAAGATTTCAAAGAAGAAATATCTATGTTATCATAACGATAACTATCACTGTTTAGATTTATTTCTTTGCTGTGTTCTTTAGATAATAGATAAATATCATTAATATTACATTTAACATTTACAAAAACGATTTTTTCTTTATTTAGTGAAGTTATAATATGTTTTATATTACCACTATATAAGGCACAATTATTTTTAGCAGTAAATCGTATTCCATTATCTGTTTTCTCAATATACATATTTTCTTTATCATATTTTTGGCTAAAATATACTGTATTAGAAAATATAACAAGAAGAACAAATAAACATACCAAGCTAATAAATGAAATTAAAATGAGTTTTAATCTATTGTTTTTTTTATTTTTTTGTTCTACTGTGGCTACAACTTTTATAATATTTTCTTCTAATTTACCTTGATACTCTTCTTTTTTTATTTTTTCTCCACTTAATAATTCATTTACTGTAATATCAAGTTCTTTGCATAAATCTCCAAACAATGATAAATCTGGCATACATTTTCCATTTTCCCAATTTGAAATAGAACGATTGCTTACTCCTAATTTTTCACTCAACTCGGCTTGTGTAAGTTTTTTAGACTTTCTACATTCTGCAATGAATTTTCCTATTTTTTCTTGATCCATTTTAATGCTCCTTTCTTACCTTAATTTTAAATCTTTTTTACTTATTAGAACACGAAACAAAACTGGAATTATACAAATACACTTCATTTTTCTTGTTACTTTACTTTAGAATATCACTTTTTTATCACTTTTTTCTTAATTTTTATAAATTTACTGTAAATTTTTTTAAACTTAAATAAACTAAAAAGATTGAAATTAAAAAGAAAAATATATTTTTAAAATTATTTAATATCGATAAAAAAACCTTATTCTCCACCATTTGAGAATAAAGTAAACTTTATCTATTTTGTAGGAGGATTTGCTGTTTATATAAAATTATAGTTTTATAATAGAGGAAAATAAGAAAAAAGGCAAGAAAGAAGAAAACTGAAAAATAAAAAAGGTGGGTGTGTCAAGGAAATGGTGTAAGTAATTAATACATCATATATAAAATTATCAAAAAATCTAATTACAATATTTACGAAATCTGTCTTGAAAACTAGGATGGCATCTAGTTCATTTCTAACCTTAGCCAAATTATAGATAGTAGAATTATCTCTTTTTTAAAGCTTGGTTGCTTGTAAATATAATAATTTGAATAGTGCGTTTTTATTATTTTTATTTATTTTAGATTTTGATGAGTACTATCATGATATAAATATCTTAATTTATTTTCCATTTTTACAAGTCACTTTTGGATTTGTTTCATTATAATTCCAGATATTTAATTTCCCTTTAGCTGGTATTTTTTTATCCAATGTTTGTATATCATCTAAAATCCATGCATATCTTTTCTCTTTATATTTACCTAAAAGATATTCATTATTATTTTGATTTTTTATTTTAGAAATAAATTTTGGTGTCATTGGTACACAGTCAATTAAATTGACTTTACAAATGATATTTCCATAATTTAGGTTTATATTTTTTAGTAAATTTAGAATATCTGGATTTGTAATTTTTTTTAATAACTTTTTTGATTTTTCAGCATGAATATAGATTAATCCTCTATATTTTGTTTGCCAACTACGGGTTTCAATTTTTTTCATTCCTTGCATTATAAATGTGGCATATGGTTCTTGAATTGTTAGTACTTTCACAAAATCACAACCTTTTCATTAAATTAACTTTTTCTTTAATATTTTGCTTTATAGTCTTATAATTATTTGATGTGTTTATTAAACTGCCTTATAAGTCTTTTGGCTTTGATTGTTTTAGCTTTATCTTGCCACTCTAATCTAGGTCCAAACGATAAGGGGTCAGTTATTATTTTAATTCTATCTTTATTTTGCAAAATATAACTGGCATTAACATAGTCATCGTTAACGACAGCACCAACCATGGTATTACCAATATCAGTGTGTAACTTATATGCAAAATCTATGGGAGTACTACCTTTTGGAAGTTCAACAATATCGCCTTTTGGTGTATATACATATATAGTTGTGTTGAAAAGTTCACTTTTAACTCCATTTACAAATTCGGCATTATCTGAAATTATGGAGTTTAATTCGGCAATTGATTTAAAAAACTGAAATTTACTTTTTAAGTCATCTTGCATAGTTTCTTCGGCATCGTTTTTATGAAGTTCCCAATAGGCAGTTAATCCATATGTGTTTATTTTATCCATGTCTTGAGTTCTAATTTGTACTTGAACTAATCTATCTTTTGGTCCAAAAACGGTGGTATGAAGAGACTGATACATGTTTGTTTTGGGATTAAATATATAATCTTTAAATTTACTATTAATTGGTGGGTATACACTGTGTACATGTCCTAATGTTCTAAAACAATCATTTATATCATCAACCATAATTTTTACAGCCACTAAATCATGAACATCAATAATTTTTCTTCCTTTGTTAATTTGTTTATATAATCCGTAAATACTTTTTATTCTCTGCTTATGTTCAAAGGGAATATTATTATCAGAAAGAACATTGCCGATGTTTTCTAGTGATTCATACATAACACTATCTAATTCATCTTTTATTTCTTCTAATATTTTGAAAATACCATTATAGACATCTTTTTTTAAATAGTATAATGACAAATCTTCGAGTTCAGATTTTATTTGATAGGCTCCAAGATGATAAGCTAATGGGGCGAATATTTCCATAGTTTCTAAAGCATTTTCTTTTTGTTTGAATTCACTTTTATATTCTAAAGTACGCATATTATGTAATCTATCGGCTAATTTAATAATTACTATTCTTACATCTTCTTCTAGACTAGTTATTATTTTTCTAGTGTTTGTAGCAATTTGTTCTTCTCTAGATGAAAAATTCATTTTGCTTATTTTAGTTACACCGTCTACTAGAGTAGCAATAGTTTCATTAAATTCTATGGCTATTTTTTCTTTGCTTATACTGGTGTCTTCAATGGTGTCATGAAGTAATGCCGCACATATAGTATCACTATCGGCTTTCATTTCTGATAATATAAAAGCGACAGATAATGGGTGAACAATATAATCCTCACCGCTCTGACGCTTTTGTCCTTCATGCAGTTTACTAGCACACCAAAAGGCCCTAGTAATAATATCTAAAGATTTTTCATCATTTATATAATTTTTAATGTTATTCATTAGATTGTTAAAAGTCACTTCCTTCATAAACCCTACCTCACAAACTAACTATAATTTATTGTTAATAATACTACCTTTTTGGGTGAAATGCAACTATATTTTAAAATTTTTCATATATAACTATTCACTTATATGTTTTGTGTTGCTTTATTTTGTTTTTACTGTTATATTAAAAAAGAAAATATGGGGCGAGTGAAATGATTAATTTTATTATCTGTGACGATAATGAGTTTTTTTAATGGAAATTTGTAAAATCGTCTATGATTTTTGTATTAAGAAAAAAATGAGTTATAAAATATATCCTTTTAAGAATTACGATTTTGATTTTTTTGAAATTTTGGATAGTATGTTAGATAATAAGGTGTATATATTAGATATTGAAACGCCTTCTGGAAATGGTATTGATATTGCAAAAAAGATAAGAAACAAGGATTTAAATTCATTTTTGATTTTTATAAGCTCATATACGGAAAAATATATTAGAAAAGTAGCTAGTAGTGATACGATGATTATTGGATATATTTCTAAAAGAAAAGATTATAAAGATGAGTTAATTAAAAGGTTAAAAAAAATATTTAAGCTAGGTTTTCAAAAAAACGTAATTAGGTTTAAAGATCAAGGTATTATTTATACTTTTGATATGCGCTCAATTTATTTTATTAAGGCTGATAGTAAAAAAAGAAGAAGTTTGATATTTTCGTCTAGTGGAGTTACAGAGGTTAGAATTACTTTAAAAAAACTTAAGCAGATTTTAGATTACCGATTCGAATATTCACATAGAAGCTGTATAATTAATCATGAACAGGTTATTTATATTGATACTATTGTTAAGGTAATTAAGTTTAAAAATGGAATGACAATAGATTTACTTTCGGATAGTTTTATGAACAAAATACCAAAATAAATTTTGGCATTAGCTTACCTCACGGTAAGCTTTTTCTACTTCACAGAAACCTAAGGCTTCTCCATAGACCAGTATCGGATGGTTGCCACCCTAATTTTTTTTGTCAAAATTTATTGATTAAATAGATTGTTCAATTCCTCTCATATATATTTCTAAACCTTTAAACATTATATTAACTGCTGCATTATAATCACGTTCATGCTCTATATGACATATTGGACATTCCCATTTTCTTATACTTAAATCTTTAACTTCCTTATTTTGATAATTACAAACATTGCAAAGTTGACTACTTGGATAATATCTGTCTATTTGTATTAGTTTTTTATTATTCCAGTTAGCTTTATATTTAAGTACTCTGATAATTTCTGATATTGGGTTTTCATTTAAACCTTTTGCCACATAGTGATTTTTCTGCATACTTTTTACATCTAAATTTTCAGTTACTATAATGTCATTTTCGTTTATTAGTTTATTTGTTATATCATGTATCATATGTTTTCTTGCATTTCTTATCTTTTGATATAATCTTTGGATTTTTAGTTTCATCTTATATCTGTTTTTACTTCCAGACTTACATCTAGATATTCCTCTTTGTAAGCCTACCATTCTTTTATTGTTTAGTTTAATGGTATTTTCTATTTTCTCATTAAATGATGTTACTATTAAATCTTTTATTCCTAAATCTATACCAATTATACTTGTAGGTACAAAAGATGGTCTTATTAGTTCTTCTTCTATTAAAACACTTACATAATATTTACCGGCATCTTTTTTAATTACTGCACTTTTAATCTCACCAGGCACTACTTCTTTATTTCTATATCCTCTTATCTTTACTTCTTTTAATTTTGGTAAAGTGATTGTTTTATTTTTTAAATCTAGTTTTATACTATTATAATGATTTCCTTTATAACTACTTTTAATATTATTAGTTTTATAACTTTCATGTACTCCTTTTGCTTTAAATCTAGGATAACCGTTTCCATTAAAAAATCTTTTATAAGCATCTTCTAAATTAAATAGACTATTTCGAAGTGCACAACTATCTACTTCTTTTAGCCATGGTTTTTCTTTAGAAAGTGATGGTATTAACTTCATTTGATTATAAGCTGTTTTACTTTTTCCAGTTTTTTTATATTCTTTTATTTTATCATCCAAAAAATGATTATATATAAATCTAGAGCAACCAATAGTTTTATTAATTAACTCTTCTTGCTCTTTAGTTGGATACATTCTAAATACATAGCCTTTTAATATTTTCATAACATCACCCTCTATCATTGCTCTTCACTATATCACGAATAGTTATATTTGTAAATAACTTTTTGCAAACTTTTTTTTGCTTTTACAAAGCAAATTCCTAGTAAATAAAAAAATAAACTTACAACAAACGCAAATACATTTCATGTAAGAAAATAGTGGTTTCGTGTAACTTTTTTTGGTATATGCTAACAAAGGTTAAAAAAATGTTAAAATTTTATTGTATTAGTAAATTTAATGTAGTAGAAGGAGTAGGTAGTAATGATAGTCTTAGGAGGCGGTAATAAAACTTTAGACAAGGTATATCAAGAGATGATAGGTACTTATAAGAATAAAGATTTTTATAGTAGCTTATATAATAAATTTATTAAGGATATACTTGGCAATAAAAATATCCAAGATTTAACTAGTAATGATATTGATTATTTTTATATATATTTAACTAACAAAACACATGGCGGACATTTTTACAGCAAAAATTATATTAAAAAAATAATGAATTTACTTAAAAAAATTTTTGAATATGGTATTGAAAAAAAATATGTTGATACTAATTTAGTTGAAATAAAGTTATATTTTTTAAAAAGTGATTGATATATATTTAAAATACCGTTATACTTAAATTGGTGATTGAATGAAACATATAAAAGTATTAGCAATTATATTTTTTGTATTTTTCTTGACTGGATGTAATAACCAGACATTAGAGTGCAGTAAATCTGATGAATTAGAGTCTGGAACAGCCACTGAAAAACAATTAATTGTTTTTGAAAACGGAAAAATAGATGAATATACAACTAGTTTTCAATTCAAGGTAAATGAAAAATACAAAGCGTTTTCAGATAGTTTATTTGAAAGTTTAAAGTCCTCTTTTATTGAATATAAAAATGCGGATGGGATTATGTATAAAGAAAAAAAATCCAATGATGATATTTTGATTACAATTAAGGGTGATTATAGTAAAATGGATAACGAGTCCAAGAAAAGTTTAGGATTAACTAATAATGTTTCTTTTGATTCTGCTTTATCTTCTTTAGAAAATGACGGATATAGTTGCAAGCACTAAAAAGATGCTTTTTTTGGAACAAAATACCAAAATAAATTTTGGTATTAGCTTACCTCACGGTAAGCTTTTTCTACTTCACAGAAACCTAAGGCT
>CALVRH010000040.1 GCA_944358535.1 uncultured Bacilli bacterium | reverse complement strand
ATCAAAAAAGAATATGCTAAATTAAATAAATTATTAGCTGGTATTAGAGATATGTACAAATTACCACAAGCAATGTTTATAGTTGACCCATCTAAAGAAGAAATAGCTATTAGAGAAGCTAGAAAATTAAATATTCCAGTATTTGGTATCGTTGATACTAACTGTGATCCAGATATGGTTGATTATGTAATCCCTGGTAATGACGATGCAATAAGAGCTGTCAAATTAATCGTTGGTGTTATGAATAATGCCATAGTTGAAGCAAATGGTGGTAAAATAGTTGATTACATAAGCGATAACCGTAAAGATGAAAAAGGCGAAGATATTATGAAAAAAGCCTTAGAAACTGTTAAACGTAAAGAAGACAGAAAGCCAAGATTTGATCGTAAATCAGATAAAAAAATTAGTAAGTCATCTGAAAAAGTAGAAAAAAATCCTAAAAAAGAAGAAAAAGCTAACCAAGTTGAAGAAGTTAAATCTGAACCTAAAAAAGCCGAAAAAGAAGATTTAACATCTAAAACAGTAGCTGAACTTCGTGATTTAGCTAAAGCTAAAGAAATTAAAGGATACTCTACAATGAAAAAAGCTGAATTAATTGACGCTTTAAAATAATAAAGTAAAGATGACCTAGTGTCATCTTTTTTAATAAAAAAAGGAGGAAAAAAACATGATTAGTGCAAGTTTAGTAAAAGAATTAAGAGAGAAAACTGGAGCCGGAATGCTTGACTGTAAAAAAGCTCTAGAAGCTACAAATGGTAATATTGATGAAGCCATTGATTGGCTAAGAGAAAAAGGTATTTCCAAAGCTGCAAAAAAAGCCGATAGAATTGCTGCAGAAGGTGTAGCCGCTATTTTAACTGAAGGAAATAACGCAGTCATTTTAGAAATGAACTCTGAAACAGACTTCGTTGCCCAAAATGCAGAATTTGGAGAATTGGTCAGCGAAACATTAAAAACAATCATTAAAAGCGACGCAAAAACCTTAGAAGGAGCTTTGAACCTATCTTATAAAGATGGAACAATTAACGATTTTATCATATCAAAAACAGCTAAAATTGGCGAAAAATTATCACTAAGAAGATTTGCTAAAGTGACTAAAAATGATAATGAAAACTTTGGAGAATATATTCACATGGGTGGTAAAATTGCGGTTTTAATTGTAACTGAAGGAACTAATAGTACAGTTGCTAAAGATATTGCTATGCACGCTGCTGCTATGCGTCCAAGTTATGTAAGCGAAGCTGATGTTCCAGCTGAAGAAGTAGAAAAAGAAAAAAACGTTTTAAAAGAGCAAGCTATGAATGAAGGTAAACCTGCTGAAATTGCTGAAAAAATGGTTCAAGGTAGACTTAATAAATTCTATAAAGAAATTTGTCTAGAAGAGCAACCATTCGTTAAAGATGGCGATATTAACGTTAAAACATATGCTAAAAATAATGGTGGAAAAATCATAGCTATGTATAGATACGAAGTAGGCGAGGGTATGGAAAAGAAAGAAGAAAACTTTGCTGAAGAAGTTGCTAAACAAATGAAATAAGTATCAAATTGATACTTTTTTTCTAAAAGGAGATAAAATGAATAATCAATTAATAGTTGTTGAAATTGGAAATATAAACACCATGAAAATATATGAAGATGGTAATCTAATCAAAGAAATAAATCATGTTGAAATCGGTAAAAATGGTGCTTCAGAAAATATTCATGAAAGTTCCATTAAAACTCCATTAGGTCATTTTAACCTAGGTATAGCCTTTGGAACTCATGATTTAAATATAAACTATCCTTATATTAAAATAAATGAAAACTTATACTGGATTGATGATGTAAATTCAAAATATTATAATAAATTGATAAGTTTAAATAATAAAATAAATACCTATAACTATCCATATATAATAAATACAGATAAAAAAGAATTTGTATCAGCTGAACACCTTATAAATTATCCTAAACAATATGAATATGCTATTAATATCGAATATAATATTAATGGCGAAAAATACGAAAATGGTATAGGAAAAGGTTCTGCTATATTTCTTCACTGCCTAGGGGATAAAGGCTATACTGGTGGCTGCATTGCTATCTCTAAAGAAAACATGTTATTTATATTAAATTTTCTAAATAGAAATAAAAACCCACAAATTTTAATCAAAAGAAAATAAAGTCAAACTTGGCTTTATTTTTTCTTTTCTAAAATTATATTAATATTGTTTTTCTTACATATTTCTATCAAAGTTTTAAATGTATAATTTCTTTTTCCTTGCTCGTAATTTTGAACAGTTCCCTTAGAAACATTAACCTTTTTCGCAAATTCTTCCTGCGTAAGTTCGCTCCATTCTCTAATTATCTTGAAAAGTTCTTTTGAATCGTAATCTAAAGCATTTATCTTCATCAGTTCACCTACTTAAATTTTTTTTAAAATCATCATTGACAGTATACCCCAAAATGATTTATACTTATTATAAGTAGGTCGATATGACCGACAAAAATAACGAATAATAATATATTTTGCATTTAAACAAACAAAAAAACACATCAAAAACAGAAGAAAAGAAAGGGTAAAAAATATGAAACAAAAAAATAAAAGAATTTTCAAAGAGCTATTTAGTAGGATTAATATTAGGAATAATAGTAAGTGGAACTATAGGGGGAATAGCAGCAACATATTTTCCTTCTAATCAAACAACATATGATAATACAAATACTAAATTACAATCAACCAACGTACAAGATGCCATAGATGAACTATATGGAGTATGTTTTCCAACTAAGGCTGGAGAACAAATAATAGAAGATAATGGATTAGAAAAAGATCCATATGAGTGCAGGTATTTCTTTACAGGAGCCAATCCTAATAATTATGTAACCTTTAATGGAGAGACAGCAGGTTGGAGAATTATTTCTGTAGGTTGTGATGGAACAATAAAAATAATGAAAACAGCAAATATAAATACTAGCCATACTTTAGCATGGGATTCATTAAATTCAAATAATTGGGCCCATCCAGCCAGTTTAAATACATATTTAAATGAAACATATTTAAATAGTTTAAGTAGTGAAGCACAAAGTCAAATAGTTGCATCTGATTTTAGTATAGGTGGAGTAACATGGAATACTGATGATTTAGCCTATCAAGTTAATCAAGAAAATAGTACAACATGGAATGGAAAAATAGCATTACCAACATTGAGTGAATATCTAAGAACGAATTCAAATTCAAACTGTAAAACATTTAGTACATATATTAGTAATTATAGTACATGTAAAAATATGACATGGATGTTTAATAGTGGTAATTGGAGAACATTGTCGCCTTATTTCGACTCCCCTTACAGTGTGCTCGGATTGAGTAACGATGGCTACTTAATTAACGATGGCGCGGCTGATACGTACCCTGCGTACCATCTTACAGTTACACTATCCCCTGAAATTCAAGTCACAGGAGATGGCAGTCAGTCAAATCCATATGAAATCTCTCTATAATAAAAATTTTAAAGGACTTTTAAATATAATTTATAAAAGTTCTTTTTTGTAAAGTAAATTATCAATTCCATTGTTTTAAAATAAAAAATATATTATAATTAATAATGGATAGTGAGGTAGTAACATGGATTATTCAAAATTAAAAATTCCAAATCATGTCGCTCTTATCGTCGATGGTAATGGTAGATGGGCTACGGAAAAAGGAATGAATAGAAGCGCAGGACATAAACAAGGATTTTTAAACCTAAAAAAATTAACCGCCTATATTTTTTCTAAAGATATACACTATATAAGTGCTTATTTATTTTCTACAGAAAACTTTAAAAGAAGCCAAATGGAAGTATCTTTCATTATGGGACTCTTAACTAATCAATTAAAAGATATTTTAAACTTTTGCCATGAAGAAAAAATAAAAGCCATTTTCTCAGGTAGAAAAGAAAATCTTTCTGATAAAGTATTAAAAGCCATGGAAGAAATAGAAAAAGAAACCAAAATGTATGAAGAAAAAACTTTCAATATTTGTTTTAATTATGGTGGTCATACCGAAATCATCGACGCCACTAAAAAAATAGTTAAAGATGTTCAAAAAGGAAAACTAGATATAAATACTTTAGATGAAAATACCTATAGTAAATACTTATATCATAATTTGCCACCAATTGACCTAATGATTAGAACATCTGGTGAGCAAAGACTAAGTAACTTCATGCTTTGGCAAAATTCATATGCTGAATTCTATTTTCCAAAAACATATTTTCCTGATTTTGATGAAAAAGAATTTGATAAAGCAATTTTAGAATATACTAAACGTGATAGAAGATTTGGAGGTATTGATTATGAAAACAAGAGTCATTAGTGCTATTATTGCCCTAGCTATTATAATTCCATTAATTATAACTGGAGGCACTATTTTCGATATAGGTGTATATGTAATTTCTATTCTTGCCTTAAAAGAATTTTTAGATATTAAATCAACAAAAAAACAAATGCCAATTTTTATTCAACTAATCGCATATATTTTTATAACGATAATAATTGCCTTTAATTCTAAAGATTTGTCTAACGTATTTACTTTAGATTATCGAATTTTATCTGCTTTATTCATGGCATTTTTAATACCTACTGTATTTTATCATGAACGAGCAAAATATAGTATTAACGATGCATTTTATTTAATTGGTGGTTTGCTTTTCTTGGGTATTTCCATGTCACTATTAATATTAGTTCGCTCTATCGATTTAAATTTACTAGTATTCTTATTAATAATTCCTATGGTTACTGATATTTTCGCCTACATAACTGGCATGCTAGTCGGAAAACATCATCTCATAGAAGAAATATCGCCAAAGAAAACAGTCGAAGGTATGATTGGTGGTACAATCATGGGAGTTTTTGTCAGTGCCATGTTCTATCATACTGTAATTGATCCTAACTTTTCAAAAATTGAACTACTTGCCATCTGTACCTTCTTGTCATTGCTTGGACAGTATGGAGACTTAGTATTTTCAGCTATAAAACGTTATTTTGGAAAAAAAGACTTCTCAAATCTTATTCCAGGACATGGTGGAATCCTAGATAGATTAGATAGTATTATCTTTGTCTTATTAGGCTTTATGTTCTTTATTACAATTATTTAAAGGAGAGATTATATGACATTAATTTATTTTATTTTAGTATTAGGAGTTATCGTTTTAATTCACGAATTTGGGCATTTCATATTTGCTAAAAAAGCCGGTATTTATGTCTATGAATTTTCAATCGGTATGGGACCTAGAATCATCAAATGGAAAAGGAAAAATGATGAAACTGAATATTCCATCAGATTAATTCCTATTGGTGGCTTTGTTCAAATGGCCGGTGAAGAAATCGATGATGACCCAAACGTACCAAAAGATAAAAAGTTTGGTGTAAAAACATTTGGCCAAAAATTCATGACCGTTATTGCCGGAATCATGAATAACTTTATTTTGGCCATCGTTCTTTTCTTTATAATTGCTTTGTTTACAGGGGCCCCTCAAAATAAAGCTATAGTAGGAGAAATCAGCAAAGATTATCCTGCATATACTTCAGGCCTTCAAACTGGAGATCAAATTTTAAAAATAAACGGAAAAGATGCTAAAACCTATGACACTCTTGCTCTTCAATTACAAGTAAATAATGGCCAAACAATTAAAATGGAAGTAGAAAGAGATGGAAACACAAAAACAATTACCTTAAAACCAAAAAAAGTAGAGCAAGATGGTCAAACAACCTATAAATATGGTTTTGCCATAACTGATGAAATAGAAACAGGTTTCTTTGCCTCTATAAAATATGCTTTTTCAAAAACTTTCAGCTTGCTTCACCAAATGGTATTAATTATTGCTTACTTAATAACTGGTAATTTGAATATTAATGCCTTATCAGGCCCAGTTGGAATTTTTAGTATTGTTGGTACTGCTGCTGACAGCGGTATATGGTCACTATTGAGTTTAACCGCATTACTAAGCGTTAATGTTGGATTCATCAACTTCTTACCAATTCCAGCCTTTGATGGTGGTAGAATATTATTCTTAATAATAGAAAAAATAAAAGGTAAACCAGTTGATCCAAGATTTGAAAATACTATTCACTCTATAGGCTTCTTTTTACTAATGGCCTTAATGATATTAATAACATATAATGACATTATCAGATTACTAGGCTAGGAGGACATATGCTTAAAGTAGAAAATATAACTAAATATTATGGTAATTTTTTGGCCGTTGATAATCTATCTTTTGAAGTAAAACCTGGTGAAATCTTCGGCCTTTTAGGTGTTAACGGTGCTGGTAAAACCACCACCTTTAGAATGATTGTTGGCCTTTTAAAACCAACTAGTGGCAATATAACCCTAGATGGCCATGAAATAGATTATAATATAACCGATCAAATTGGCTTTTTAACTGAAGAACGTAGCTTACTTACAAAAATGACCGTTAAAGAGCAAGCAATCTATTATGGAACCTTAAAAGGAATGAATGAAAAAGAAATCTTAAATAAATTAGATAAACTTTTAAAAAAATTCAAAGTAGAAGAATATAAAGACAAAAAAATAAAAGAACTATCCAAAGGTAATCAACAAAAAATTCAGTTTATAACTGCCATTATAAATAATCCAAAATTATTAATTTTAGATGAACCATTTTCTGGACTTGATCCTTTCAATGTCGAACTTTTTAAAAATGAAATTAAAGAAATGGCTGATAATGGAAGCATCATAATATTTTCTTCACACCGAATGGAACACGTAGAACTTTTTTGCAAAAAATTAGTTGTTCTTAAAAATGGTAAAAATATTTTATCTGGTGAATTAAAAGAAATTAAACATAAATATCGTAAAAAAAATATTAAAATAATTGGAGATATTGATCTAGAAAAAATAAAGCAAATAGATGGCGTTGTATCCATAACCAAAAATAATTTGGAATATCAAGTCAAAATCGAAGATGAAAGTATTGTAAATAAAGTATTTAATGTTGTTAAACAGGGAAAAAATATCACAAAATTTAATGTTGAAGAACCTAGTTTAAATGAAATTTTCATATGGACAGTAGGTGAAACCTATGACGAGTAAACTAAAATTTTTAACTAAAATAAGCTTAAAAAGAAAAATTAATACAAAATGGTTTTTAATCGCTAATATAATATTTGCAGTTTTAATCATCGGTCTTTTAAATATCGATACTGTAATTAATTTCTTTGGTGGTGACTTTGATGAAACTCAAATTATTTATGTCAAAGATAATACCAATAAAACATTCGATATTTTAAACGCTCAAAACGATAATTATAAAAACATTACAAACGATGATGAAAATGCTTTTAAATTAGAAAAAACCAATCAAAATTATGAAGAAGTATTTGAAAATAAAAAAAATAAAGAAGCTTGGTATTTAATCATCAATAATGATACAAATAATTATATAAACGTAAAATTAATATCTGAAGGATATATAAGTACAACATCATATGCCGGTCTATCAACAATTTTAAATAATACTAAAACATCTATTGCCATGGCTGAAAGTAATATTGATCCAAATGAACTTGCTAAAATTTCTTCACCGCTAAAAATTGATAGACAAATTCTTGATGAAACAAAAAAAACTGAAGACGAAAACATGCA
Source organism: uncultured Bacilli bacterium (assembly GCA_944358535.1). Taxonomy (GTDB): domain Bacteria; phylum Bacillota_I; class Bacilli_A; order RF39; family UBA660; genus Coprosoma. Next base: position 3,784 of record CALVRH010000040.1, on the reverse strand, counting down.
AATGATAATGAGTACCGTTTTTCCAATTCTAATATTGCCATTTTTCGCCCTAACCATCTTTTTAGTACAAATGGTTGGCGCCGAAATAAATGACGAAAAAACAACTAGAGGTATGGAAATAATTATTTCAAATGTCTCCCCACAAACTCATTTGTTTTCTAAAGTTATAGCTAGTAATTTATTCGTCTTATTTCAAGTTGCATTACTCGTAATTTATGCTATAATAGGATTTGTCATTAGAAATCTCATCTCACCAGCTACAACTAATGGCTTTGACATAAATTCATTTATAAAGCCATTATTAGAAAGCGATTTTGTCAGTAAATTTGCCTATATAATTCCATTCGCTATAATTTTAATGATATTAACCTTCATTGCTTATGCCATATTAGCGGGCATTCTAGCCTCTATGACCACCAACACTGAAGACTTTCAGCAAATGCAAATGCCAATAGTTATCATCTCACTAATTGGTTATTACTTAGCCATGATGGCAGGTTTGTTTGAAGGTTCAATCTTCATTAAAATATTATCGTTTATTCCATTCATATCAGCTATTCTAGCACCTTCATTATTAGTTCTAGGGCAGATTGGTATAATAGAAGTAATAATTGCTATAATTCTTTTAATTATCACAATTTGGATTCTTTTAAAATATGGTATGCGAATTTATAAAGTCGGTATTCTAAATTATTCATCTAAGAGTTTATGGAAAAAAATGTTTAAGGCCTTGAAAGGATAGATAATCATGCAAAAAAAAGCATCAAATAAAATATTTTTAATCATAATAGCAATCTTAATAGTATTAACAGCCATTGTAATCATAATTAGTCATAACCAAAATACTATTATCCAAAAACCTAATCCTAGTGAAATTGCTCAAATTATCGAAAACAAAGAAATCACCATAATTGATGTTAGAACTAAAACAGAATATGAACAAGGCCATATTAAAGGAGCTGTCAATATTCCTTTAGCCAATATTACAAACCAAATAACTTATAAAAAAAATAATCCCATAGCAGTTTATTGTAGAACTGGTAAACGTAGTTTAGAAGCTGCTAAAAAACTGGTTAAAATAGGCTATACTAATATATATGACTTAGGCGGTATTGAAAATATGAATATAGAGCTAACTACTGATTAGTTAGCCCACAAATGCATGGGTGGCGGAATAGGTAGACGCGCTACCTTGAGGGGGTAGTGGGAATTAACCTGTGCGAGTTCAAGTCTCGTCCCATGCACCATTATAAAAATCTGTTTGTATCAAACAAACTTTACACATAAATATACATTATTGTAAAAATTTCGACAAATAAAAAAACTTTCTAAAAAACATATTGACATCTATAATTATCCATGGTATCATGAAAGTACTTAATAGGATAGCGATAAAAAAATTATCAATCTATTTTATAAACTAAAATTTTTAATCCGTATATATACCTATTAAAAACTTTATATTTGTGAATAGTATTTAATAATTTTTTACTTACTCTATATGTGGAAGTTTAGTATATAGTAAGAAAAATCGTCATATCAATCAAGCTATTAAGTAATATGTACATATGTGGAATCTTGATAAAAATTATAGGTTATAACTGTCAATGTAGCTCTATAATTATTCTTAAATCCACTCAAAAACATGCTTTATGACAGAAGGCATGTTTTTTGGTATATAGTTGACTAAAATTATATAAACATATAAAATGATAATAAGAAGTAATACTTCTTAAAGAATGGAGATGTTAAAATGAGAAAATTTTATTTATGCAAAACATGTGGAAATGTAATTTCATTATTAGTTAATGGTAAAGGAACTTTAACTTGTTGTGGAAAGCCAATGGAAGAACTTACTGTAGGTACAGTTGATGCTGCTTTAGAAAAACATGTGCCTAATTGTGAAGTTAGAGATAATAAAGTTGTTGTTAAAGTAGGTGAAGTAATGCACCCAATGGATGAAGATCATTATATCAACTTTGTCGCTTTAGAACATGATAATACTATTGAAATCCATAATTTCAAACCAAATGAAGAACCAATTTGGACATTTGATTATTTTGAACATTCTACAGTATATGCTTATTGTAATAAACATGGATTATGGAAAAGTGAAATAAATTAATGGAAAAAGTAATCATTAAATTAGACAACATATCAAACGCAGATATAAGAAAAATAGATGATTGCTTAAAAAACATTCATAAAATAGATTCATATGAAATATTGCCAGAAAATAATATTATTCTTCATCTGAAATACTACTATGATATGCCTAGTATAAGTCGTGAATTATATAAAAATGGATATAAAATAGTAACCGCCATATTACAAAAAAGAGAATATTCTATTCCAATCCTTGAAGCTATAATCGATAAAAAACTAGTAGAGCAAGAAGTTTTACGTGAAAATGCAAATTTTGATTTAGAAAATTTTTTTGTAAATCAATTAGATGGCGCCCTTTGCGTAATTACCAAGAATAAAACATTTTTTGCTAGTGCATTGATTAACCACTATATAGCCTTAAATTCAATTTATAATCTTCTATATAATGATTCAGACGAAATGAAAGAATATAATGGCTATAATGATTGTAGTTCTTGGCAAGAATCAGCTGTCTCTTTTGGAAACATTGTTATTCAATTATGTTCTAATGCATCTAATACATGCTGGCTACCAGAAGAAATGAATACTTATCAATTATTAGAATTAAAAAAAATACTAAATCAATTAAACAAGATTGAGCAAAAGCATAATATTCCAGTTGATGTCGAAATTATAAGAACCATTGAATCTGAAAAAAACACAAATTTAAGTCCAGAAATATTTCACAATTTATAATAAAATTTGTAAATAACTAATTTTGAGCACTAAAAACCGTTGATTTTCAGCGGTTTATTTTTATAATGGTGCTAGAAACAGATAAGTGGGGCAATGGCACAGATAGAAAAAATAGATTAACAAATGCTGGTTATGACTATCAAACAATACAAAATATTGTTAATCAAAAATTAGGAGCTAGTTCAACAGTAACATACACAGTTAAAAGTGGTGATACTTTAAGTGCAATTGCAAAAAAAATATAGTACTACTTATCAAAAAATCGCTAAAGATAACGGAATAAGTAATCCAAATAAAATTTATCCTGGTCAAAAATTGGTTATTAAATAGCGTTAAATACTGTTAAATACCGTTAAACCCTAGGCTTAATTGCCTAGGGTGTTTTTTTGTTTACTAGGAATTTGCTTTGTAAAAGGCAAAAGTTTGCAAAAAGTTATTTACAAGAACATCTGTATGTGCTATAGTAGATATATCAAAGAATAGAAGGTGATAATATGCAAATACTAAAAGGTTATGTATTTAGAATGTATCCAACTAAAGAGCAAGAAGAATTAATTAATAAAACTATCGGATGCTCTAGATTTATATATAATTATTTTTTGGATGATAAAATTAAAGAATATAAAAAAACTGGCAAAAGTAAAACAGCTTATGACCAAATTAAATTAATACCATCACTTTCTAAAGAATATCCATTTTTAAAAGAAGTAGATAGTTGTGCACTTCGAAATAGTCTATTTAATTTAGAAGATGCTTATAAAAGATTTTATAATGGAAGTGGATATCCAAAATTTAAAGCAAAAGGAGTACATGAAAGTTATAAAACTAATAACATTAAAAGTAGTTATAAAGGAAATAATTATAATAGTATTAAACTAGATTTAAAAAATAAAACAATCACTTTACCAAAATTAAAAGAAGTAAAGATAAGAGGATATAGAAA
>CALVRH010000039.1 GCA_944358535.1 uncultured Bacilli bacterium | reverse complement strand
TGGCGCCTAATGTAGGACTCGAACCTACGACCCAACGGTTAACAGCCGTTTGCTCTACCAACTGAGCTAATTAGGCAAATAAGTGGCGCCTGATGTAGGACTCGAACCTACGACCCAACGGTTAACAGCCGTTTGCTCTACCGACTGAGCTAATCAGGCATTTATACAAAAAACAGTTATACATCCTTAAGGACGAATAACTGTAATTCGCGGTACCACCTTATTTATCACTTATGTGATCACTCTATAGTTCCATCTTTTGAAACGTATAATATGGTAACGGATTACAGCCGACTTACTTTACTAAATTTCAGGTAAGTAACTCTGTGGTGTTATTCATATAAGGCTTATTACCAGAATTCCACCATCTCTGGCTCTCTTCAAACAGTTTCTTACATTACTTCTCCACTTCACAGTATTTATATAAAATATTAATTAACAAAAATTGGTGACCCGTACGGGATTTGAACCCATAAATGCATGCGTGAAAGGCATGTGTGTTAACCATTTCACCAACGGGCCAAAAACAAAATGGTGGGCCTGGTAGGACTTGAACCTACGACCCCACGCTTATCAAGCGTGTGCTCTAACCAACTGAGCTACAGGCCCATTTGTCATTCGACTTTATCATTGTACATTATTTTATGAAATTTGACAAGTGTTTTTTCAGTTTTTTTTTCACAATCTCTCAAATTCATTAATATTCTAACATAGTTAAAGGCAAATGACAATACAAAAAATTAAAATTCCTAAAATTATCTTTTCTTTTTAACTAAAGTTCTAGCACGTCTATCCATAAAATCATCAATTTGATTACACAAAGCTGTTTTTAAAATAACAAAATCATCATCATCAAACTCACAAAAATCTGATTCAAAGGCTCTCTTAAGTGCTTCCTTAATTTCTAAATCATCAGCTATATTATTTAAATCATATAAATTTTTATGTAATAAATTTAATATTTTTATACACTCATACATTTTATTTTCAAATAAATTACGTTTTTTATCATAAATAAGACTTTTATATGATTCAAGTCCACACATTGTATTATCTAAATCATCTCTCGATGGTAAAGCTAATGCACTAAAATTTAAATCATAAATTATCATAGTACACTCTTTAGAGTCAAAATTACCACTTTTCTCCAAACTAAATCCAATTATTCTTTTACATATTATAACAAATTTTGGATTAGTAAAATTCAAGGAAACTTTCTCATCACCAGTCTTATACTCATCTTGTGGGCAGACATCAGAATAAATATTTTCTTCTCTATAAAAAACTCGACAACCACATTCATCCTTAATAAACCCCTCAGGTTGATAACAAAGTTCAAATTTTTTATTTTCAAAATTATGACAAAGATTCAAATACACTTTATCTATACCCAAGTTACTTATCTCATTTAAATTATTAATAATTTGTTCGAAATATTCATTTCGACTATTTAAATCATTCTTAAATCCGATTCTATTAATAATATAAAACATCAAAGATATATAATTATTTAAATTAGCCAAAAATTCACTCGCCTTCTCTTCGTCAAAAATATTAAAAAAATCAACATATTTATTAAAAAGAATTTTGGCATTTATATCGATAAATGAAAAATCTTTGAATAATACATGTTTAATAAGATTATTATTTCTTTCATATATTTTTAATATATCATTTAAAATTAAACAAATACGATTATAATCTTTCTTTGCAAATTTCAGAAGTTCTACCAATAAACTGTAATCTAATAATAATTCTTCTCTCAACATTCTATTTTTTCCTTTCAATTATTTTTTATTTTCACAAAACCTTAAACTTTCACTTTTCAGCAAAGCAATTATATCATATTTTCCTAAAAGCACTAAATTTTTTTTAAAATTTCTGAATTTTAATAAAAAATAAGTGCAACTATTGAATTTTTAAACATTTTTGTGTTATACTTAATAAGTAATCAATTTTATGGGCTGTTAGCTCAGTTGGTAGAGCAACTGACTCTTGATGTTCAAATTGGGAGCTTGTTATAGTAATATAACAATGAAAATCGAGCAAAAACGGTGAACGCTGAAATGCCAATACCGTGCTAACTTAATAAATTGCGTAAGGTTATTAAGTAGTGTAACGCATAGAAGTTGAATAAATATAATACTTCCACGAGTGTTCGACAACCTAATGGGTTGATAAGGTATGCTGAACTACATAGAATAAGTAATATGTAGAAATATTAGATAAAAAGCTAATATGATAACATAGTGTAATCAGTGGGTCTAGGGTTCGAATCCCTAACAGCCCACCATAATTTTGATTAATAATCTAAAATGAATTTTTTAGATTTTTTTAAACCGTTTTGTGCAAAAATTATTATGCTTAATTAGATTTTTCTAAAATTAAATAAGTTTAAATAAAAACAAAAGCATTTATTTTTAGCTTAATTATTAAGTTTTTTTACCTTTATTAAATCTAGTTATACTTAGTCCGTACCGACTCTTAATCAGTGGATCTGGTGTTCAAGACCCCAAGGAGACATTTATGTATATTAAAAGAATTGCTAATAAATTCAGCAATTCTTTTTTCTTAATAATTTTCAGCTTTAATTTCGAAGTATGATTGTGGATGAGCACATACTGGACAAACTTTTGGAGCTTCTTCACCATAGTGAACATGACCACAATTACGGCAAACCCACATCTTAGGAGTTTCACTCTTAAATACTTTTTCTTCTTTAACAGCTTCTAATAATTTATTATATCTTTCCTCATGAGTTTTTTCAATTTTAGCTACTTCTTCAAATAAATAAGCTATTTTGTCAAATCCTTCTTCTTTAGCATCTTTAGCCATTTCAGCATACATTTCAGTCCACTCATAGTTTTCACCTTCAGCAGCTAATTTTAAAGCTTCCATAGTATTAACTTTTAAACTATCTTTAATATCACCACCAAATAAAGTCTTTAACCACATTTTAGCATGTTCTTTTTCATTATTAGCAGTTTCTTCAAAAATAGCAGCAATTTGCTCATATCCTTCTTTTTTAGCTGTAGAAGCAAAATAAGTATATTTATTTCTAGCTTGGCTTTCTCCAGCAAAAGCAGTTAGTAAATTTTTCTCTGTTTTTGAACCTTTTAATTCCATTTTATATATCTCCCTTCCTTAAAAATTTTTGGTTATCATTAATAATCGATTACCACTAAAATTATAACATATTTAAATAAAATTGTATAGAAAATTAACTTTTCATTTCCCTCTCTATCCACTTCATAATAACATTTACAATATAGTCTACCTCATCATCAGTAAGTACTCTACCTTTTGGTATATGATGCCATTTATCCAAACACCCCCTACAGCAAGTTCCTGTTGCGTGCTGAGCTATAAAAACAGGATGTCCTTTATATGCTGTCTGTCTTCCATCATTTTTAGGAGAAGCTGGTTTTAACTTCTTATTTATAAAATCATAAGTATGCTTTCTAATCTCATCTATACCTTTTTCATTGGTATAATCTACCATATATTTTCTCAAATGAAAACTAGATCGAAACTTCGATTTACTTAAATTTAAAAATAAATAATCTAAATTTTTATACATAATTACTTTTCTAAATATTCTAAAAGTTTATTAACAACAACTTCTAAAACTTCTAACTTATCATCCCGCCTATCATCTCTATCGACAAACAAATTAAAATCTACATACTTACCACTATCATATATACAAACAAACACTTGATTATCATATCCAAATTTATTATTAGGATCTCTCTTACCAAGCTTACCTGTAACTCCAATTCCATAATCGCTTGAAGCAAATGCACTAATAGCTCTAGCCATTTCTCTAGCTGTTTCTTTACTATAAACTGTATATTTATCTATAACATCCGCACTTACTCCCATTTTAATTTTAAAATCATTAGAATAAGTTACCGCACTAAAATTAAGTACATTACTAGCTCCTGACACATTAGTAATCGCATTCGCAATTGCTCCACCTGTACATGACTCCATTGTACTAATAGTTTTTCCTTCTTTAGTTAAAATCTTAACTATCTTTTCTAATTTTCCTTTCATTTTTATCACCCTAAATAATTATACACTAAAAAACGAGACATTAATGTCTCATTCTTAAATTTTTTTGATAAGTTGAGTAAACCATTTTTAAAGCTGTTCCATCTTCATCCATACAATGATAACCACTAAAATCTAATTCTCTAATTAAATTATTTAAAATTCTAATATTTCTATCATGTTCATCATCATAATTATCATAAGTACCTAAAACAACTCTAGTTTTAGCATTTGTTAATTCAGGGATTTTAGCAAAAGCCTTTATTAATGAATATACATCATCAAATGGCATAACCGCATGCACTAAATTAATTTGAGAAAGCTTTACTGGATTTTCAATTAAAGTATTAATTACTCCAATATTACAAATTTTAAAATTAGAAAATCCACCATCTTCTTGTAATTCTCTACTAACCATTAATCCTTCATCATTTACAATTTCCAAAGCAGTATAATTTGGATCAGTAATATTAAATTTAGCCATATTACGTTTAAAAAATCTTGCATACTTTGCTAAAGCAATTTCTCTTTCTGTTTTTTCTGGTTTTCTCACTTTATCAATTTTATTTGGTAAAGCTAACTGCTCTTTTACATCTAACTGCACTGTGCTTTCTTTCATAAAATCGCCTCTTTCTTTAAAAAGCTTTTTTATTATACACCTTATAAAAATTATGTCAAATTGAGAATAAAAAGTAATAACAAAGAAAAACGAAGTAATTTTTCACTCCGTTCTCAAAGCTTCCACTGGATCCTTTTTAGAAGCCATTTTAGCAGGAATTGCCCCACCAATAATTGTTAAAGTTAAACTAATAATTATCAAAATTAAAGCATGCACAGGATTTAACTTAGCCACATTAGCAAGTCCAGATAAATTTTCAATAATTATATTTGTTGGAATTGTAAGTAAATAAGCTAAAGTAACACCAAGTAAACCAGAAAAAATACCAATAATAAATGTCTCTGCATTAAACACTCTTGTAATATCCTTCTTTCTAGCACCAAGAGCTCTTAAAATACCAATTTCCTTAGTTCGTTCTAACACTGAAATATAAGTAATAATTCCAATCATAATTGAAGACACAACTAATGAGATTGATGAAAAAGCCACAAGAACAATCGTAATTGCATCCATAATGTTTCCAGATAGTGTTGAAATCATTTCCGCCATATCAGTATACTGAATAACGCTATCCTCATCTTTTCCCTCATTATACTTATCTAAATAATCAATTATATTACCTTTAGTATCAAAATCTTTTGGATAAATATAAATAGCCATTGGTACAACATCCGCACCCAAATATCCCAAAAATGCCTCTTTAGTCATCGTCTCATCAAACTTTTGATGAGTTAAAACATTATAAGATTCAATATTTTGCTTCTTAACAATATCTGAATCTTTATTTTTACCTATCACTTCATCCACCAAAGCCGCTGTATAATAAATTCCGCTACCACTTGTAATAAGTTCCTTATCTTCCTTACCACGCACAATAGCCATAATTTTTACAGAAATACTATTTTCACTATTATATAATTTTTCTAAATTTGTCTCAGTTATAAAATTATTACCACTTTTTTTATAATAATCATCATTAACTGCTATCTTAAATTCTTTAGCCAAAATATCATCAAAGCTTGCACTTTCATCAAAACCTAAACTTTCTAAAATAGAAGCACTAATCTGATTACGACTATTAACAATCAAAACCAAACCAGCATCATCACTAATTTGTCCAGCTAAAACATCATAATTTTTCTCAAGTAACCCTTCTTCCCCATTCGGATTTTCTGGAAGTGTTCCAAAAGTTGTATTAAAGTCAGAATTTATCAAACTATAATTATCACCATTTTTACTAACAATATTTAAATTAGTTCCTTTCGCATAAGAAATACCTGAAACATTACTCATATCCATCTTACCCAAATAATCAACAAAATCAGAAGTAATCTTATTTGTATGTACAATTGTATCCTTTAAATCATCTTGTGCATAAACCTTCTCATCGTCCGGATACTTTTCTAAATCAACATCACCCGTAATCTCATTCAAAGTTGCCTCGTCCATCTGAACAGTCTGATTAGTAATCATAATTGGTGACTGAGATAACGAATCCTGTTCAAAATTTTCTACTTCAATATTAAAGCCATTAGATAAAGAAAGAATCAATGCAATTCCAATAATACCAATAGATGAAGCAAAAGCCGTCAAAAAAGTTCTTCCCTTTTTAGTACGAATATTACCAAACGACAACCTTAAAGCCGCCAAAAAGCTCATTGAAGTTTTGCTAATATTTAAACTTCCAGTTTTATCATCAAAATCAAAAGGCTGACTATCACTCAATAACTCGCCATCTTTCATCTCAACAATCCTTGTTGCATAACTTTCGGCAAGTTCTCTATTATGCGTAACCATAATAACTAACTTGTCCTTAGAAATCTCTTTAATAAGTTCCATAATCTGCATACTTGTTTTACTATCTAAAGCCCCAGTTGGCTCATCTGCTAAAATAATTTTAGGATCATTAGCTAAAGCTCTCGCAATTGCTACCCTTTGCATTTGTCCACCAGAAAGTTGATTAGGCTTCTTATTTGCATGTTCTTTTAAACCAACTTTCTCAAGTAAATTAAGAGCTTTCTTTCTTCTTTCACTCGCACTAATACCACTCAAAGTCATTCCCATCTCGACATTTTCCAAAACAGAAATATGCCCTATCAAATTATAACTTTGAAAAACAAATCCTATCGCATGATTACGGTAAGCATCCCAATCTTTATCCTTAAATTTTTTAGTAGATTTACCATCAATTATCAAATCTCCACTACTATACCTATCAAGTCCACCAATAATATTTAATAAGGTTGTCTTACCAGAACCACTTGGACCAAGTATTGCCACAAACTCATTTTCTCTAAAAGATAAACTAACACCTTTTAAAGCATGTTGAACAAAATCACCAGTTTTATAATCCTTTTTTATTTTACTTAAACTTAACATTTCATCACCATCTATAAATAATATAATATAGAAAAATACAACTATGCCACATTTGCCAAAGTTGTACCTTTAACTTCAGAATTAACTAATTCTTGAAGCATTTCTCCATATCTAAATTTTGTATCTTTTATTGTCAATAAATCATAATCATATTGTGGATCCATCAAAATAGTTGAATCACCTTTATCAAGTTCATCTAATTCACGAACTAAAACTACATAAATTGTCTCGTATTTACTTTCTAAATTATATCTTGTATAAATATCACTAAGTATTTTTTTACTTGTCACATTCATCGAAATCATTGGTAAATAATTTGCTTTTGCAAGACCTTCCACTATCATTGAATATGCATTAATAAAACTAAGCAATTTCATCTCACTATCTTGATTTTTTCGGACAAAATCATCATTAACCTCATAAATAACATATCGCGTAAAAGTAGAATCGCATTGATCTAATAATTTTAAAATTTTCTTTAGTTCATAAGCTGCCTCCCGTTCTTCAGTAGCCATACCATATATCATTGCCCCTGTTTTAACACCTTCTAAAGAACAAGCATGCATATTTTCAAAGAAAAGTTTTTCCTCTTTTATATTATCAACATTTTGACAAGGTAATATAACTAAATTAACTTTATTTTTTTGTAAATCGCGTAAATCTCTAGAACTAAGTTTATCACCATCTAAAATTTTTTGAGCCACAAATTCTTGTAATACCCCTTCATTGTTTGAGACTTCCTGAACATTAGCTAAATTATATTCCGACTCTTCATATACTGATAAAGTTTCAGGCAAAACCTCTTCATTAACCTTCTCACTAAATGTATTATCAACTAACTGCAATTCCTCTGTATAAGAATCATCAATAACTTCACTGTCAACAGGACTAAGCATCACACTACTTTTATTGACAACTATAGATGGTTTTTCTAATTCTCTTTTCCGTTTTTCTTCTAAAAATAATTTATACTTATCTAATACCGCTTCCAAATATCTTGCATAATCCGCATTTTCTGGATTAAACTCCGGCCATTTAATAGTCCTATAGTCTAAATCGCCATTCATACAAGCATAACTTAAACTACCTTCTAAATAATCAACAGATAAATTATAAACACGTATCCAAGCTTTACGATAATTTGGATCTCCTTTGCTTGGAATTGTAACAATATTCTTTAACTTACTATTTGGTACATCTACCCAAACCTCACGACCTTTAGCCACAATAAAATTATTAGGTTTTAAAAGCTGCGATTTTATCCAATCTATATGATCACGTGTTATATCACGAATCTGATTAATTAAAGCCCCTGAATCTTTTTCATTAATCATGTCATCACCCGCTCTATTATTATTAATATAATTATACAACTAGTTTACACATTATGTCAATAATCACAAAGCAAAAAAGCCTTAAAATCAAGGCTTTAATCATATTTTCATTTTTTTTGAAACTTTATAAAATAAATCTGTAAAAATATTAAATAAAGTAATAGCTATCATAAATAAAGCAAGTGTTAAAATTAATAACTTAGGTGTCAAAATTGTAAGTGAGAAAAATTCTCTAAATAATATTACACCAACACTAAATAATATAATTAAAAATACAAATAAACACCTACGTAAAGTATTAAAAGGAACACTTATTCTATATAAAAGCATAAATCCCGTAAGTCCAGTTAAAAGCACACATAAAGTTGAAACTTCATCAGTTGTAAGTCTAATAATATTTGGTAAAAATGTAACAATTATAATATTAGCCACAATAGTTAAAGCTGTTGGTATAGATCTTTTCAAAACATTCAAAATAATTTTACCGTTAATTCTCTCATTATTAGGCTCTAAAGCCAAAATAAATGATGGAATACCAATCGTTACAACACTAATTAAAGTAAGTTGAATAGGTTCAAATGGATAACTTAATGGTAAAAACATAAATAAAACTGCCAGTAAAGTCGCATAAGTAGTTTTACATAAGAATAAAGATGATGACCTTTGAATATTATTTATACTTCTTCTTCCCTCAGCCACAACCTTCGGCATAGATGAAAAATTAGAATCCAGTAAAACAAGTTGAGATACATTTCTTGCCGCATCACTACCACTATTCATAGCCACACTACAATCCGCTTCCTTTAAAGCAAGTACATCATTAACTCCATCACCTGTCATAGCAACCGTATGACCATGAGCTTTTAATGCCATGACAATCTCTTTTTTCTGTTTAGGTTTAACTCTACCAAAAACATTATAATCATCAACCATATCAATTATTGGTGTATCACACCGACTCATATCAATATATTTAATATTTGTAAGTCCAACCTTCTCAGCCACACCAGCTACAGTTTTTGGATTATCACCAGAAATAAGTTTAATGTCAACACCTTGCTCTTTAAAATACTCAAGTGTAGCCTTAGCTTCTAACCTAACTTTATCATTAATAATTACAAGTCCCATAGGTTCCACATCTAAAGGTAAAGTCTTATTTAATTTATGATTAACCTTTCCTAATAATATTGTTCTATTACTACTTGTATATAAATTAAGCTCTTTATCTATTTTAGATGTATCTTTAAGGACAATTTCCGGAGCACCTAAAACATAACTTACATCCTCAAAAGAAATACCAGACCATTTAGCCTGTGAAGAAAATGGTACAATCTCTATTACCTTATGATCATTTCTTCTCGCATATTTCTTACTAATTGCCTCCATTGTCTGATTATCATTATCCATATGATAACTCATCATACTTAAAGCATCTATTATTTCATTCATATTAGTTCCATTTAAAGGTACTAATTTTGATACTTCCATCTCTCCTTTAGTAATCGTACCAGTTTTATCTAAACAAATAGTATCAACTCTAGCTAATGTTTCAATGCAGTATAACTCTTGAACTAAAACATTATATTTAGAAAGTCTAATAACACTAATTGCTAAAACAGTACTAGTAAGTAATACTAAACCTTCTGGTATCATACCAATTAGTGCTGCCACAACATGGATTATCGTATCACTAAATGATCCAGAATCCATTTGTCCTAAAAATAATAATACACCAATTGGAATAATAGCTATAGAAATATATTTAATAATCTTATTAAGAAAATTCATAATTTCTGAATTAACCTTTTTAATATATTTAGCCTCTGCTGATATTTGAGATGTATAATTATCAGCTCCAACATGAATAACCTCAGCTAAGCAGCTACCACTCACTACAAAACTACCAGATAAAATTTCCATATCTTTATTTTTAGTAACTGACTCTGATTCTCCTGTAATAAGTGATTCATTAACTAAAATTTCACCATCTAAAATCCTACTATCAGTAACTATTTGATTACCCGCTCTAAGTTTAATAATATCACCTAAAACAATTTCATGAATTCCAATTTGCTTTTCTATTCCATCTCTAATTACTGTCGCTTTACTTTCGTTAAGAAGTGACAATTTATCAATTACTTTCTTACTTCTAATTTCTTGAACTGTACTAATTAAAGTATTACAAAAAACAACTCCAAGAAAAAGTAAATTCTTATAAGAACCAACAAGAAAAATAGCTAAAGCAAGTCCAAAGTTCAAAAAATTAAACAAAGTGAAAAAATTCATCATAATTATTTGTCCTATCGACTTTGTTTTAACTTCAGTATTATAATTTACCAAACCTTTTTCTTTTAATTCTAAAACTTTTTCTTCTGATAATCCTTTTAATTTTTCCATATTTTCCCTCTACATCAATTTTATCATGGATAAATAATTATGTAAATTATTCATTTTTACTTACACAAATTTTAAGAATTTGTTATAATTACTCAAGACAAAAAGAAATTGGTATAATTGGAAACGTACATTTTATAAATGATTAACGAACAACAACAATCTTCTTTTAAAAGTGAAAGGAGGTTTTTATATGCCTAAAACTAAATTTCAAGAAGTCATTTTTGGAATAATGATGGTTATTTTAATGGTATTTGCTATGATAACATACAACATATCACTTCAAAATGGTGGACTATCTAATGAAATATTTTTAGAGGTATTAAAAGCATTACCCTTAACATGCTTAATCGCTTTTTTAATAGAGTTTTTCTTTGTTGGAAAATTAGTTCACAAAATAACTTTTAAAACACTAAATGTTAAACAAACAAAGCCTATATTTATAACCTTAATGATTTCCTGTTTAACAGTTGCTTTTATGTGTCCAATCATGACATTAATAGCCAACATATTTTTTGAATTTAAAGGGTGGGAAAATCTATTTGTAAACTGGATTCAAACATGGACCTTAAGTTTTCCAATGGCACTATTCTGGCAACTTTTTTATGCTGGACCATTAGTCAGATTCTTATTTAGAAAAATCTTTAAAAATCAGTTAAAAGCTAGTAACTAAACTAGTTTTTTTCATTGCTCAAATGAAAAGTTTAATTGACCAAAACAAAAAAATGTTATAATATAATGGCATTGAATGAGTAAATGGGCC
>CALVRH010000038.1 GCA_944358535.1 uncultured Bacilli bacterium | reverse complement strand
GACTTATCCACAATAAAAATATTCAGCTAAATAGGCCGAATATTTTATAAATTATCTTTTAGGCTGTGAATAGTAACCTTTTTTTATAAAAATTTTGTCATTTTTTAGCACTTGAACTTGACAAGTGCTAAAAAGGGTGGTATAACATAATTGTAAAAGAAAGAAGGATGGAAAATGAGAATGTTACCAAGAAAATTTGATTTAGATAGTATGTTTGATATTTTTACTCCAACAGATAGTATGAAATGTGATATTTACGAAAATAAAGGAAATTATGTTATTGAAGCTGATATGCCAGGACTTGATAAGAAGGATGTAACAGTTGATTATAATGATGGTTATTTAACTATTAAAGCTTCTAAGAGTTCTGAAGAAAATGAAGAAGAGAAAGATTACATTCGCCAAGAGAGATTTTATGGAACTATGGAACGTAAATTCTATGTTGGTGATATAGATGAGAGTAAAGTATCAGCTGAGTTTAAAGATGGTGTTTTGAAAGTATGTTTACCTAAAGGCACTATTGAAAAAGCTTCTAAATCAATTGAAATTAAATAATTATAAATTAAAATGGCTTTTTAAGTCATTTTTTTTGTGGTATAATCTTATATAAGTTTAGAGGTGTAAATATGACAAAAGAAGAATTGAAGAATTTTTATAATGAGGATGAAAAATTATATGATTTAAATGAAAATAAGAAATTTTTATATATGTTTAATCATTTGATTGATGAGGGATATGAGGTTTTTATTGGAATTGATGAAATGCAGGATATGATTGATAGGCTTGCTGCGTGGTATGAAATTAAGTTTCCCGAAAGAGAGTTTGATTTTTATGATGGAAAGATGACCAGTGATTTTAGTAAGTTTAAAGAGTTATCTGATGTTATGGATATTAAACAATTATTTTTTAGATTGACTGATAATCAACAAAAATTAATTGAAGGTTTATATAGGTCAAATGTTCAAAAAAGTTATCCTATTTATGATATGGATAAAGTTGTTGGTGTAAGTAAAAAGGTATATTATAAAGCCAAAAGAACAGAGAATGATAAGTATTTTTCTAAGCATAAAGATTTTGTGGTGAGTGCGGATGCGGAAACTGGTTTAGTTGATATGGATTATGAGATAGAGAAATATGTATCTGATAATGAAATTGATATTTACAATTTAGTTAAATTATTTATTGATGAATATTTTGATAAATTAGATTTTTCTGAACTTGAAAAGGCATCAAACAATAAATATTTAGATAATTATTTGAGGGATAGATTGTTGGAGTTTGTAGCTTTAAAACTTTTATATTCTAGAAAAACTACTCCTTTTCGAGGATATGAGAGGGCTAAAAGATTTATGGATGAATTTAATAAGAAGCTTGATTTAAATTTATCTATGGATAAACTTGATAATATTATGAATAGGGATTATAAAGAAGATAGATCTAAAGTGAAGATAATATCACTTTAGATTTTTCTATGGTTTTGTTTTATTTTTTAGAATTTATAAATTAATACTTGACCTAAAGTTAGGTTTAGGTGCTACAATTATATTAGAACATGAATAAAAATCATGTTAAAGGGATGTTGTAAAAATATTTTTTAAGAAAATTTAAAAGGGAGAAAATATGAAGAATATTTTGATTGTTATAGTTGTTTTATGTGCTTTTGGTTTGATATTATTTTGGTTTTTTAGTGAAAAGAATGTATATGATAACAAGGAGGTAAAAAATATTAAAGAAAATGTGAATAAAGCTGAATTTAATTTTGATACAAAAACAGTTACTTTAAATAGTGGTTATGAGATGCCAATAATAGGTTTAGGAACATGGACTCAAAATGATGAAGAAACTGCTAATTCTGTTTATTATGCTTTAGAATATGGTTATAGATTAATTGATACTGCTCAATATTATGGTAATGAGTATGGTGTTGGAGAAGGACTTAAAAGAGCTATTGATGATGGTATTGTTACAAGAGAAGAGGTTTTTATTACGACAAAGATAATGCCAAGTAGTTATAATAATGCTTATAATTCAATAGATGAGTCTTTGGAAAGATTAGGAGTAGATTATATAGATTTATTTTTGATTCATCAACCTGAATCTAATGATGAAGAGGTTTATAAAGCGATGGAACAAGGTGTTTATGATGGAAAAGTGAAATCAATTGGAATATCAAATTATTATACTAAAGAAGAGATAGATGAAGTTTTGTCTTATGCAACAATTGTTCCATCAGTAATTCAAAATGAAAATCATATATATTATCAAAATACTGATTTAAAGGAATATGTTAGTAAATATGGAATAATAATTGAGTCTTGGTATCCATTTGGTGGTAGAGGGCATACTTCTGAAAACTTTAATAATGAGGTTATTAGAGATATAGCTACAAAGTATAATAAAACATCCGCACAGATTATATTAAGATGGCAATTACAAGCTGGATATATAGTTATTCCGGGTTCAAGTAATCCAGATCATATTTTAGAAAATTATAGTATTTTTGATTTTAGTTTAAATGAAGAAGATATGAAAAATATAGCTGATATTAATAAAAATCAAAGATATGAAAATTGGTAATTAGTGAAATTTGTTTAGTTATATTATTTGAATTAGAAAAACGTGCAATGATTTTGTGCGTTTTATTATATGAGTATATATTATAATTTTTTTAACTTAAATTATATTATTTTAAATTTGTTAGTTGACACTCT
The DNA here is from genome assembly GCA_944358535.1 of uncultured Bacilli bacterium. Taxonomy (GTDB): domain Bacteria; phylum Bacillota_I; class Bacilli_A; order RF39; family UBA660; genus Coprosoma. The sequence continues at coordinate 8,845 of CALVRH010000038.1, read as the reverse complement.
AGTATACTGTAATGTTATAATACTTTTGATGTGAGGGGGTATGTATGTTAGAGTTAGTTAAAAATTTGAAATTTGCATGGAGATATGTTAAAGAACAAAAAAGTAAAATTATATTACTTGCTATAATTGGTTTACTTTTGGCAGTTATTGGGGTTGTTTTACCTATTTTAAGTGCTAGGCTAATTGTATATTTGACGTCGAATGAACTTCTTCAACTTTTATCTATTGCTTTTGTAGTTTTTGCTGTAGAAATACTAAAAAATATTATGAAATATTTTAGTGATTATTTGTTAAATATTGTTTATAGAGAAACTTTTAACAATATTCAAATATCACTTGGAAAAGAAATTTTAAAATTAAAAAATAAAACTTTAGATAGTAATTCATCAGGATTTTTTATTCAAAGATTAATGGGTGATACTAGTAAACTATCTTCTATATTTAATATAATCAATTCAAACTTGACCGAGATTATTAGTAGTATTGGTATTTTAATTGCAGTTTTAATTATAAATTTTTGGATTTTTCTTTATATGCTTATAGTTGTAATCTTATTATTTGTTCTTACTAATATGCAGTGGAAATCGTTTTATAGATTCGATAAAATGTTTAGAGGTGAAGAAGATAATGTTTCTGGCTTTACAGGAGAAGTTGTTAGAGGAGCTAGAGATATAAAAATGCTTCATGCAGAAAATAGTTTTATTAATGTGATGAATAGTAAAATTAAAAAATTAAATCAAACTAGATATAAAATGCTGTCTATAGATAGAAACTATAATTTAATTAATGATAGTGTTATAGATTTAAGTAATTTGTTACTTATCATAATTTTTATTTATTTTATAACGAATAATATTATTACAATTCCAATGGCAATAGTAATATATAATTATTCTTTAAAAAATGTTGTCGTAGTTTATGTTATAAATGATTTACTCAATTGTATTCAAAATTTTAATCTTTCGGCTGAAAGAATAATTGATATTCTTGATAATAATAAGTTTGAAAAAGAAGAATTTGGTAATGTTCATTTGGACAAAGTTAATGGTAATTTTGAGTTTAAAGATGTTAATTTTAGTTATGGAGATAATAAGGTTTTAGATAATTTATCTTTTAAAGTAAATGCGAATAGTACAGTTGCTTTTGTTGGTAAAAGTGGTGCTGGCAAAAGTACGATATTTAGTTTAATTGATAAAATGTATGAGGTTGATAGTGGTGAGATATTAATTGATGGGGTTAATATTAATGAATTAGATAAGGATGGTATTAGAAATAATATTACCGTTATTAATCAAAATCCTTATATATTTAATTTAAGTATTAAAGATAATTTAAAATTAGTTAAAGAAAATTTAACTGATGAAGAGATGATTAATGCTTGTAAGATGGCTTGTTTAGATGAGTTTATAAATACTTTACCTGATAAATATGATACAGTAGTTGGTGAGGGTGGTATTACTTTATCAGGTGGTCAAAAACAGAGGCTTGCTATTGCGAGAGCTTTAATACAAAAAACTGAGATTATTTTATTTGATGAAGCGACAAGTGCCTTGGATAATGAAACACAAAAAGAAATACAGGAAGCTATTCACAATATGCAGGGTGAATATACTATTTTGATTATTGCTCATAGATTATCAACAATTATAGATAGTGACAGAATTTTATTTTTAAATGATGGTCATATTGAGGCCGAAGGAACACATGAGGAGCTTTTAAATAAATCTTTAGCTTATAAACATTTATATGAAACAGAGTTAAAGACAAATACTAATAATTAATTTACTAATAATATTTAGTAAATTTTTTTGTTATATTTTATTGATATGGTGTCAGAAATTTAATATAATGAGAATGTAAGATGACTGACAGAGTGTCAAAAGGAGGTAATTTTATGGAACACAGTGATTTAAGAAAAGAAGAAATTATTAAGGCTTGTACAGATTTATATGATAAGTATAATTTTAAGGACATAACAATAAAACTGATAAGTGAACAAACGACATTTTCAAGACCATCTATTTATAATTATTTTGAAACAAAGGAAGAAATTTTTTTGGCATTATTTCAAAAAGAATATGAAAAATGGCAGTATGAAGTTGATGCGATAAGAAATAATAATGAAAGTCTTACGAAAGATGAGTTTGCGGAAAAGTTAGCTCATACGCTTGAAGATAAGGAAAGATTATTGAAGCTTTTGTCAATGAATATGTATGATTTAGAAGAAAATAGCCGAATAGAGAGACTAACGGAGTTTAAAAAGGCTTATGGGAATGCGGTTCATGCTGTAAGGCTTTGTTTAAATAAGTTTTTTAAAGATATGAGTGAAGAAGATACGATAGAATTTATTTATTCATTTTTCCCATTTATGTTTGGTATATATCCTTATGCGAGTGTGACTAAAAAACAAAAACAAGCAATGAAAGAAGCTGGAATTAAATATAAATATTTTACAATTTACGAGATTGCATATATGGGTATTAGGAAATTACTTGGATAGGAGATGTTTATGAAAAAGATAATTGTAATTATAGGTTTAATAATTATAGTAATTGGAATAATTATATATTTTACATTTATAAATAATAATTCTAGTAATGAGATGGATGAGGATATTGAAAATAATTCTACTACTTCAGAAAATAATGAAGATACAAGTGAAAATAGTGATTTAGGGGATGAGAATATTAGAATTAGTGTGAGAGATGGTAGTCATGAAATTATATTTGAACTTAATGACAGCAGTGCATCTAAAAGTTTGTATGAACAATTACCACTTACTTTGGATGTAGAAAATTTTAGTTCTAATGAAAAAATATTTTATCCTACAAGTGAACTTGATACTGATAGTACTCCAATATCAAATGGTGGCGGGGCAGGAACGTTAGCTTATTATGCACCATGGGGTGATGTAGTAATGTTTTATGATTCTTTTACATCTGCTAGTGGTTTATATGAATTAGGCGTGGCTGTTTCTGGAACTGATCAGATAGGAAATTTATCTGGTGAGATAACAATAGAAAAATTAGAAAATTAATTAGGAGGGATTTATGAATATTACTAAAAAGGCATTAGAAAAACATGATGAAATTTTTAATGGAGTAAAGTATGCTCCAGCGGGTGAGAATAGACCAATGGATGAAACTAATCCAGAATATGTTGAAACATTTTTAAATTTTGCATTTGATGAAGTTTATGAACATGGAAATTATGATAAGAAATTAAGATGGATGATAATTTTAGCAAGTATGATTGCTCAAAATACGAGAGACCGTTATAAAGTGTTTTTAGCGGGGGCTTTAAATAATCGAAACAGTAACGCAATTACTTCCATATATAGGTTATCCTAGAAGCCTTAATGTTTTAAGATGTATTGACGAGGTGTGTAAATAATGAAAATAGTAGTTTTAACTGGAAGTCCACACAAGATAGGTACTTCTAATACTTTAGTAAATGAATTTGTTAAAGGGGCAGAAGAGAATGGTCATAATGTAGTAAGATTTGATACTCCTTTTTTAGATATTCATCCATGTATAGGTTGTGATCACTGTGGTATGAATGGATCATGTGTATTTAATGATGATATGCCAAAAATATTAGATACTATTTTAGAATCTGACATGATAGTGTTTGCAACACCAATTTATTACTTTGGTTTTTCTGCTCAAATTAAAAGTGCAATTGATAGATTTTATTCTAGAAATGGAAAGATACAAAGTAAACATTTAAAGTCAGTATTTATTGCAACGGCTTGGAACAATGATGAACAAGTGATGAGCGGAATAAAAAAACATATAGACATTTTAATAGATTATTTGAATTTAGATAATAGGGGGATGATACTGGCAAAAGGATATGGTTATACTGGGGCTAGTACAGAAAATAAATATAAGGAAGAAGCTTATAGTTTAGGTAAAAGAGTTTAGATATGAAAAAAAGAGAAAAATTTCTTTATGCCATAATATCCCTTTTATTTTAGTGTTCATATTACTATTTAAATAGTAAACAGCGCCTATCTCATCACCGATGATTTAGGTGTGTTAAATTGGTCGCATTCAATACCTTTGTATTGAATGTTCCTTTTTATTATATAAGGTTTTTCTCATCTATATACATTTTAACATAAATTTAACTTTATGGGAAACTTAAATTTTATTTTAAATTAATATTGTATTATAAGTTTATATTTATGTTATTGGGGGTTTTAGTGTATAATTTAAGTAGTAGGATTTAATATGGAGGTTTTAGATGAAAAAATTAAAAGGTGGAGTATCTTTAGTTATTTTAGGTAATATTTTATATTTGGTTTATATATTTTTTGGCTATAGTGAAAGTTCTTTTGGTGAATTTACATCAGGATTACTTCTAGGTCTTTCGGTGGGAATTAGTTTAATTGGAATTATTATGCTTATTATTTATGTTTCAAAAGAAAAATAATACTTTATTTATGGAGTGATAAGATGAGTGAGATTGAAATTATTAAATTAGTGTTTGGAATATTTTTATCTATTGGTGGTTTTGTATTAATTATTTTAGCTTTTAAGTTATTTTACAAGTATTTAATTATGGAAAAAAGATGCACGTCTAAAACAGAGGGTATAGTTAAAAGATATACGATGGCAAGTTATTCTGGTGTTCATTTGCCTATTGTTTATTATGAGGCCTGCGGAAAAGAGTATAAGATTAAAGGCCCTGAGTATAAATGGGTTATTGAAAAGACAGTAAGTACACCTTTTAGTAAAAATGAAGTGGAATATAAAGAAGAGGATGGAAATTTGAGGATTAATAGATCTTTAAATTCTTTTGGTGGAGTATATAAAAATCCTATTCAAGAGTTATATCCAGTTAATTCTAGATTAGATGTTTTTTATGATCCAGATAATCCCCAAATTGCTTATGTTTTAAGATATTCTAATAAGAAGAGTTTCTTTTGGTTGATGTTTATATCAGGGATACTAACTTTAATAATCGATTTATTAATTTTGATATGTTTATGAATTAATTTTAAATTTTATTAATGCGGGCAAAAATTCAAGTTATTGTTGATAGAAATAAGTGCCTTTATGTGATATATTTATTTTTGAGGTGAGAATAATGAATTTAGGAAAAAGTTTAGTGGATGCTAGAAAGAAATGTGGTTTATCGCAAGAGAGGGTAGCTGAAAAATTGGGGGGGTGAGTAGACAGACTATTTCTAAATGGGAAACAAATGAAACTTTACCAGATATTTATCAAGCTAAAAGGCTTTCTAAACTTTATAATTTATCATTGGATGAATTGATTGGTTTTGATATTGAATTAAAAGAAATCGAGGATGTTATTAAAAATACTGATGAAAAAATAGAATCTAAAATCAACTGGACTAATGCTTTGGGTAAAAAGTATCCAGTATTACTTGATTATCCATCTTTAGTAGATGTGGAAAAATATGCCGGAATAATAAGGCAATTATTGGATAGTTTAGCTACTAACTATGGATATAGTAAGTTAGATAGTATGCTTGTTTTAAAAGATATTTTATATCATGAGTGGAAAGATAAAAAGTAGTATTTAATTATTAAAAAAATGTGCATTTGTTTTGCACGTTTTTTTGAAATATATTGCGTTTTATGTAACTATTCGTTATACTTATATATAAGGAATGTTCGATAGTTGGGTGGGGCCAAACTTCTATTTAGAGGGGAGGCGATATAATGAACAAGAAAGATTTTTTAATCTTCGCTTTAGTAATTATCATCTTCTTTTTATTATCGCTATTATTAATAACCTTAATATAAAAGAACTCACCTAACACATCTGTGATTAGGTGATCTAATTTTTTGGCACCGCCCAACATTGCAGTATTGAACGTTCCTTTTTTATTATATGAGATTTCTCTCATCTATATACATTGTAACACATTTTTAACTTTAAGACAACTAGTGGTGTTATATTGGTATACAGATTTTTTTCTGATATAATATTTTATAGAAGTAGGGGAAAATATTAAAATGTTATGTTTGGGTGACATATTTCCATCTTTAAATGGTAGATATAAGGGCATTAAAATATTATAATTGTATCAGATATTTAAAAGCTTTTGTTAGAGGTATTTTATTATAAAGTTTGGGAGGATATATGAAAAAAATATTAATTCATGGATCTGGTCATAAGGCTGATAGCTATAATGAGACAATTAAATATATGAATAGTGATGATGTTTTGCTTCCAGATTTATCTTTGATTTTGAATGGTAAGAAGGCTAGTTATGATAATTTGTATTTTGCATTTATAGAATACTGTAATAAGGTTTCAGGAAAAGTAGATTTATGTGGTCTTTCATTAGGGGGTATTTTAGCTTTAAATTATGCGTTGGATTTTCCAGATAAAGTTAATTCACTGGTACTAATTGGAACACCATATAAAGTGCCTAAATTTATGTTTGGAATTCAAAATATTATTTTTAGGTTTTTGCCTAAATCAATGTTTGATAGTATGGCTTTTAATAAGAAAGATACTTTTATTTTAGGTAAGTCTATGAAAAATTTGGATTTTAGTAGTAGGGTTTCGGAGATTAAATGTAAAACTTTAATAATATGTGGTGAGAAAGATAAGGCAAATATTAAGTCTGCATATTATTTAGCTAAACATATTAAAAATTCAGAGTTAAAGATTATTGAAAAAGCTTCACATATTATAAATGAGGAGTGTCCAAAGGTTTTAGCAAATATACTAAATGAATTTTATAATTAATGTATTATTTTGAAAGTGGGTTTTAAAATGAGAAAAAGAAAGTATTTGGTTTTGGGAATTATAGGTTATACGCTAGCTATTTTGATATTACTATTTTATTTAATGATGGAATTTAGAGTTCAGATGACAGAAATGGCTAGACTTGGTTTAATGTGCGTTATGGCCTCTTTTATGTATGTTGGTGGTTTTTGTTTATTAAAGTATTACGAAAATAATAAACCGATGAAGATAAATTTATATGTGTATTTTGTTTTATATTTAGTTTTACTTATAACACTTACTTTATTTGATAGTTTGTGGCTTAGAAATGGTTTTAATTTTCAAGGATTTACTAATTTAGAAGACCGCGTTAATTTGATGCCGTTTGAAACGATTATGACCTTTATTCAAAAATTTGATAGTATGTATTCGACAAGTCAGGTAATGCTTAATTTGTTGGGTAATGTGTGTGCTTTTATGCCAATGGCTTTCTTTTTACCACTTTTATTTAAGAAGCAAAATAAATTTAGATATTTTGTTATTACTATGGTATTGATGATACTTGGAATAGAGTTTTTACAGTTAGTTACTGGTTCTGGTAGATTTGATGTTGATGATTTGATTCTTAATTTATCTGGAGCTGTTTTAGCTTATTTGCTTTTAAAAGTTCGGAGTGTTAATGATTTGATTCATAATATATTTTTACTTCAGCACAATAAGATAAGTAGGAAATCTTATATTAAAATGGGTTTGTTTGTATTAGTTGTTGTTTGTCTTTTTATAGGACTTATAAAATACAGAAATATGTTATATGACAAGAATTATGAAGAGTATGACAAAATAAATCATCCAAATATAACTTTTGAATACAATGATGAATGCACTAGTAATAATTTGTTTTATGAAAATGAGATTTATAAATATTATTTTGAATGTTATGATAATAATGAATTTTATTTGATTGTTAATAATGAGGATAAGTTTCAAGTTAAAGAGTTTTTGGATGATTCAAAATATAATTATGATATTGGTATGCTTTTAACTGTTTTTGATTATAGTGATATTGATTATAAAATTGAAAATAAATATCCACATTTTAATTTGAGTGTAAATAATGAACTTGGTAATAGTTATTTTGGTCCTAGTGATGTGGAGTCAGATATTGCTAAATTAGTTTTAACTGATAAGTCTACCGATGGGTATAATTTGAATTTTGAGGTAAATATTATTCCAAAAAATAGTGGGGAAAGAGTTATGAATATTGATTTTGAGTTTACAGATGCGAGTGGTAAAATCACGGTAGTGACTAAAAAGGTAAAAATTATAGTTGATGATGATATGAATGTAGAGTATAGTTTGGAATAGTTTATTTAGAAAAGTAAAATGAGAGGAGCTTTTTAAATGAAGATGAGTGGGTTTAAAATATTTCAAATTTTTCAGTTTATTGTGTTTTTGGGAGTTAGTGTATTTATTTTTGTTAGAAAGGTTGATGGAACAGGAGCTGAAAATACTTTTGATGTAGCATTTTTAAATTTTTCTGTATGGTTTGGTTTTTATTTATTTTTATTAGCTATTGAATATGGAATAAAGTTTTTGGGAATAATAAAGAAGAAATAGTGGGTTTGAATCAAGTGTTAATGAGTATATGAAATATTTAATTAAAGCGAATAATTCTGATATTATGGCTGAATAAGTAAATGAGTTAATGATTGAAGCTAAAAATTCGGCTGCATCAGGAAAACGGTTAACGATGGTAAAAAAATTGATTTTGGGAATGTTGGTAATGATGATAATTATCAATATCAAGTTATTAGACTATGTGAGTAAGGAGTTAGAATAATATGGCTAATGAAAACAAAAAAGTTAATAAGCAAGAAATTAAAGATGAACCAAAAACATATATGTTAGAGGGAATGTCAATAGGAATGTGCATCGGAACATCACTAGGGGTAATTATAGGAGTGTTTACTGATAATATTCCTATATGTATATGTTTTGGAATTAGTATAGGTTTATGTGTTGGTTTAGGAATAGGATCTTTAATCAAAAAAGATAAACAGTAATTTGAAAGTGAGTTGTTGAGATGGAAATATTAGAATATGGTAATCCCAAAAATGAGAAAATCATTTTGATTC
>CALVRH010000037.1 GCA_944358535.1 uncultured Bacilli bacterium | reverse complement strand
GGAAATGGAACTATCAGTAGAAAAGATATTTCTAGTGCTCCAACCGTTAACAATCAAGGTATTTTGACAGTTGAAGGTGGAACTATTAGTGCTAATGGAGAAAAGAGTGCTGCTTTATATAATGCAGGAACATTAACTGTTAATGGTGGAACTATTACTACTGAGGAAGATAATGTGTTTGGTTTGGTTAATGAAGGAACGACTGTTATCGAAGGTGGTAATTTTGTTCAAGCTCATAATTTTTCAGTAATTAATAACGCTAATAAAATGGAAATTAAAGATGGAACTTTTGCTATTAGTGATGGAAATACTGGAGCTTATTCTTTAATTACAAATCAAGGTTCAACTAATGATGCTTCTTTAGAAGTTACTGGTGGTAGTTTTACAGCTAATGGTAGCGTATTTTATAATGAAGGTGAAGATACTGTTACTGTAAGTGGTGGTTCTTACTCTGATGATGTTAGTAAATATTTAGCTGACGGATTTGAAATGAAAGAAGAAAATGGAGAATTTGTATTAGTTAAAGAAGAAACTACTACTCCGGAAACTCCTTCAGAAGAAGTAAAAGATGAAGTGGAAAACCCAAAAACTTCAGACGGAATTATGATTGCTTTTGGCTTACTTGCTGTAAGTATTGTTACAGTAGTTATTGCTAAAAAGAAATTAGCTTAATGATTTTGAAAAGTGCCTTACAAGAGGTACTTTTTTTTCTGAAAATAGTCTTGGTGATTATGACAAATAATTTAGGTAATGTAAATTGCTGTAAAATAAATAATATTATTTAATTTTGATGTATAATTTAAATAGGTGATATTATGGCGATAACAAAAACAAAGTTTATAAATTATGTGAGATGTCCAAGATATGTGGCTTTAGATGATTTAAAAAAAGAAAAATTAGATAGTATGATTACGATTGAAGAATATAAAAAAGAGGAAGAGTTAGAACATATTACTGAATTACTTAGTGGTATGTTTGATAGTGAAGGTAATGATTTAATAGATATAAAAAATGAACATCTGGAAACAATGCTTCCTTATTATAATAAAGTGGAGATTTTAGCTGGGGAGATTGCTTCTAAGTATTTTGATGGCAGTTTTAAGTTTTCTAAAAGTACTTATAATCAAGAGAGTTTTGATGCGGTTATTGATAATATTAGGTATTTATGTTATGTGGATATTTATAATGAAAATGAAGATGGAATTAATATTATTGAGGCTAAGGCGACAACGACTAAGAAGTATTTAGATTTAGGAAATAAAGATTATTCTATTTTTATGAAAGATGAAAAGGGGATTTATAAATTACTTGAGGATTTAGATTTAAATATTGAAGATTATATGCCTTTGAGTGTTTATGAACGTAATAAAGCAAAATTATTTGATAGATATAGTGCTTCTGGCCATTATGTTTACGATATTGCGGTTCAAAGGTTTATTATTGAAAATGATATGAGAAGTCATGGCGTAGATAAGAACGTTAAGTATTATTTAGCTGTTTTGAATAGTAATTATGTATTTGATGGAAGGTATGAAAATGGTGAAGCTATTTATGATAGGATAAATGGTGAGGATATTATTTCTTATATTGATGTAACTAGTATTACGAGAGATTTAATGGATAAGGTTTATTTGGACAGTCAGAGGGTTAAGAAGTATATAGATGATTTAGATGGTTCTAGGGTGCCTTTAGGTGAATACTGTGAGTATAAGAAAACTGTAAAGTGTAAGTACTGTCCTTTATGTTTTGATGTATTACCAGAGAAGCATTCTATTTTAGGCTATATTAATAATAATTTTGGTTTTAAAGATGGCAGTCAAAAATATGAAACTTATGATTTGATTAATGATGGTAAGGTAAGTATGCTTGATATTTCTGATGAGATGCTTAATAGAGAAAAAAATCGGATTCAAAAAGAGTGTGTGATTAGTGGAAACCCTTATATAAATATTAATAAGATAAAAGATGGAATAAAGCAGATTACTTATCCACTTTATCATTTGGATTTCGAGACTTTTCCTTGTCCACTTCCAAGATATAAAGGAGAAAGGCCTTATACACAGTCGGTGTTTCAATTTTCTTTGCATATAGAAAAAGAGCCTGGAGTTTGTGATAAAGAAAATGATCACTATGGTTATTTAGCTCCTGATCATTTAGATCATAGATTGGATTTAGTTAAATATATGTGTGAACTTATTCCTGATGATAAGATGGTTTTAGTGTATAATGATTCGTTTGAAAAAACAAGGCTTATGGAGTTAGCATATATTTTCCCTGAGTATAGAGAAAAATTGCTTAAAATAAGAGATAATGTATTTGATTTAATGAATATTGTTAAGACTAAGACTTCTTTATACGAAGAACTTGGCTATTCTAAGGAGGAGGCTAAGATGTTTAATTATTACCACCCAGATATGGACGGGTCTTTTTCGATAAAGAAGGTTTTACCATTATTTTCTAATTTAACTTATAAAGGTATGGAGGTTGGTAATGGGGTAGATGCATTGATTACATATGCGTCTTTCCCAAAATTATTACCACTTGATTATAAGCATAAATATCAAAAATTAGTGGAATATTGTCAGCAGGATACTTATGCAATGTTTGCGGTATTAGATGGACTTAGGAAAACTGTTAAATAATGTCAAGTTTTATACGTTTTATTGTATTTTTTAATGATTTAGTATATAGTTGAATTATAAGGAGGTATGGTTATGATATATCCATCAATTGATGCATTACTTCAAAAAATTGATTCAAAATATTTACTTGTTAATATTGCTTCTAAAAGGGCTAAAGAAATGGATGAAAATGGTTATTATCAGATGAAGGAAAGTGAGTATAAATCAGATAAAAATATTGGCCGAGCTTTAGAAGAGATAAATAATGGTTTAATTAAAGTTAAAAAAAATTAAGATAAAATCAGGCATAATAAAGGGGTTATGGTTGATTTTTCTTTAGTTTTATGGTAAATTATTAGAAGTCGGAGGGATACTATGAAAATACTTTTAATTATTGTGTCTATTTTATTAATTGCAATTGTATTATTACAAAGTGGTAAAGCAGTAAGTCCAGATAGTAATATTATGGGTGGTAATGACGAGTTATTTGCGAACCGTAAAGAAAGAGGCGGGGAGCTATTCATTACTAGATTAACAGCTTTTTTAGGAGTAGTGTTTTTTGCTATATGTATTGCGATGAATTTTATAAAATAGGTAAATATATTGTCAAATAAAAGGTTATTAATTAAAAAAGTAATAGAACTTATAATAAAAAATATAGTAGTTCTATTATTTTTTTTTGTAATTTGGTATAATTAGATATAAGGTGAGAATTTATGAACATATATGGTAAAACTCTTAAGGAATTAGAAAGTTACTTTTTAGATATTGGTGAAAAGAAGTTTAAGGCTATTCAGGTGTATGACTGGCTTTATAAAAAAAGAGTTCATTCATTTGACGAGATGAGTAATATTAAGAAAAGCGTTATAGGAAAGTTAAAAGAGGATTTTAATATAAAAAAAATATCTATTTTAAGAGTTCAAAATGGAAAAGATGTTCATAAATATTTATTTTCTCTTTCTGATGGTCAAAAAGTAGAAGCGGTTTTAATGAATCATGATTATGGAAATAGTTTATGTGTTTCAACGCAAGTTGGTTGTAATATGGGATGCGTATTTTGTGAAAGTGGTAGACTTAAAAAGGTTAGAAATTTAGAAACTTACGAGATGGTTTTACAAATACTTATGGTAGAAGAAGATTTGGGGGTTAGAATTTCGCATGTAGTTTTAATGGGAATTGGCGAGCCATTTGATAATTATGATAATGTTATGAGGTTTATTGATATTATCAATAGTGATTATGGACTTGCTATTGGGGCAAGACATATTACGGTTTCAACATGTGGAATTGTACCTAAAATAAAAGAGTTTACGAGTGAGAGGCGTCAAGTTAATTTAGCTATTAGTCTTCATGCACCAAATGATGAACTTAGAAGTCGGTTGATGAAGATTAATAAGGTATATCCCCTTAAAGAGGTAATTAAAGCAGTTAAAGATTACTTGAAAGAAAATAATAGAAAAGTGACTTTTGAATATATTATGCTTAAAGATGTTAATGATAGTGATGAGTGTGCTTTGGAGCTTGCTTCTTTACTTAAGGGAATGATGGCTTATGTTAATTTGATACCATATAATGAGACTAGTCATATAGAGTTTAAGAAAACTGATAGAGATAAAATAATGCGTTTTTATGATATACTAAAGAGGAATAAGATAAATGTGACGGTGCGCAGGGAATTTGGCAGTGAAGTAAGTGCTGCTTGTGGACAATTACGTAGTAACTTTGAGGAGGCAGAATAATGGAATTTTCATATTTGACCGATCCTGGACAAGTCCGAGATCATAATGAAGACAGTGTGACAATTGTGAAGAATGAAGCTGGGGAAGTTTTAATGGCAGTCGCTGATGGTATGGGCGGTCATAAAGGAGGCGAAATTGCTTCATCAATTGCGATTACGCATATTGGAAAAAAGTTTGTCGATACGCCGAGTGTTGGAGGAAAAGATGAGGCTATTAATTTTTTAAAGGAAGTTGTTAGTGAAGCTAATATGCTTTTATATAAATATACAGAGAATAATCCAGAAAGTGTAGGTATGGGAACAACTATTGTGATGGCACTTTTAACAAAGAATTTTCTACTTTTTGGAAATATTGGTGATTCTTCAGGTTTTGTTATAAAAGATAAGAAACTTTATAAAATAACTAATGATCATACTTTAGTTAATTTGTTAGTAAAGTCAGGCGAAATTACTGAAGAAGAGGCGAAAGATCATCCGCGAAAGAATGTTTTAATGAGAGCACTTGGGGCAAATATATCGGTAGAGATGGATGTGTTTGATGTTGAAAAGGATGTTAGTGGAATATTACTTTGTAGTGATGGCCTTACTAACATGCTTGATGAAAAACAGATTGAAACTGTTTTAGATAGTGATATAGATATTGATGCTAAGGTGCAGAAATTAATTAATAAGGCTAATAACCGTGGTGGAACTGATAATATAACAGTTGCTTATTTACAGAAGGAGGAAAATGAATGATAACAAGGGGACAATTAATAAATGATCGTTATGAAATTATTAGGTCTATTGGTGAAGGTGGAATGGCTAATGTTTATTTAGCTCAGGATACTATTTTAGATAGAAAAGTTGCTGTTAAAATATTAAGAGGAGATTTAGCTGAAGATGAAAAGTTTGTAAGACGTTTTCAAAGAGAAGCTATTTCAGCTAGTTCACTTAATGATCCTAATATTGTCGAGGTTTATGATGTTGGAGAAGATGATGGTAAATATTTTATCGTTATGGAATATGTTCAGGGTTTAACTTTAAAACAATTAATTAAAAAAAGAGGAAGTTTAACTTTACCAGAAGTTCAAGATATTATGCTTCAACTTACTAGTGCGGTTGCACATGCACATGAAAGTTATATTATTCACCGTGATATTAAACCACAGAATGTTGTTATTTTAGAAGATGGTAGAGTTAAAATCATGGATTTTGGTATTGCAGTTGCTTTGAATGCAGGTGAATTTACGCAAACTAATAGTGTGATGGGAACAGTTTATTACATACCACCAGAGCAAGCTAATGGCGGGGCTGCAACAATTAAAAGTGATATATATTCACTTGGTATTTTGATGTATGAACTTGTTACTGGTCATGTACCGTTTAAAGGTGACAATCCAGTGGAAGTTGCTATTAAACATATGAATGAGCCAATTCCTAGTATTTGTGAATATGATCCAGAAATGCCACAGTCAATTGAAAATATTATTTTAAGAGCTTCAGCTAAGAATCCAAAGAACCGTTATGATTCAGCTTGGGATATGCATGAAGATTTGGAAACTGCTTTGGATAAAGATAGATTTAATGAACCTAAAGTAATATACAAATATAAAGAAAAAGGGTTTGATGATGAAGAAAATTTAGTACCTAAACAAGGACGTGCGGCTAGAAATGCGGAAAAGAATGAAAATAAAAAAGATAAAAGGATGAATAAGGCTTTAATTATTGTTGGTTCAATAGTTGGTGTGCTTATTGCGGCACTTATATTTGTATTTATTATATGGCCTAAGGTTTCTGAAAAACCTTATATAGATGTACCTGATGTTCAAGGTATGACAGTTAAGCAGGCGAAGAGTACTTTAGAGGATAAGGGATTTGAGGTCGCTTCAAAGACTAAAAAAGAAGCTAGTGATGATGTCGATGAGGATAAGGTTATTGGTACTGATCCAGAGATTGGTGAGAGTATAAAAGAAGGAACTGAAATAACTCTTATTGTGTCAACGGGTTCTGAAAAGATTGAAATAGATGATTATACTGGTGAAGATTTTGATAAGATAAAAAATGAATTAGAAAAAGCTGGTATTAGGGTTTTAAGTGATGAAAAAGATGTTTCAGAGTCTGAAAATGTGGAAGAAAATACAATTTTGGATCAAGATGTAGAACCTGGCAGTAAATTAGGTGATGGTGATACAATTACTTTTGTTATTCCAGATATTTATGTGAGTTATCCTAATTTTACTGATGGAACTTATACTAAAGAGGATGTTCAAAAATTCTGTGACGATAATGGTTTAACTTTATCAGTTACAGAAGTGGCGGATGCTAGTAAGTCTGATGGAGCAGTAATTTATCAGAATATGGCGGCTGGCAGTAAGGTTAGTGAAGGGGCTAATTTGAGAATAAAAGTTGTTAAGAATCCAGAGGTACAGGAGCCACAAACTGATACAGAGACTAGAGATACTGGGGATATACAGTAAATGCAAGGAAAAATAGTTAAACAGATAAGTAATGATTATACTGTAAAGAGTTTAGATGGAGAGTTTGTGTGTAAGGCTAGGGGAAAGTTTAGAAACCTTGGCCTTTCGCCTATTGTTGGTGATGAGGTAGTTTTTGATGAAAAGGGGAAATATATTTTAGATATTTTACCTAGAAGAAGTGAATTACATAGACCAGTAATTGCGAATGTTGATGTAGTTTTGATTATTACTAGTTTAAAAAGACCAGATTTTTCTTCAAATTTACTTGATAAGTTTTTGGTTATTTGTGAATATAACAGGGTTAAGCCAGTGATTGTATTTACGAAGGCGGATTTACTTACTAAAGATGAGAAAAAGGAATTTGAACCAATAATGAATTATTATAAGAAAATTGGTTATGAGGTTTATATGAATGATGATATTTCGTCAATTAAAAAAGTTTTTTTGAATAAGGTTAGTGTATTTACTGGGCAAAGTGGAGCTGGAAAGTCAACTTTACTTAATAAGATTAAACCTGATTTGAATTTAAAAACTGGTGAGATTTCAATAGCTTTAAATAGAGGAAAGCATACGACTAGGCATACGGAACTTATCGAACTTTGTGGAGGGTTAGTAGCTGATACACCTGGGTTTTCAGCTTTAGATTTTAATGGTATGAGTAAGGAAGATATTCGTGATAATTTTATTGAGTTTAATTTGTATAGAGATGGGTGTCAGTTTAGAGATTGCTTTCACATACATGAAAAAAAGTGTATGGTAAAAGAGAAGGTTTTGGATGGTAGTATTTTAAAGAGTAGATATGATAATTATATAAATTTCTTAAAATGAGGTGATTATTAAATGGTTAAGATTGCAGGTTCTTTTTTGAAAATTCAAGATGATTTTGAAAAAATAAAAACTTTAGACCGAGTTTGTGATTTGGTTCATTTTGATGTTATGGATGGAAAGTTTACGGAGAAGGCGACTTTACCAATTGAAAAGTTAAAGGATGTTATTTTGGATTTAAAGAAACCTTTTGATGTTCATTTAATGGTTAAGGAAATAAAAAAATATATCGATTTAGTGGCTCCATTTAATCCAAGCTATATTATATTTCATTTGGAGGCGACAAAGAATGCTATAGAGGTAATCAATTATATTCACTTTAATGGAATAAAAGCTGGAATAGCGATTAATCCCAAAACAAAGGTTGAGGATATTTATCCATTTTTGAATTTGGTTGATTTAGTTTTGGTGATGAGTGTGAAAGCTGGAGCTGGTGGTCAGGCTTTTATCGATATTACAGATAAAATTGATAATCTTTTAAAATATCGTGGTAGTAATAATTTATCTTATTTAATAGAAGTTGATGGTGGAATTAATGATGCTACTATTCGAATGGTTAGAGATGCTGACATTGTGGTGGCTGGTTCTTTTATTACGGGAAGTGATAATTATCAAGCTCAAGTTTATAAATTGAAAAAGGCATTAAGAAATGGCTTTACTTTAGCAGAGTTACTTGGAGTTATTGTTATTTTAAGTATTTTAGGTTTAATTGCAGTAACTGCTATTGATAGTAATTTGAAGGAAAGTCGTTATGATACGTGCATGGTGCAGAGAAATAATTTAATTGATGCAGCTAAGATGGTAACAATTGACTATCCAGATATATTACCTGAAGTTTCTAGTTCAACTATTATTAGTGTACAAGTTTTACATGATGGTGGAGAGATAGATGGTCAAGTGATTAAAGGCGGATATATTGAAGATGAGTTTGTAAATCCAATGACTGATAAACCTTATGCAGATGGAGATAGTGTGGTTATTACAACTAGTAATGGTAGTGATTTTGAATATACGGTTAGTTTTGCAAATCCTGATGAGGATTGCCACAAATAGGGGGTATTTATATGAAACAGATAATTTGTGATGGAAATGAAGCTTGTGTTCAAGCTTCGTATTTATTTAGTGAGGTGCTTGGAATATATCCTATTACACCATCTAGTCCAATGCCGGAACTTATTGATAAGTGGTCTACCCGTGGTAAGAAGAATATTTTGGGAACAGTTCCTAAAGTGGTAGAGATGCAAAGTGAAGCGGGTGCTATTGGTTTAGTACATGGTATTTTACAAGCTGGTATTTTAGCTTCAACTTATACAGCTAGTCAAGGGTTACTTTTAATGATTCCTGATATGTATAAGATTGCAGGAGAAATGCTTCCTTGTGTTATTCATGTGGCAGCGCGCTCACTTGCAACACATGCTCTTAGTATATTTGGTGATCATCAAGATGTATATGCAGCATCTAAAACTGGTTTTTGTATGCTTGCGTCTTCTTCTGTTCAAGATGCTTATCATTTAGGTCTTGTTAGTCATTTAGCAAGTATTGATAGTTCTTTACCATTTTTACATTTTTTTGATGGTTTTAGAACAAGTCATGAGCTTAATAAGATAAGTCTTTTAGAAAATGCGGATATTTTAAAAATGATTCCGATGGATAAGCTTGAGAAGTTTAGAGGGAGAGCTTTAAATACGGATAAGCCAGTAACTAGGGGTACTAATCAAAATGGAGATATTTATTTTCAAGAGATGGAGTCGCGAAACAAATTTTATGATAAAGTACCTATGATAGTACAAGATTACATGGATAAGATAAATGAACTTGCAGGGGCTGATTACAAGCCATTTAATTATTATGGAGCAAAAGATGCGAATAAGGTAATTATTGCGATGGGATCTGTTTGTGAGGCGGTTAAAGAGTTTATTGATTATTCTTCAGAGAAAATTGGTTTGATTGAGGTACATTTATATAGACCTTTTAGCTCTAAAAGTTTACTTGAGGTATTTCCAACTAGTGCAAGTAAGATTGCGGTTTTAGATAGGACAAAAGAGGCTGGAAGTGAGGGTGAACCTTTATATTTAGATGTGGCTAGTTGTTTTAAAGAGAAAAATGTAACGATTTGTCATGGCAGATATGGTCTTTCTAGTAAAGATGTAACTCCAGGTATGATTAAGGCGGTTTATGATATGCTTGATAATCCAAAAGATGAATTTACGATTGGCATTGATGATGATGTAACGAATTTGAGCTTGGATTACGAAGATATTGATATAAATGATAGTGATGAGGTTTTGATTTACGGTTATGGTAGTGATGGTATGGTTAGCTGTAGTAAGTCATTACTTAGCATTTCTGGTAAGGATAGGTATGTTCAAGGTTATTTTGAATATGATTCAAAAAAATCCGGTGGTGTTACATGTAGTCATTTACGTTTTTCTAATAAACCGATAAAATCGACATATTTTGTACATAATCCTAAATTAGTAGTTATTTCTAAGGATACTTATTTATCTATTTTTGATGTGATTAGTAATTTGAAAAAAGATGGTGTGGTTTTGATTAATACTTCTATGAGTGATGACGAGTTATTGGATGCTTTAAATCCTTATAAGAGATTTTTGAAGGATAATAATATTACAGTGTATGCAATTAATGCTGATGAGATTGCACGAAGATATAATTTAGGTAGAAAAATAAGTATGATTATGGAAAAGGCAATATTTAGATTAATTGATTTTATTAATGAAGATGAAGCAACTAAGGAGCTTGAGGATTATGTTATGCGAAAGTTTGGGGTTAAGAGTAAGGAGGTTGCTTTAAATAATATTGCAGCACTTCGCGATGTTTCGGTTAGAAAAATCAAGCTTGATGATTTAGAGGAGGAGCCTTATTTTAAAGTTAATGATATTTACAGTGCTTTAGGGCATAGAAAGGGTAATGAACTTAAGGTTTCTGATTTTGAAGGGTTTGAGGATGGAACCTTTATTCATACTGAGCCAGAGATGCAGAATATAGCTGAATTTGTGCCTGAGTGGATTTTAGAAAATTGTATACAATGTAGTATGTGTTCACTTGTATGTCCACATGGAGTTATTCGTCCATTTTTACTTAATGCTGAGGAGTATGAAAAGGCTCCAGAGTATGTTAGGGAAAGATGTAAGCCAGCTATTGGTGCGCCTAATCATTATTATATTATTGGAATTTCGGCTAAGAATTGTACGGGCTGCGGAGTATGTATAAATACATGTCCTGGATTAAAAGGAAATAAGGCTTTGGCTTTTGAGAAGCTTACTGATAGTAAGAATAATATGGTGTTTGATTATTTGGTTAATAATGTTAGTCCTAAAGATAATTTTAAGAAGGAGACTATTAAAGGTAGCCAGTTAGCTAAACCGAAGTTTGCTTTTCATGGAGCGTGCGCTGGATGCGGAGAAACAGCTTATATTAAATTATTAACGCAGCTTTCTTCAGATAATTTAGTGATTGCGAATGCGACTGGATGTTCTTCTATTTATGGAGGTGAACTTCCAAATGCTCCTTACAGTGTGCCATGGGTGAATAGTTTATTTGAGGATAATGCAGAGTTTGGATATGGTATTTTAAGTGGGTTTGAATATGGTCATAATATGGTTAGAGAGTATATGTTAGAAAATAAGGATGAATTATTTGATAGATGGCTTTCTGATTCAAATGATTATGAAATTACTAAAGAAGTTTATGATAAGATTGATTATGAAAAACACCCAAGGTTAAAAGAGTTAAAAAATTATATTGTAGCTAAAAATGTATGGGCTATTGGTGGAGATGGCTGGGCTTATGATATTGGTTTTGGTGGTATTGACCATGTTCTTTCTAGTGGTGATAATATAAATATATTAGTATTAGATACGCAGGTTTATTCAAATACTGGTGGTCAAGCATCTAAGGCAACACCGGAAGGTATGGTTGCCCAGTTTGCCGCACATGGTAAGAAAAATTATAAGAAAGATTTAGCTAGAATTGCAATGGCATATCCAAATGTTTATGTGGCTCAGGTATCACTTGGAGCTAATATGATGCAGACGATAAAGGCGATGAGCGAGGCAATTAAACATGAAGGACCTTCAATTATAATTGCTTACTGTCCTTGTATATCACACGGAATTAAAGCTGGTATGGGATGTTCAGTTGAAGAGGAGGCTTTGGCTACTAAGTGTGGTTATTTTCCAATATTTAGATATGACGGTATTAAAGATGAGTTTATTTTGGATAGCCCAAATCCTGATTTTGATTTATATGACGAATTTTTAAATAATCAAACTAGATACAGTATGCTTAAGACAGTTAATCCTGAGTATGCGGAAACTATGCTTAAGGCTAATAAAGATGCAGCTATAAAAAGATTTAATTATTATAAAAGTTTAGTTAAGTGATTAGTCCAAAAGAAAACAAGTTATCTATCGAAAATATTACTTGTTTTTTTTTTTTTTTTTTTTTTTTTTTTTTATTTTTTTTTTTTTTTTTTGGTTTTAATTATTTTAAAAATAAAAGATTTTTTAAAAAAATATTTTATAGGTTTTT
>CALVRH010000036.1 GCA_944358535.1 uncultured Bacilli bacterium | reverse complement strand
AATATTAATTAAATAAAAAAAAAAAAATTTATAAAAAAAAAATATTACTTGTTTTTTTTTTTTTTTTTTTTTGTGATATCTTGAATATGGATAAGATAGGAGATGTCAAGATGAAAGAAAAAATAAAAGAGTTTGCAAAACAATATTTGGTAGGTTTTATATTAGGAGTAATGACTGTCTTTAGTATAAATGTAATAGCAGCAACTTATTTTCCAAGTAATCAAACAACATATGATAATACAAATACTGAATTACAATCAACCAATGTACAAGATGCCATAGATGAACTGTATGGAGTGTGTTTTCCACCTAAGACTGGTTCTGATACTATAACAGATTTAGTAGATACCAATTCAAATGAATTATATGAAGATAATAAGGGAAATATTAGATATTATGGAAAAAATCCAAATAATTATGTGTCGTTTAATAATGAACTATGGCGAATAATAGGGGTAATAGATGGAAAGATAAAAATAATCAGAAATGAAAGTATAGGAAATATGGCATGGGCATCAAATATTAGTAATAATTGGAATAATGCATCATTAAAAAGTTATTTAAATGGAGAATATTATAATAGTATAGATGGTACATATAGAAATATGATATCAGAAGAGACATATTACTTAGGAGGAATACCAGAATATGTTATTGGTATAGCTTACACAGCTAGCGAAATTTATGAAATTGAAAGAAGTAATAATGTATATAGTGGAAATCCAGCAAGTACACAACAATATATAGGGATAATGTATCCAAGTGATTATGGATATGCGGCAGGAAATAGTTGTTTATCAACTCAATTAAGGAATTATGATTTGATGGAGTGTATTGATAATGATTGGCTGTTTAGTCAAAAGTATGAGTGGTTGTTAACTCCTTCTGCCTATAATGGTTATAATGTAATGCGTCTTGGTAACGATGGCATCATATCTCCTGAAATTTCTGCAGGTAATGCTAATGTTATTCGACCAACTTTATATCTCTCCCAAGATATAAAAATCACAGATGGAAATGGTTCACAAAGTAATCCTTATCAATTGGGTTAAGTAAAAATAGATAAAGCAATCTAGTATAATAATTTGATACTAGATTTTTTGTTAAAAATATAATTTATTTTTGTTCAAGTAAAATATTATGGTACAATTATATAAAGGTGATTCAAAATGAAACAAGCAAACATAAGAAACTTTTCCATAATCGCACATATTGACCACGGTAAAAGTACCTTGGCAGATCGTATTTTAGAGCTTACTGGTGCTATAACCGAAAGAGAAAAACAAGCTCAGCTTTTAGATGACATGGATATTGAAAGAGAAAGAGGCATCACCATAAAATTAAACTCAGTTAGATTAAATTATCATTATAAAAATGAAGATTATATTATGCATCTAATTGATACCCCAGGTCACGTTGACTTTTCCTACGAAGTATCAAGAAGTTTAGCTGCCTGTGAAGGAGCTATCTTAGTTGTTGATGCCGCTCAAGGAATTGAAGCCCAAACTCTTGCCAACGTTTATCTAGCTTTAGAAAATGATTTAACAATTATTCCAGTTATCAATAAAATTGATCTTCCTAATGCCGATATTCCAAAAGTAAAACAAGAACTAATAGATACTCTTGGCTTTAGTGAAGATGAAATAATCTTAACTAGTGCCAAAACTGGTGAAGGTGTTGATAAATTATTAGAAACCATAGTTGAAAGGATTCCAGCTCCTAGTGGTAATGAAAACAAAAAACTTCAAGCCCTAGTTTTTGATAGCTATTTTGACTCTTATAAAGGTGTTATTGCTTTAGTTAGAATAAAAAATGGTAAATTAAAAGTCAAAGATAAAATAAAATTCATGGCTACAGGTGCCACCCATGAAGTAACTGAACTAGGAATCCATACACCCAAATACCAAAGTAAGGACTACCTAACATGTGGAGAAGTAGGATATATATGTGCCAGTATTAAAAGCATTAGTGATATTAAAGTTGGTGACACAATAACCCTAGAAAATAATCCAGCTGAAAAAAGCCTTCCAGGCTATAAACCAATGAGACCCATGGTTTTTTGTGGCTTGTATCCTACCGAAACCAATAAATACCCAGACCTAAGAGAAGCTTTAGAAAAACTAAAATTAAATGATGCCGCATTAGAATTTGAGCCAGAAACATCAAAAGCCTTAGGTTTTGGTTTTAGATGCGGTTTTCTAGGCCTTCTTCACATGGAAATTACCTTAGAAAGACTAGAAAGAGAATTTAACATTAACCATATTGCCACATCTCCCTCAGTTATTTATAAAATAACCAAAACAGATAATGAAATTATTTATATTGATAGCCCATCTAAAATGCCTGATAGACAAAAAATAAAAGTAATTGAAGAACCTTATATAAAAACAAATATTTATGTTCCAAGTAACTATATAGGTAGTATCATGGAACTTTGTCAAAACAAACGTGGAACATATATAAACATGGAATATATTAGTCAAACTAGAGTAAATATCCACTATGAATTACCATTGTCAGAAATAGTCTATAACTTTTTTGACAAATTAAAAAGCTCAACCAAAGGCTATGCTTCATTTGATTATGAATTAATTGGCTATAAACCAAGCGATTTAGTCAAAATGGATATTCTTTTAAATGGAGAAACTATTGACGCCTTTAGCCTCATCGTACATAAAGATTTTGCCTATAATCGCGGAAAAGCTATTGTTTATAAATTAAAAGAAATTATTCCAAGACAATTATTCGAAGTCCCAATTCAGTGTGTAATTGGTTCAAAAGTAATTGCTAGAACTGATATTAAAGCCTTAAGAAAAAATGTTCTAGCTAAATGCTATGGCGGAGATATAACTAGAAAAAGAAAACTACTAGAAAAACAAAAAGAAGGAAAAAAACGTATGAAAATGGTTGGTAGAGTTGAAGTTCCTAGCGAAGCTTTTCTAGCTGTTTTAAACATTGATGAAGAAAAGTAGGTGAATAAAACTATGAAATATATAATGCGAAAAAATAATAATAGCCAAAATATAATTATTTTTCCGCCAACCCCAGAAGAAATTTTAAATCCAAGCTTTGATTACCCTAATTATATTGAAAACATTTTAAATACTAAAATAGACTTCGATGACTTAGAAAATTTATATTATAGCATTCCAAAACAAAGTATTCCAGTTGACCCTAAAACTCAAAATCTATTTAATAACTTTGAAAATAAAATAATCAAAATTCAAAGCATATATGAAAACGACCTACATGCTGGAACTCAAACCATGGATTATAATGAAGAAATGAAAAAAATTGCCAAGGAATATTTTCAAAAACTTGAAGCTCTCATAACATATAAACTTCAAAAACAAAAAAATTTCCGAGATTTAACCGCTAAAAGAGCAGAACTATTATGTGACTTAAAACAAGTTATAGAAATTAAAGCTAATATTGAAAATAATTCTAGTGCTAGACTCCATTCATTTATAAATAAAAAAATGCCTCTTGGAAAATTATATTTATATGACTTAATACATATTAAAGATGCTGATATAAATAAGCGTCAGCGTCAAGCCTTGGAACATTATCGTCGTCAAATATTTGCAAATTTAATTAATGAAGAAGGCATTTATACAAAACCTATTGAAAATCTTCACATAAAAGGAAAAAAATAATGAGTATATATATACACATCCCTTTCTGCACGCAAATCTGTTCTTATTGCGATTTTTGTAAAGTATATAAAAATAAAAAATGGATAAATGATTACCTCTTTGCTTTAGAAAACGAAATAAAAACAAACTACAAAGGTGAAATAATAAACACCATATATATTGGCGGTGGAACTCCTAGTAGTTTATCTTTAGATGACTTAAAAAGACTATTTAATATCATAGAAATATTCAATCTAGATAAAAACACCGAAATAACCATCGAAACCAATACTGAAGATTTAACAAGAGAAAAAATAAACTTTTTAAAATCAAAAGTCAACCGTCTAAGTATTGGCATTCAAACCTTTAACCAAAAAACTTTAAAAACCCTAAATCGAAAACTAAATATCGATAATTTAAACCTTGCTTTTCAAAACTTTGACAACATAAATATTGATCTAATGTATGGTTTCAATAATCAAACAAAAGAAGATTTAATAGATGATCTAAATAAAATTTTAACCCTAAAACCAAAACATATATCCACCTATTGTTTAATCATAGAAGCAAACACAAAACTTTATATTGAAAACTATAAACCCTTAGATGATGATAAAGAAAGCGAATTATATAATTTAATAACAGAAACCTTAACTAAACATAACTATATTAAATATGAATTAAGTAACTTTGCTAAAAAAGGCTATGAATCAAAACATAACTTAGTCTATTGGAATAACCAAAATTACTATGGTTTTGGTTTAGGTGCTAGTGGTTATATAAAAAACATCAGATATGAAAACACAAGGAGTTTAAACAAATACTTAAAAGGAAACTATCTATTAGAAAAGCAAAAACTTTCCTTAAATGAAAAAATTCAAAATGAATTCATACTAGGTTTTAGAAAAATAAAAGGAATAAATAAAAATGATTTTTTCAACAAATATAAAATTGACATAAAAAAAATAAAACAAGTAAACTTGCTTTTAAATCAAAACCTATTATTAGAAAATAATACAAATATCTATATTAATCCAAAATATCTATATACTTCTAATGAAATTTTAATAAATTTTATCGATTTTTCTTTACACAAACATTAGTTTGTGATAATCTTAAAGTAGGTGAAAATATGAAAGATACATTTAATAAAGAATTAACATACATCAAAAATCCAAAATATAAAGAAAATGCAAAAAAACTAATTGAACTATTACCAGATTATTTCTATGAAGTAGCCGCAAGCTCTACTGGAAAATATCACCCTGCTTTTGCCCTAGGAGAAGGTGGGTTAGTTAGACATACAAAAGTCGCTGTAAAAATAGCTTATGAACTCGCAAGCAATGAAGTAATAGGGTATTCATTTAACAGTGATGAAAAAGATCTGATGATAATTGCTCTGATAATGCATGATGGTTTAAAACATGGTAAAACAAAAGAAAAATATGTCAGATTTGACCATCCAATCTTAATGGCTAATTATATAAAAGAAAATAAAAATAAATTAACACTTACTGATAATGAAATAGAATTTCTAGCAAATGTCATATCATCACACATGGGCATATATAATACAAACCCTTATAGTGATGCCATCCTTCCAGTCCCTCATAATAAATATCAAAGATTTGTACATATGTGTGATTTTCTAGCTAGTCGTAAATTCTTAGATATAAAATTTGAAAACAATGAAATAAAGGAGTGATTTAAATGGCTAAATGGGATAAAGATTATTTAGACCTATGTAAAAAAATATTAAATGAAGGTACTGAAACTATTAATAGAACTGGTATAAACACTATTAAAGTACCATCACATAATTTTCACTTTGACCTTGAAAAAGAATTTCCAATTCTAACTACTAAACAATTATTCATAAGACAAGCTGTCTTAGAAATGCTTTGGATTTATCAAGCAGCTAGTAATGACGTTAGATGGTTACAAGAAAGAAATGTTCATATATGGGATGAATGGGAAATAGATGAAGACGGCATTTATAGAATCTATGAGCCAGATAGTGAAAAAACTCCATATGATAAAACTAAAGAAGTAGAAGTATTAGATGTTTTAAGCGTTCCAAAATATAAACATACAAATAATTTAAAACCCAAAAATGATAAGTATGGCAATATTTTAATGGCTAAAAGTTTAACTGAAGAAAATAGTCTCAAAATGTATCCAGATAAAGAAACCGTCAAAAAAAATATCAAACAAGCTAAATACTATGGTAAACAGTACGCTCATACCATTGGAACAGCTTATGGCTATATCGTCGGGAAATATCATTTAATTGAAAACCTCATAGACAACTTAAAAAATAACCAAAAAGATAGACGAAACGTCATAAGCTTATGGCAAGATGAATATATAAATACAGCTGTCCTACCTTCATGTGTTTGGTCTAGTGAATGGGATGTTACTAACGGTAAACTAAATGCTTGGGTTCATCAAAGAAGCTGTGATGTACCTCTAGGCTTGCCATTTAACGTCACTCAGTATGCTGTTTTATTAAATATGCTTGCTAGAGTAACTAACTTAAAACCAGGAACACTTGACTGGAGTATTAAAGACGCCCATATATATCTAAATCAAATAGAAGGTATTAAAACTCAAATAAAAAGAGGCGAAGAACTAGAAGATCTTAAAGCCCCAGAACTATGGTTAAATCCAAACGTAACTAACTTTTATGAATATGATAACTCTAAAGAATGCAAAGATGTCAAACTATTAAATTATAAACACCACGGAAAAATTAGATTTCCTCTCGCCCAGTGAAACTATCAATAATTGCCGCTACCGGCAAAAATAATGAACTAGGATTTAATAATAATTTAATATGGCATCTTAAAGGCGATATGAAATTTTTCAAAGAAACAACCATCCATCATACAATCATCATGGGTAGAAAAACCTTCGAATCCCTTCCTAAACTACTGCCAAATAGAAAACATATAGTTTTATCTAGAAATAATATTGATATTCCTGAAATTGAAGTATATCATAATATTGAAAGCTTTTTAAAGCAATATCAAAATAGTAATGAGGAAATATTTAACATAGGTGGCGCCAGTATATACAAAGCATTACTTGAATATACTGAAAAAATATACTTAACAGAAATAGAAGCAGCTGCCAAAGCCGATGCTTACTTTCCGTATTTTAACAAAGAAAATTTTGAAAAACAAATATTAGACAAAAAAACAGATGAACAAACAGGTATAAAATATAAACACGTTTTATATAAAAGGAGATAAGAATATGAAAGGAAAATTAATAACCATTGAAGGAACTGATTGTTCCGGTAAAGAAACCCAAACTAATTTGCTAATTCAAAAATTAAGAGCTGAAGGCTATCAAGTCCAAAACTTTTCTTTTCCAAATTATTCCTCACCAACCGGCAAAATAATTGCTGGTCCTTATTTAGGTAAAGAAGGATTTGACCCTTGTTACTTTGAGGAAGGTTCTACTAAAGTTGATCCTAAAGTAGCCTCTCTTTATTATACAGCTGACCGTAAATATAATATTAGTAAAATCCTTTTCCTTTTAAATCAGGGATATAATGTAATATTAGATAGATATATTTATTCTAATATGGCTCATCAAGGTGGGAAAATTGAAACTCAAAAAGAAAGAGAAGATATGTATAATTGGTTAGATAAATTAGAATTTGATTTAATGGAATTACCAAAGCCAGATTTAACAATTTTTCTTCATATGCCAACTGATGTCGCCGAAACATTAAAATCTCATCGTAAAGAAAAAGCCGATGGTCATGAAAAAGACCAAAACTATTTAAAAGAAGCCGAAAAAGCTTATCTTGAACTAGCTAAAAAATATAATTTTATAACCGTTGAATGCTCAGAAAAAGGTAAGCCAAAAGATATTGAAAAAATTAGTGAACAAGTATATCAAATTGTTAAACCATTACTTAATAAAAGAATATAATACAAGTTATATTTTTTTTTATGTTTAATAAAATTTTAATATGAAAATAATTGCTCATAGAGGAAATGATGGTATCCATAAAGAAAATAGCATAGAAGCCATTTTAAATAGTCTAAAAAGTAAATATACCGACGGTGTAGAATTTGATGTAAGACTAACAAAAGATAATAAACTAATCATTAATCATGATCCATTTTATAATGGATATTACATAAATCATACTAACTCTATAAAACTTCAAAGACTAGGCCTAAATACTCTAGATGAAGTTTTACAAAACATAAACTCAGATAAAATCATAATGATTGAAGTCAAATCAGATGATAAACAAATCAAAAAAATAACTAAAATATTATTAAACACCATAACTAAATATAATTTAAACTATTATATATGTAGCTTTAACTATAAATTATTACAAAACCTTAAAAATAAAAATCTTAAATTAGGTCTAATCATAAGTCTTAAAATCAACGAAAAGCACATAAATAATGACCTTAATTTTATATCCGTAAATTATCTCTATAATAAAAAAATTCCGAGTAAAGAAACTTTCAAATGGACCATAAATAACAAAAAAGAATTAGAAAAAATAACTAAACAAGATAGTATTATAACTGATAATCCCAAAGAAATATATAACCTTATAAAGGAATCTTAACCTTTTCACTTAAAATAAAAGCCTCTTTGTCAAACTCCCTTATAATTTTAACAATTTTTCCTGTTTGTTTTCTAGCCCCAGTAATCATTAAAATAACCTTATCATCATTGTCACTTTTAATTCTAGAAACTTGAAACCCTTCATTTTCTAAACAATTAATCAAATTAGAAGATTTTCCATAATTAATTTCAACCATAAAAGCATTAGTTCCAAGCGCAATACGTTCTTCTAAAACACTACCTAAATAAGAACCAAATAAAGCACCAAGTGCAAAAGCAATTGCCTTAAAAATATCTTTTTGTAGTCCCATTAAAACTGTTCCTGTTAGTATAATCCAAATTAGAGTAACCACAAACTGTAAAATAGCCCCTAATTTCTTCTTTCCGTTACTAACAACAATTAATCTTAAAGTAGCAAGTGCATCCTCAATAATCTTAAATATAAATATCGCAAAATATATTAAAACATTCATAAATTCCACCTAAAAATTATTTTGCCATAAATCATAAAAACTATACAAAACTTGAAAAGAAACCAAAAATAATATATAATGTTTACGGTGATTAGATGGAAATTGATTTAAATCTTTTAAATACTAAATCAAAAATTGATATCGATGGCAAAGTATCTTTCTCAAAAGAAGAAGTGCAAAAAGCAGGTATCTTAGATATGAAAGAAATTTATGTCAAAGGAAGTTTGACTCAAGAATATCAGTTAGACTTAAATATCAAAGGTGAAATGATTCTGCCATGTAGTTTAACTCTAGAACCAGTTAACTATCCATTTGATATAAAAATTGATGAAAATTTAGATGAATTCATCGAAAACACTAAAAAAACACAAAAAACTATTGATATTTTACCAATAATATGGGAAAATATATTAATGGAAATTCCCATGAAAGTCGTCAGCCCAAATGCTAAAAACATAAAAACTAAGGGTGACGGATGGGAACTTATAACCGATAGCGAAGATAAAGGCAATCATAGCCTAGCTAAGTTAAAAGATTTATTATAGGAGGTGTTATCATGGCCGTACCAGCAAGAAAAGTTAGTAAAACAAGTGGAAGAATGCGTCGTACTCATTACAAAATAAGTGCTAAAACTGTTACAGTATGCCCAAACTGTGGAGCTCCTGTAAAACCACATCGTGTTTGTAAAAATTGTGGAACTTATAGAGGTAAAGAAGTTATCGCTAAAAAAGAAAATAATGAAGAATAAAAAAATTCAGGATATAATTCCTGATTTTTTTTAATTTGTATAACGCATTTCTTCATTTGAAATATTAAATATAAGTCCCATAGCAAGCATATAACTAAGTAAACTAGAACCACCATAACTAATAAAAGGTAGAGTAATACCTGTAATTGGTAATAATCCAAAAGTCATTCCAATATTTTGAATTTGCTGATATAAAAGCATTCCAACAACTCCCGCGACCACATACTTATTAACTAATTTATTGGTCTTTAAAGCAAGAGTAATAAGTCTAATATCAAACATTGCAAGTAAGGAAAGTAAAATAACCGAACCAATAAAACCAAAATGACTTGCATAAACTGCAAATATAAAATCCGTTTGTGCCTCTGGAAAATAAATTGGATTAGTCGTCAAACCATGTCCAAATAACCCAGCTGAACCAATCGCACTTAAACTATTTTCAAGCTGATAACCGCTTTGATTAGACCAGTCAAGTAATCTGTCAACTCTTAAGAAGAAACTTGTACCAAATAATTTAATAAATAAATCTTGACTAATAAAATAAATACCT
Source organism: uncultured Bacilli bacterium (assembly GCA_944358535.1). Taxonomy (GTDB): domain Bacteria; phylum Bacillota_I; class Bacilli_A; order RF39; family UBA660; genus Coprosoma. The sequence continues at coordinate 2,731 of CALVRH010000036.1, read as the reverse complement.
AAGACTAAAATAATAAAAAATATTAAAATCCCAAAAATCATCACAAACCATCGATACCTAATTCCAGATATAAAAAGCATTACAAAAGTAATAAGTAAATAAATAAGAACAACTCCAGTATCTGGCTGCATAAACGTTAAAATACTTGGTATAAGTACCACAATCGCTACTTTAATTAAAAACATAAATTCTTCTCTAATACTAGGATTTGGAAAATCTTCATTAAACTTTGAAATCATCGACGCATTAACAATAATTAAAATAATCTTCATAAATTCACTTGGTTGAAGCGTTCCAACCCCTTTTATTTCATACCAACACGTCGCATCGTTAATTGTTTTACCAAAGAAAAATAAACCAATTAAAGATAAAATACCAATCGCATATAAAAACCAGCTCATTCGGTATATATAGGTATTTCCAACAGTCATTACTAAATAAATAATAACAAAACCTGCAATATACCAAATTATTTGATTAGTTACCAAGTGATCCATTGTACTTGGTAAAATACTTCTTGCCCCATATAAAGTAATAATACTTATAAAAGCAAAAATTAAAATTGGTATCAAAAGAGATTTATCCATTTTATATTTAGAAATCTTCTTCATAAAGTATCACCATAAATATAATACACTAAACAATTAAAACTTACAATTATTTTTAAACCAAAAAATTTTTAAAATAAAAAAGGAAAACCTCCTAAAAAATCGTATCCTAATTATAGGAGGTGATAATTATTAAACTAGCAGAAAAAATAAATATGAACTACTTAAAAGAACTAGATAAAAAAAATACTCCTAATTAATTTAACCTATGACATTACTTTTAAAAGTGTTTTCCAAAGAAATAAAGAACTTTTAAAAGATTACTTAAACACTATGTTAGATGTAAACATAAGATCATCTAAAATAACCTTCCTAAATAGTGAATTATATAAAGAAAATAAAAATGAATATCATAAAATTATTGACTTATATCTATCCATAGATAATCAAATATTCATCGACATTGAATTAAATAAAATGCCCTTTAAAATGGTCATAGAACGTAATAATCTATATTTAAATAAATTAGCTAGTATGCTTTTAGAAACAGGTGATAACATCAAAAAATTAAAACAATATCACCTATATCAAATTAACTTAAATGTCCATAAATCTGATGAGGGAAATAGTCAATTCGTAATACCTTTTGATATTGAAAATAATAAAATATATCCCATAAAACAAAAAACAATCATAAGAAACCTTGAAACTTACAAAAAGTTATATTATACTTATGGTAAAAGAAGTAAAAAAGTAATATGGAATGCCGCTCTAGCTGCCAAAACCTTTACTGAACTGTATACGCTTTTAAAACAAATATTAAAAGAAAAAGATTTACAAAAATTTATGAAGGATGTGATAAATATGAGTAAAAGTAAATTTGTTCTCCATGCCTGGGAAAAAGAAAAGCTAGACGCCTTAGTCTTAGAAAATGCCAAAGAATATGGACTTAAATATGGACGTATGGAAGGCCACAAACAAGGACGAAAAGAAGGTAGAATAGAAGGATTAAAAGAAGGGCGTAAAGAGGGGATAAAGTCAAACAGTATTAAAATAGCTAAAAATCTATTTAATATGCAAATGAGTCTTAATGATATTTCTAAAGCAACAGGCTTATCCATAAAAGAATTAAAATTATTAAACAAAAATAGTGTTGGTAATTAAAGCCTTCACTATTTTTAATATTAAAAATTGAAAAATATCCCAAACTTATCCTAAAGTATATGGATTAGAAGCTGTTCCATTTCCTCCAGTAATCTTAACATCAGAAGAAATATAAAGAACAGGTCTTACTCCATAACTATCTGTAGCAGAACCATAACTTATATTTAGCACACTTGAATAGTTAAAATAATATACCCGACTATTATTAGAATTATTTAAAGCCCCCGCTGGTACACTTAAAAGCCACCAATTAGTATTATTATTCATCCATGTATTGTCACAAATAAAGTCTGATATAGACATAGAAGCACACTTACTCCAATCTGGTGTAGATTTCTTTAAATCAGCTTCATCAGCTAATGCAATTTTTCCATTCCAAGTTATAGTTTTATTTGAACCAGAACCCGACGTCTCCAAAATAGACCAATTTTTACTAGCCACTTGCTTTTTTGCTACCTCAGATAAACCATTATAGTAAGTGTTATTTAAGTAGGTATTTAAAGAAGAAACCGTCCAGTTATGACAAGTATCATATCTACCCCCACATGTATCATGCCACTGCATATTACCTATACTCTTAATTTTCATTATTTTTATTGTTCCATCTGGCTCTATAGATAGTATTCGCCATCCGGCTTTTTCATTATTAAAAGTTATATAATTATTAGGTTTTTTTCCTCTAAAAGTAAATCTTTCTTTATCATCATAATCTTGATATAACCCATCAGAACATATTCCTGAGGAATTACAAGAAAGACTTAGCTCAACTTTTTTCCAAGCATGTTCACTGTAAAGCCACTCGCACTTGAAACCTCATTATAAAGCTCATCGATTGCCCCTTGGACATCGGTACTAGAAAGTCCACTTGAACTATTATCATATGTGACATCTTTACTTGGAAAATAAGTCGCCGCTAAAGCTCCCACACTTCCAAATATTAAACCTTGTATAATTAATCTTATAGAAATATTAATTAATTTCTATATTGATTAATCCCTTTCTATTTATATTTTTTGATT
>CALVRH010000035.1 GCA_944358535.1 uncultured Bacilli bacterium | reverse complement strand
GGGTTGGGCTGTTCGCCCATTAAAGTGGCACGCGAGCTGGGTTCAGAACGTCGTGAGACAGTTCGGTCCCTATCCGTCGTGGGCGTAGGAAAATTGAGGAGAGCTGTTCCTAGTACGAGAGGACCGGAATGGACATACCTCTGGTGTAGCTGTTGTCACGCCAGTGGCACTGCAGCGTAGCTATGTATGGAATGGATAACCGCTGAAAGCATCTAAGCGGGAAGCCAGCTTCAAGATGAGTTTTCCCATTTTTATAAAGTAAGATTCCAGAAAGACTATCTGGTTGATAGGCTGGAGGTGGAAGCATGGCAACATGTTGAGCTGACCAGTACTAATAGATCGAGGATTTAATCCTATTAATTGTTTCTCTAATGAGATATTTGGCACATTATCATGTTTTCAGAGAATTATTTCTCTTATTTGATTTGTAACGATAGCGAAGTGGATACACCTGTTCCCATCCCGAACACAGAAGTTAAGCACTTCAGCGCCGATTGTAGTGTAAGCGAGAGTAGGACGTTGCAAATCTTTTTTTATGTATTATTAAAAACATACTAGGCTTTTATTAGTATGTTTTTTTATATTCTTTTTCTTTATTTTCTTCAATGCATAATTTATACATATCTACTTCTAATATTAATGATAATCTCCATAGTGTACCAATTGAAAATGTTTGGTGGACATTATTTTCAATATTAGATATAAATTGTTTTGAATAATTAGCTTCTTCGGCTAATTTTGCTTGAGTTAATCCTTTTGCTTTACGATATTTTCTAACATTTTTACCTATAAATCCATATACATAATTTTCATCATTTCTATCAAACTGCATAATAATCACCATCTAATTATATTTTGCCATAATTTACCATTTTTAAGGTGTCATGGTTCGTAGTACTGCTTTTAATTGCAGATTGTTTATATTATATATGTATTTTTAAAAATTATTTAAAACTATTGTCTAAGTTCTTTGTTTTTTGATATACTATTAATGGTGATTTTATGGAATACAAATTAACTATGCGTAGTGAGATGGATACTATTGAACTTGCACAAAATATTGAATCTGAAAAGTTTCCTAATATGGTTATTTGTTTGAATGGTGAGCTTGGAAGTGGGAAGACTGTTTTTACTAAAGGGTTTGCGAATGCACTTGGAATTGATGAAACTGTTACGTCACCAACTTTTAATATAATAAAAGAGTATGATGGTGAACTCTCTTTATATCATATGGATGTTTATAGACTTGATGGTAATACTGAGGGAGTAGGTATTGAGGATTATTTTACTAAAGGCGGAGTTGTTATTATTGAATGGGCTAATACAATTAAGGATATTTTACCCGAGAAGAGACTCGATATAAAATTTAAAATTGCTGGAGAAAATACTAGAGTTTTGGTTATTACTCCGCATGGCAGAGAATATGAAGAATTATGTGAGGCCGTATTTTGAAATATTTATTTATAGATTCAGCGACTACTAATTTGGTAGTCGCTATTATTAACGACGGTAAATTAGCTTATATTTATAATAATAATGATGGTCATGATACATCTAGTAAAATGATGCCTATTTTAGCTGAGGCTTTTGATAAGGCTTGTTTAAAACCTCAAGATATTGATAAGATATTTGTGGTTACTGGTCCAGGATCTTTTACGGGGATTAGGGTTGGTTTGACGGTGGCTAAAACGATGGCTTATACTTTAAAAATTCCTATTGTACCTATTTCTTCTTTAGAAGTAATGGTAAGTGAGAATGGTGGAACAGCTTTAATTAATGCAAGAAGAGGGTATGTGTTTGCTGGTACATATGATGAAGATTTAAATGTATTATATGCTGATAGTTACGTGTTAATGAGTGATAATTTAGAGAAACCATATATTAGTTATGATGATTTTAATTTTGAAACTTTAAAACCTTCTATTAATATTTTAAAAGTGGTTAAAAAGCATGAAAATGATGAACCAATTAATCCACATATGATAAATCCTAATTATCTTAAGATGACTGAAGCTGAGGAAAATTTAAAGAAACATGATAGAGAAAGTTAAAGATATAAAATTAATTTTAAAATTTGTAAAAAAATATTTTCCTAATTTTATTTATAAAGATGATCCTTATGAAAAGATGTTTTGTTATAGGCAAAATAATAAAATAATTGGTTTTATTTCATATAGCGTTATTTATGAAAGAGCTGAGCTGAATTATATAGTGTGTGATGAAAAATATAGAAGATGTGGTGTTGGACAAAGAATGTTGGATTATGTTTTGCGTGATTTAAAAAATAATATGGTGGAAAACTTTAGCTTAGAGGTAAATGTTAATAATAAGGTTGCAATTAACTTTTATTTAAAAAATGGTTTTGAAATAAAAGCTATTAGAAGTAATTATTATAATGATGGGGATGCTTATTTAATGGTTAGAATTGTGAGGTGAAAATATGTATATTTTAGCGATTGAGTCAAGTTGTGATGAGACTAGTGTTAGTATTATTAAAGATGGCTCTGAAGAGATTAGTACCGTGATTTTATCACAAATGAATACTCATGCGAATTATGGTGGAGTTGTTCCAGAGATTGCTAGTAGAATGCATGTGGAAAATATTACAATTGTAATTGATGAAGTTTTAAAGAAAGCTAATATGAAGATGGAAGATATGGATGCAATTGCTGTTACTTATGGTCCAGGATTAATTGGATCTTTACTTGTTGGTTTAATGGCTGCCAAAACTTTAGCTTTTATTTATAACAAGCCTTTAATTCCTGTGCATCATATAGCTGGACATATATATGCGAATAATTTGGTTAAAAGACTAGAATTTCCTTTAATTGCTTTAGTGGTAAGTGGAGGGCATACTGAACTTATTTATATGAAGGAGGATTATAGTTTTGAAAAATTGGGTGGTACTTTAGACGATGCAGTTGGTGAAGCTTATGACAAAGTTGCAAGAGTTATAAATGTTCCATATCCTGGAGGACCTTTAGTTGATAAATTGGCTTTAGAAGGTGAAGATACATATAATTTACCAATTCCTTTGAATGATGATAGTTATAATTTTAGTTTTAGTGGTCTTAAAAGCGCAGTTATTAATTTAGCGCATAATGAAAGACAAAGAGGTAATGAAATTATTCCAGCTAATATGGCTTGTTCTTTTCAAAATAGAGTAGTTGAGATATTAGTAAAAAAAACAATGAAGGCTTTAACTGATTATAATGTTAAAAATTTAATTGTGGCTGGTGGTGTAGCAGCTAATAAAGGTTTAAGAAAAGGTTTAACTGAGGCTTGTGAAAAAACTGGAGTTAATTTAATTATTCCAGAGATGAAATATTGCACAGATAATGCGGCCATGATTGGAGCAGCTGGTTATTATGCATATAAAAGAGGAGATATTGCTGGACTTGATTTAAATGCAAAGGCAGTTACTCCTTTAAAATAAAAGAATGCTTGTTTGCATTCTTTTTAAGTGTCTTTTCTTCTTATTTCTTTGCTTTGAAAACGTTCTCCGTTTTTTTCATTTTCAAAGTAAATTTTATAACCACATTGGTTGGCAATTTTTTCAATTATGTCAAAATTTACATCTGTTGTTTCTGTTTCATATCTTGATAAAGTGTTTTGTGTTGTGTTAATTAGTTTTGCCATTTCTTGTTGACTTAGTTTTTTTTGATTTCGCATATACCTTAATGTTTTTCCTATCATATTTATTCACCAATTAAATTATCCAACAAACGGATAAATTTGTCTCATATTATCCTATAATTGGATATTTATAGTAATAGTAAAAATGAAAAGGCTATTTTTGTAGCCTTTTTTCGACGAAAACAATAATATAATACATTAAACTTGCCATGATTGAAAGTAGGATAATACCAGTCATTACAAGATTTAAATTAAACACTTGTGAACCATACATGATTAAATAGCCTACTCCAGCTTTGGATACTAGAAATTCTCCCATTATGACACCTATAAATACTAGTCCAATATTTACTTTGCATACATTTATTAAATTGGCGTAGTTACTTGGTAAAATTAATTTAAAAAAAATTTGATATGGTTTGGCTTTAAAGCTCTTTAAGAGTCGTATTTTGTTTTTATCTGTTGAAGTAAAAGCTTGTTCAACATTTATTATGGTTATTATGATTGATATAAATAAAGCCATGATAATGATAGATTTTGTACTTGCTCCAGCAAGTATTATGATGATTGGTCCTAGTGAAACTTTAGGAAGACTATTTAGTATTGTTAAGTATGGGTCAATTACTTTTGAGAGAAATTTAAATCTCCAAAGTATAGTAGCAATTATTGTACCACCTATAGTAGCTATTAAAAAGCTGATAATTACTTCATAAAAAGTAATCCATATATGATGAAATAAGGTTTCATCTTTATAGAGGTTTATGATTGTATTTATAATAGCTTTTGGACTAGAGGAAATAAAGGTGTTTATTAAGTTTTGATTTGCGGCAAATTGCCATAGGAAGATTATTAAAAAGATTATTAGTAATTGAGTGAATCTGATGAGAAATTTATTTCTTTTTATTTTTTTTAAATAATTTTTATGTTCTTCACTATACATGATAATCGATATCCTTCCATATTTTATCATAATAATAGGCGAATTCTTTTGCTTTTCTATTTTGAATAGGTGTAGATTTGCCAGTTAATTTTATTTCGTAGATGTTTTTAATTGTGCTTGGTCTTGCTGACATGACAATAACTCTATCTGCCATACTAATAGCTTCTGAGAGGTCATGGGTTACCATGATGGCGCTTTTCTTTTCTTGTTTAATAATTTTATAAACATCATCAGATACAGCTAATCTAGTTTGATAATCTAAAGCGGAAAATGGTTCATCTAAAAATAGAATATCTGGTTTTGTGGCTAGAGTTCTAATTAGTGATACTCTTTGTCTCATACCACCAGAGAGATTGTTTGGATAGGCTTTTTTAAAGTCTTTTAATCCATAAGTGTCTAGTAAGTTATTTACATAATTTAAATTTTCTTTGGTTAATTTGTTTTCTAATTCAAGTCCAATAAGACAGTTTTTATAAATATTACGCCAATCAAATAGATTATCTCCTTGTAACATATAGCCAAATTTTAGATTTTTATCCATTTCTATTTTTCCACTTGAAGCTTGATCTAAACCACAAAGTATTGATAGTATTGTACTTTTTCCACAGCCACTCGGTCCGACAATGGCGACAAATTCACCTTTTTTTAAATTAAAAGAAAAATTTTCCACAGCTAAGATTTCATTATTTTTGGTGTGGTAAGTTTTCCTTAAGTTTTTAACTTTTAAAATATCCATTATTTTTGGGCGTATTTATTATTGATTAATTTATTGTAAGGTGCGCTTTTGTCTAATTGTCCAGCGTTTTTGACTATTTCTTCTATGTGTTTAAAATCTTCTTCAGATATATAGGTTGTTTCATACCATGAGTCTATATCTTTATATCTTTGGATTATTTTGATTAAATCTTCTTCTTTAGTATCTGGGAAATAATCTTTGATATTTTGGGCAATTTCTTCGCTTGTATGTTCATGAACATAATCAAGACCTTTTTGAATTGCTTTGGTAAAACCTTCTATAACGTTTGGATTTTCTTCAATATAACTTTTTTTGGCATTGTATGTGGTGTAAGGTACGTTTCCACCAAGTTCACCTATAGAAGCTACTATATGTCCATAGCCTTCTTTTTCTAATTCCGAAGCGGTTGGTTCAAATAGGGCGACATAGTCTCCAGTTCCACCAATAAAGGCACCTGACATAGAGGCAAAATCTATACTAGTGTCAATATTTGTTTCATTACTTTTAATACCATTGATATTAAGGGCGTATTCTAGAGTCATGGCTGGCATTCCACCTTCTCTACCACCGATAATATGTTTACCTTTTAAGTCTTCTAGTTTAAAATTATCAGTGTTTTCTCTAGCTACTAAAAAACTACCATCTTTTTTGGTTAAACCAGCAAAGTTTACTAGATAATCTTCTTGTCCTCCATTATATACATAAATTGTAGATTCACTACCACAAAAGCCAATTTGAACGTCATTTGATAAAACGGCAGCAGTTACTTTATCAGCTCCTGAAGTTAGTATAATTTCTACGTCTAAGCCTTCTTCTTCAAAATAACCTAAGGAATGCGCAATATATTGAGGTGCATAAAATATACTGTGGGTTACTTCAGCAACTTTGACTTTAGTTAGGCCTTTTTCTTCTTCTTTTGGTTTAAATACAAAGAAACCAGTAATTATTAGGCCAATGGCTAATAAGGCAATTATAATTTTTTTCAAGAATCTCTCTCCTTTCTAGTTCCATAGTATTATATTCATATTTTTTGAAAAGGTTTTGAATTTTGTGGTAAAATGTATATAGGTGATACAAATGCAAGGAAAAAAAGTAATTGATAGTAAGGTTACTTTGATAGACAGTAAAGGTGCGGTTTATGCGATGGGAATGGCTTCTGAAGCTGGGTCACATGCTATATACTTTATAGATTATATTAAGGAAAACTATCCAGATATTGATGTTAGTAATTTAAATATTGGAAGTGAAAGGCATGAGTTTGGATATATTTTTGGTAAACTAGGTGATATTATATATTTTAACGATGTTAATACAGGAATGATTTATTTTCCAGATGAGCTTACTGATGAACAAATAGATGCACTTTATAAAATAGATTTAGGTAATCAAAAAGTTGCTATTTTTTATAGTCCGATTGATTTTGGTTCATTTAAAGTATTTAGTGAGGTAGGGCTTGATGGGGAACATACTTTTAAAGAAGCATTAGCAGAGTATTTAGATGGCAATAAAATGGTAAAAAAAAGATAAGGTGATTGATATAGAAAAAGAAGTAATTGATTGTAAAACAGCTATAATAGATAGTGATGGTATAGTTCATGTGATGGGTAGAGTTAATGAAGCTAGGTATCATATTAAATATTTATTAGATTATTTAAATGACAATTATCCTAATATTAATAAAAGTTCTTTAACACTTGGTAGTGCGAGAGATAAATATGGTTATTTTTTTGGTAAATTAGGTAATATTTTATATTTTAATGACGGACTTACAGGAATGTTTTACTTTCCAAAAGAACTTACTGATTTGCAATTAGAAACAATGGATAATTTAAATTTGGGTAATCAGAAAGTTGCTATTTGTTTTGATTTAAAAGATAATGGTTCTATTAATTCAAGAATGGTTGGTTTAGAAGGAAACTTAAGTGTGCATGAGGCGTTGGAAGCTTATATTCAAAAGAATAATAAAAGAGGTAGTTTTAGAAGATGAGAGGTATTTGTTATGAATGATGTTAATAAATATAAGATGGCAGTTATTAGTGGAGTGGAAGAGGAAGATGGATTAATTCGCTTTTTTGGTGAAAGTGATGAATATATGTATCATCTTGAATGTTTAAAGGACTATTTATATACATATTATAATGATTTTGCGAAACAAATAGGTGCGGATGATTTAAGAAATAATGAAGAAATTATTATTTATTTGAATACTATGGGGAACATTGTATATTTACATTCACCTGGATATGGGTTGCTTTTTATACCAAAAGAGGTTACAGAGAAACAAATTGAGTCATTATATGAAGTTGCACGTGCTTTTCCTAAAACACCTATTTATATTGATTATCATTTGGTAAGAAAACATGGTAAGATATTACCAATGGAAATTATTGATTATTCAGATGATATGGAAAATACAGAGGTTTTAGATAGATTTTTTGAAAGTAAACCTTATATTAAGCGAAAGGAAAAAAGTAGATAATGAATGATATTAGAAATTATATGATAACACTTATTGAGGATAATGGTAAAACTAATTATTTAGGTTATTTATTTAATTATAGTTATCATGCTGAGTGTTTGATTGATTATGCGACTAAAAAGTACCCAAATATTTCTGGATTTAAAAAATTGAATTATATGGAAGAGCCTAATGGACCTATTTATTATTTGTCACTTTTAGGTAATGTTATATTTACTAATGTATCTACTTTTGATGAAAAACGTGGAGTACTTTATTTACCTAAAGCGCTTAGTGATTCTCAAGTAGAAGCTTTATTTGATTTTGCAGATAAAGTTATTGGTTTTGATGTGTGTATGGTGCATGATATGAGATTAATTGATGGTATGGTGGTTGGTGAAACATTTGATTTTAATAAGCAATTAGATTTTAAAGAAAAATTGATTGATTTTGTAAATAAGGAAACAAAATTTAAAAAGGGTGAAAAAAAATGAATGAAAATGCAGAAGAATATAAAGCAATAATTATTAATGGTATAAATGATAAAGGCGATGTTGATGGACAAATCAATTTTGTAGGAAAAAAAGATAAATATGATTTTCATGTGGATTGTTTGCTTGATTATGCGATAGAGAAATATCCTACTGTTCAAGTGTTTAAAGTGATTCCGAGTAATTGTGAACCTGATGTACCAGTTTATTTTTTGACGATTTTGAATAATATTGTTTATTTGAATGTTTCTGGTGGACGTAATGGAAGGCGAGGTATACTTTTTATGCCAGATGAGATTAGTCCAAAGCAAAAAGAAGTATTATGTGCGCTATCTAAAAGATACACTAATATAAATGTGGATATTATTTATAATATGAATTTTGACGATGGGTTAGTTTATAGTGAAGAGTTTGACTGTAAAAGAGGTATGAAATTTGAAGATGTTTTAAATGATTTTTTTAATACACAGTATGAAAAAAAGCCTAAATCTTAGACTTTTTTTAATTTCCCGTTTTTTAATAGATTTAACATTTTAATGTTTTGAGAGTATGAACCACGATAATTTTGAATGCCATTATTTTGAGCAAGTTTTTTTCGATAGCTATAAGAACTATCAACATTAATCGATTTTAGAGCATCGACTATTGAACCATAGTGGTAATTAGAAGCGTTTAAGTATATAGTGTTTTTGATTTGTTTAGTTGATTGTTTAATAGTGGTTTTTGTGGTTGTTTTATTAGGAGTGTTTTTTACTTGATTAGAAGTACTATTTAAAGAAATAAGTGGGTTTTCTTTGACTTTATTTTCATTTTGAATTTCTAGGTGTAGATGTTTGCCATAAGCGTTGCCAGTTTCACCAATTGTGCCAATAATATCGCCTTTTTTAACGTATTTTCCTTGGGTTACTTTTATTGTGCCATATTTCATATGGGCATATAATGCGGTTTTTCCATTGTCTTGTTTTATTTTGACATAGTTACCATAGGTTGCTAACCCTTTACTTTTATGATTTGTACTTTTAACATTATTAACAACTGTTTCGACTGTACCGCTTTCTAAGGCTATAATATTTGTTTCACTATTATCACTTGGTACAATGTCTATTGCTTTATGTTCTTGGTCGTAATTATTTGTTACGACTTCATTCATGCTTTCTAACACATGAGAGATTATTATAAATCACCTCCTTTCACAAATTAATATACGATGTCAAATGGGTGTTTTCCTTCTTTTTTCTAAAAAAAGTTAAAAAAATTTGGTATAATAGTTATGGTGATAGTAAATGGACTTAAGCACATTAAATGACAAACAAAAGGAAGCAGTTGAGTGGCCGGATGGTCCAATACTAGTTTTGGCAGGAGCTGGAAGTGGTAAAACTAGGGTACTTACTACGAAACTAGCTTATTTAGTAAATGTGAAAGGGGTTAACCCTTATAATATACTCGCGATTACTTTTACAAATAAAGCGGCTAAGGAAATGAAAGAGAGAGCTTATAAAATGCTTGGTAGTGATGCTTATAAAATGCAGATATCAACATTTCATTCTTTGGGGTTACTTTTGATTAGAGAAAATTATGAGAAATTGGGATTTGAAAAAAATTTTACTATTTTAGATAGTGATGATAGTTTGACGATTATCAAAAAGATTTTAAAGGATATGAATTTGGATCCAAAGTTTTATAATCCTAGAGCTATTAGAAATAAAATAAGTAGTGCGAAGAATGAGCTTATGGATTCGAACTATTATAGTAGGTTTGCGAATTCTGAATATGAAGAAATAGTTTTAGAGGTATTTAGGAAATATGAACAAAAAGTACTTAAAAATAATTCAATGGATTTTGATGATTTGCTTTTATTACCAATAAAATTATTTAAAGATTATCCTGATGTTTTAGAAAAATATCAAGATAGATTTAAGTATATATTAGTGGATGAGTATCAGGATACTAATGAAGCTCAATATATTTTGATAAAAATGCTTAGTAAGAAGTATCAAAATATTTGTGTAGTAGGAGATTTAGATCAATCGATATATGGATTTAGAGGAGCTAATTTTAGAAATATTTTGAATTTTGAAAAGGATTATCCTAAGGCTAAGGTTATTCCACTTGAGGAAAATTATAGATCAACTGGTAATATTTTAAATGTGGCTAATGATATTATTAAACATAATAAACAAAGAAAAGAGAAGAACTTATGGACAAAGAATGATAATGGTCCAAAAATTCGTTACCACAGAGCTTATGATGAAAAAGATGAAGCTAGTTATGTGATGGAAGAGATTAGAAAATTAATTATTAATGGAGAACCCAAATCTTCGATTGCAGTTTTATATAGAACTAATGCCCAATCTCGTAATATGGAGGAAGTTTTGCTTCGCGAAAATATTCCTTATAAAGTTGTTGGTAGTTTTTATTTCTATAATCGAAAAGAAATTAAGGATTTAATTAGTTATTTAAAGCTTATTTATAATTCAAATGATGATGTTAGTTTGATGAGGGTTATTAATGTTCCTAAGAGGCAAATTGGTCCTAAAACTATAGAAAATTTAGCTAGTATGGCTTTGGATAAGGGTGTTTCATTATATGAAGCTATTGATGGTGGTAAAGAGCTTGAATTTAAGAAATTAATTGAGAAGCTAAAAAAAGAAAGTGAAAATATTTCACTTACAGAACTTGTTGAAATGATTTTAGTTGAATCTGGGATGAGAAGGGAACTTGAGAGTTCTAAAACTTTGGAAGCTGAGGTTAGACTTGAAAATTTGGAAGAGTTTAAATCTATTACTAAAAATTTTGAAGAAAATAATGGGGTTATTTCTTTAGAAGAATTTTTACTTGAGATTAGTTTGGTTTCTGATATAGAAGAACACAAAAATAATAATGATGTTGTAACTTTGATGACTGTACATTCGGCTAAGGGATTAGAGTTTGATCATGTATTTATAATTGGTTTAGAGGAAGGCTTATTTCCACATTCAAATTGTTTAGATAGCTCTGATGAAATTGAGGAAGAAAGACGTCTTTGTTATGTGGCGGTTACACGAGCTAAAAAGACACTTACTTTAGTTAATGCGGAGAGAAGAATGCTTTATGGAAATACAAATTGTAATCCACCTAGTAGGTTTATTTCAGAAATTAGTGATGAATATTTAGAGAAAGATGTGAAAGAAGGACAAATTCATTTTAACAAGGAAGAGATGATTGACCAGAGCGCTCGATATAGTGTTGGTGATCACGTTATTCATGATACTTATGGTGAAGGGGTAATTGTAGCAATAGGTAGTGTATTATCAATTGCTTTTAGTCACCCTTATGGAATTAAGAAGATTATGAAAGGTCATAAAAGTATAAGAAAGGTATAGGTGATTTTTATGATGTTAGATATAATTGAATCGATTAATGAGTTTGTGGAGCCATTTAAGGCTTGGATTGAGGAGAATCACAATAATCCATTTATGTGGCTTGCATTTGTTTTAATTGGTATTGCTATTTTTGCAATTACTTATAATGCTTTAAATAAAGATCATTAGGAGGTATTTTTTTGGAATATACTTTAGTTATTATGGCGGCAGGTATGGGAAGTAGATTTGGTTCTTTGAAACAAATAGAACCAGTTGGTCCCAATGGAGAATTTATAATTGATTACTCTGTTTATGATGCAATTAAAGCCGGATTTAATAAAGTAGTCTTTATTATTCGAAAAGATTTTTATGATATATTTAGAGAAACGATTGGTAAGAGAATAGAAAATAATGTAAAGGTAGAATATGTTTTTCAAGAATTTGATGATTTACCTTTTGGTTATGTTTGTCCAAAGGAAAGAACAAAGCCTTGGGGTACTGGGGCAGCTATTTATAGTGCAAGAGATGTAATTAAAGGTAATTTTGCAATTATTAATGCTGATGATTTTTATGGTTTTGAGGCTTATAAGGTTTTATTTGATTATGTAAAAAATAATACTTTAGAAAATGAAGGGCTTGCTTTATGTTATAAAGTTAGTAATACTTTATCTAAAAATGGCTTTGTTAAAAGAGGGATTGCAATTGTAGAAGATGGCAATTTACTTGGAATTAAGGAGAGTAAGATTGAGGCTTTTGATGATTATGTTTTAGCTAAGCCATTAGATGGAAGTTTAGAATTTAAAACTTCTTTAGATACTTTAGTTACTGTTAATTTGTTTGGGTTTACTTCAAAAATAAAAGATATTATTGTGGATAATTTTTCTAAGTTTTTAAATTACAACATTGATAGGTTAGATAGCGAGTATTTGATTCCAGATATTATTAATAGAGAAATTAATAATGGTAATATTTGTTTTAAGGTTAAAGGTACTAGTTCAAAATGGCATGGAGTTACTTATAAAGAGGATAAAGATGAGTTAGTGCGAGCTATTAGAGAATATGTTAGAGAAGGAGTATATCCTGAAAAGTTGTTTTAAAAAAAGTTGGTGACGAGCCAACTTTTTTTTATATAAGGAAAGTGCATTTATAGAATGGATAAAAAAATCACCTAAAAAATAGGTGATGAAAAATATTAACATGCCAAAAAGAATAACATCAGTTATTTTTTAAAAACGATGAAGGAATAGCTGTATTTTTGCCACATTTTTGAC
>CALVRH010000034.1 GCA_944358535.1 uncultured Bacilli bacterium | reverse complement strand
GATATCTTGAATATGGATAAGATAGGAGAGGTATAAATGAAAGAAAAAATAAAGAAAATTATGATTGGATATTTACCGGGATTTATAACAGGATTGATAATTTGTGGAGTAGCAAGCGTAGTAGCAGCAACTTATTTTCCAAGTAATCAAACAACATATGATAATAGCGTGAGTGGTTTACAATCAACCAATGTTCAAGATGCGATAGATGAACTATATGGAGTATGTTTTCCACCAACACCACCAGCAACAGACACAATAACAGATTTATTACCAAGTAACCCAGATGAACTCTATAAAGATGAACACGGAGATATTAGGTATTATGGAGCAACCCCTAATAACTATGTATCATTTAATAATGAGCTATGGAGAATACTAGGAGTAATAGATGGAAAGATAAAAATAATCAGAAATGAAAATATTGGAATTTACAAATGGAATTCAACTCAAAACAATAATTGGAATAATGCATCATTAAAAAGTTATTTAAATAAAGACTATTATAATAGTATAGATGGAACATATAAAAATATGATATCAGAAGAGACATATTATTTAGGTGGTCCAACTAGTAGTAATTATCGAACATTCACAGCAAGTGGTTATTATGATGCTGAAAGAAGTAACAATGTATACGGTAGTAATCCAGCAAGTACCAAACAATATATAGGATTAATGTATCCAAGTGATTATGGATATGCGGCAGGAAGTAGCTGTTTGTCAACCGCACTTTATGACTATGATAGTAGTTGTAAAAACAGTGATTATTTATTTAGTGGAGTATGGGAATGGTTACAGGCTCCTCGTGCCAGTTATAGTAATGGTGCGGCCGGTTTGGACAGTACTGGCTTTGTTGGTACGTACAGCGACGTGACCGGCTCCAGTGCGGTCCGCCCAGTCTTATATCTCACATCCGAAACACAAATCATAGGTGGAGATGGTTCATCTTCAAATCCATTTGAGCTTTCTCTATGATTAATTGTGGTCTTGTGAGTATATAGCCTGGCATGTTATCATGTTAGGTTATTTTGTAAAAAAGTGTTAAATTTATTTGTGTTCTTTTGTTTTTTTTAGAAAAATGATATAATTGATATGTAATAATGGAGAGGATATCATGGCGAAAAAGAAAGCAAGAAAACAAAAGAAGGAACAGCCTTCTTATAGTATAGAGTTAAAAGGCATTGTTTTAATTTTAATTATGATTATTGGGTGCTGCCCATTTGGGGTGACAGCTGATGTTATTAAAGGTTTCGCAGGCTTTTTGGCTGGTGGATGGTATATTTTACCATTATTGGCTACAGGTGCTGCTGGAATATATATGATGGTAAAAAGAGAAAGGCCTGATTTTTTAACTTCTAGGTTAGTTGGACTTTATGTTTTGGCTTTAGGAGTTTTAATTTTATCACATACAGAATATATTAAGGCTTTAGGAAATGATAATATATCAGCTTGGGAGATTATTACAGCGACAGTTGATAATTTAATGGCTTTTGTTAACCATACAGCAGATATTCAAGGTGGCGGAATGCTTGGGGCAATTTTTTCAGTGATTGGGGTAAAGCTTCTTACTTTAGAAGGGACTAGAGTTGTATGTATTGCCCTTATTGTATGCGGACTCATAATGTTTACAGGGGTATCTATTTATGATGCGGTAGGTTATATGAAAAATAAAGTTAAGAAAGCTAAGGAAGTAAAAATCAATAAAAGAGCTGAAAAGGCGGCCAAAGAGGCTGAAGAAGAATATGAGAATGAGGATAAAAAGGTTGTTATTTCTTCAATTGATGAACTTCCAAAAGAACCGATTAAGGAAGAAGTGCCTTTAGAGAAAGAAGAAGTACATATTGATAGCAAAGGATATAATAAACCACCAATGGGTTTACTTATTAAGCCGAAGATTAAGAAAGAAGCAATTAAAGCTAATCAAGATTCAATTAAAGAAAATGTTACGGAACTTGAAAAAGTTATTAAAGATTTTGGGGTTGAAGGTAAAGTTGTTGCTGCTAATATAGGACCATCTGTTACGCAATATGAACTTGAAATTAAATCTGGTACAAGGCTTTCTAAGATAACAGCTTTAAATAAGGAGATTGCTTTGGAACTTGGGGCAAAAGATGTCCGTATACAGGCGCCTATTCCTGGAAAGAAAACAGTTGGTATTGAGCTACCTAATAAATCAATTATGTCAGTTTCAATAAGAGAAATTTTGGAGGCTGTACCTAAGAGTAAAGATAATTCTAGGCTATTAGTAGCTTTAGGAAAAAGTATTATGGGAAATCCTGTATGGTGTGAGATTGATAAGACACCTCATTTACTTGTTGCTGGTTCGACTGGTAGTGGTAAGTCTGTATGTATTAATAGTATGATTACTTCTATTTTGATGAGAACTAAGCCTGATGAGGTAAAGTTAGTATTGGTTGATCCTAAGAAAGTTGAACTTTCAATGTATAATGGTGTTCCACATTTACTTACGCCAGTTGTTACTGATCCTAAGAAGGCTAATATTGTTTTACAAAAAATAGTTAAAATAATGGAAGATAGATATGATTTATTTGAAGGAAGTAAGACTAAAAATATAGCTGGTTACAATGCATATGTCGATAAGAAAAATGAAAGTTTACCAGATGATGAGAAAATAAATAGACTTCCTTATATAGTAGTTATTATTGATGAGCTTGCAGATTTGATGTTAGTGGCTGCTAAAGAAGTTGAAGATTCAATTATGCGAATTACACAGATGGCTCGTGCAGCTGGTATTCATTTAATTGTGGCAACGCAAAGACCAAGTACTGATGTTATTACTGGTGTTGTTAAGGCTAATATTCCATCTCGTATTTCTTTTGCGGTTTCTTCGAGTATTGACTCTAGAACAATTCTTGATATGAGTGGAGCTGAGAAGTTACTTGGTAAAGGTGATATGTTATTTTTACCACAAGGAGAGAGTATTCCAACGCGTGTTCAAGGTACATTTGTCAGTGATGATGAAATTAAAGCAGTAGTTGATTATACAATATCACAACAAAAAGCAATGTATGATACTTCTTTAACGGTTTCTGATGAAGATAGAGGAGCGACCACAATGACTGAGGATGATGATTATGAAGAACCTTTATACAATGAAATTAGAGAGTTTGTGATTACTCAAGGTAAGGCTAGTGCTTCACTTTTGCAAAGAAGATTTAGGCTTGGTTATAATAGAGCTGCTAGATGTATTGATTTACTTGAAGAGCGAGGTATTGTAGGTCCCCCTAATGGTTCTAAGCCTCGTGAAGTTTTAGTGAAGATTGAAAAGAAAGATGAATAAAATACGCTATTGGTGCGTATTTTTTCTTTTTATGTCTAGTTTTGGCGAAAGTGTATGATTTATTTTTTGTAAGTGTTAAAGTATGTATGGTGATGATATGCTAGAGATAGATATGGACTCAAAGTATGGAATTTTATTTGTAAGACTTTTTGGAGAATTAACGAAAAGAACTAGGAAGAAATTAAATAATGAGGTTGGAGAATTAATAAAAAATGTTGGAATACTTAATGTGGTTTTTAATTTAGAGAATGTTAATATTATGGATGATAGTGGTTTTAAAACACTGGTTAAATATTATAATATGTGTAATAAAAATCATGGCAATAGTATAATTTGTTTAAGTAAAAATAAATTTAATGTTGATTTAAAAAAGTTTAATGTTGTTTCTGATGAACTTTCGGCTGTACGTTTAGTTAATCTTATTAGTACTTAGGAGGTGGAAATGGACTCTTTAAAAGAGGTGATTTTGAAAAATAGTAATTTAATATATAGTATTGCTAGAAAGTTTGGAAATGATCAAGATATGGATGATTTATTTCAAGCGGGATGTATGGGGATGATGGAGGCTTATCAGAAGTTTGATGTTTCTAAGGGGGTGAAGTTTACAACGTATGCTTACCCTTTTATTTTAGGAAGAATTTCTCAGTATGTAAGAGAAAATCACACTGTTCGTCTTAGTAAAGATATGATGAAGACTAAAAATAAGATTAGTAAGGTTAAGAGTTATTTGGCGCAAGAATTAATGCGGGAGCCAACTAATGAGGAAATAAGTGATTATTTAAATATACCAATTATTAATTTAGATATGATTATGAATTATCAAGGTGATGGATTAAGTTTAGATGAGTTTTATTTAGATGATTTATCACTTTATGATGTTGTTGGTGATTCAGATATTGATTATAATAGCTTAATTTATTTAAAACAGGAAATTGATAATTTGCCGGAACCTGACCGAACAATTATGATAGAAAGATATTTTGAAGATATGACTCAAAGTGAGATTGCAAATAATTTGGGTTTAAGTCAGGTTGATGTATCTAGAAGGGAAAAGAAAGTTTTAGTTAAGCTTCGCCAAAACTGTAATTGACAATTATAATTCATTAAATTATAATTAATGATAGGTGATAGTATGAAAAAGGGTTTTACATTAGTTGAGTTACTTGGAGTTATTGTTATTTTGGGTTTGATTGCTATGATTGCAATTCCAACAATTAATAGTTCTTTGAATTCTTCAAGGGATAAAGCTTATGATGAACAGGTTAGAACGATTGAGGATACAGCGAGGACATATATGTCTAAAAATTCGTTAAAGTTACCAAGTCAAACTGAGGGAAGTATGTGCTGTTTAAGTGTTAGTACTATTCAGCAAGCAGGACTGCTTACGGCTGATGATATTAAAAATCCTAAATATAAAAAAGATAGCACAGAAGATGAAGAAAAATATGAGAATTTTAACGGAACGGTTATCATTACCTTTACTAATAATAAATATAAATATGAGTATGCGAATACTACTTGCACGCCAGAGTGCTAGTAGTTTTTTTGTATAGGAAATTTTTTTTGGTTCATAATAGTGTTAGGAGGAAATTATTATGAAACAAAGTTATCAAGAAATTACAGAGAAAAATAGTCCTAAAGAGAATGTTGTGACTAATGCGGTTATTGCTTTTATTTCTGGGGGAGTTATGGGAATTATTGGACAATTTCTAATTGATACATATTCATCTTGGCTTGATATTCCTACTAAAGAAGCTACGGTGTGTATGCTTGTTACATTGATATTTTTTAGTTGTTTGTTTACTTCTTTAGGTTTTTTTGATAAGTGGGTTAATTTTTGCAAGTGCGGCCTTATTATACCAATAACTGGTTTTGCTCATGCGACGATGAGTGCAGCATTAGAGTATCGTAAAGAGGGATTGGTTACTGGTATTGGAATGAATATGCTTAAACTTTCTGGAGCGGTTATTATTTTTGGAGTAGTTAGTAGTTTTGTTTTTAGTTTAATTAGAATGGTGGTGGGACTTATATGACAATTAAGTTCAAAAATGTTTATATTAATGAAACTGGAACGGTAACTGGACCTTATGAGAGTAAAGGACCGCTTGGTAAGTATTTTGATTTATGTCATAATGATTTATATTTTGGTGAGAAAAATTGGGAACAAGCTGAAGTTAAGTTAATTGATGAGGCAATTAAGGAGTTAATTAGAAAGAGTCAGGTTGATTTGAGTAATGTAGATGTGTTGATTGGTGGAGATTTACTTAATCAAATCACTCCTTCTAATTATGCAATGAGTAAATTTGATAAAAGTTTTATTGGAATTTATTCAGCGTGTTCTACGTCTACTTTAGGTCTTATATTAGGTGGAAGTTTAATTGAAGGTGGTTTTGCAGGAAAAACGATTACTTTTACGTCATCACATAATATGGCTGCAGAGAAACAATATCGTTATCCAACTGAATATGGTGGTCCAAAACCTAAGACTACAACATTTACATCGACTGGTGGGGCATGTGCATTACTTTCTAGGGAAAACAGAGGAATTCGATTAGAAAGTGGGACAATTGGAGCGGTTATTGATTCAGGAAGTAAGGATGTTTTTAATATGGGAGCGGCAATGGCAAAAGCGGCTGCTGATACGATAGTAAAACATTTAAAAGATACGGGCAGGAGTATTGATTATTATGATTTGGTACTTACTGGTGATTTAGGTATATATGGTAAGGAAATTTTAAAGGAATATATGGCTAGTGAATATAATATTAAACTTAGTAAGTATAATGATACTGGGGTTATGCTTTATGATTTAGAAAATCAGCCAGTTTATGCGGGGGCGAGTGGACCGGCTTGTGCACCACTTGTGACTTATGGCTATATATTTAACAAGATGAAAAAGGGGAAGTATAACAAGGTTTTACTTGCTGCAACTGGAGCTTTGATGAGTCCAACGATGGTTAATCATAAACTAACAATACCAAGTGTTTGTCATGCGGTTAGTTTGGAGGTAGTGTCATGATATATTTGAATGCCTTTTTATTTGCTGGATTTGTGTGTGCGATAGCGCAAGTGATACTTGATTGTACTAAGTTAACACCTGGTCATATTACCGTTATATTTGTGGTGCTTGGAGCTTTTTTAGATATATTTAATATATATGATCAGCTAATTTTATGGGCTGGTGGAGGGGCGCTTGTTCCGATTACTAGTTTTGGTCATAATTTAACGCATGGAGCTATTCATGGATATAATACTGAAGGTGTGCTTGGTTTATTTAGTGGAACTTTAGATTTGACGGCAGCTGGTATTAGTGCGGCAATTATATTCGCTTTCTTTTTTGCACTTGTATTTGAGCCAAAGGATTAAAACATTTAGTTAGTTACTAGATGTTTTAATTTTTATATTGACAAACTTTTGTTTGCTTTGTAAAATGGTATTGGCTAGGTAAGTGTATTGACAAAGATGTTATAATATTGATAGTAGTTTTGGATGTGATAAATTGTTTGTTATCGGATATAAAGGTTTTAATAAAGATTTTACAAATAGGTATGGTAATAAGTTTGAGATTGGAAAGGTTTACCATACGGATGGTGAAATTAAGTGGGGTAATAGTGGTAATGGTTTTCATTTATGTACACATATAGAGGATTGCTTTAGATATGTTGATTCAGATACTTCAGTAATAACTGAGGTTATTGGTTTTGGAGATGTGAAGGAATATGATGATGAATATTATGGATATTATGATATGTATGTTTGTGAGTATTTGAGAATTGTTAGAGAAGTTTCTAGAAAAGAAATTATTGATATGATGTTACACACTTATGTTGAAAGAAGAAACAGATTTATTAGAGATTTTAATTTGACTGAGGATGAACTTGAATTATTTGAAGGAGTTGGTACTTATGGACAAAATAGTAGTGAAAGGTGCAAGAGAAAACAATTTAAAAAATATTAATATTACTTTACCTAAAGATAAATTAATTGTGATGACTGGTGTTTCTGGAAGTGGTAAGAGTAGTTTAGCTTTTGATACAATTTATGCGGAAGGTCAAAGAAGATATATTGAAAGTTTAAGTGCTTATGCGAGACAGTTTTTAGGTGGCTCTGAAAAACCTGATGTTGATAGTATCGACGGACTTTCTCCAGCTATTAGTATTGACCAAAAAACTACTAATAAGAATCCTCGTAGTACGGTTGGTACGGTTACTGAGATTTATGATTATTTAAGACTTTTATTTGCTCGAATTGGTGTTCCATATTGTCCTCTTCATCACATACCGATTAGTAGTCAAAGTATTGAAGAGATGTGCACAGATGTTATGAAGTTACCTGAAAGAACTAAAATTAGAGTTTTAGGTCCAGTTGTAGCTTTAGAAAAGGGTACACATAAAGATTTACTTTTGAATTTGCGAAAAGATGGATATGTTAGAGTTATCATTGATGATGAGGAGCATGATTTATCTGAGGATATTAATTTAGAAAAAAATAAAAAACATACTATTGAAGTGGTTGTTGATAGGTTAGTGATTAAACCAGAAATTAGAAGTAGACTTTATGAGAGTATGGAAGTGGCGGTTAAACTTGGGTCTGGTAAGTTATTAATTGATGTTATTGGTGGAGAAAAGATGCTTATGAGCGAAACTTATGCTTGTCCAGAGTGTGATTTTTCTTTACCAGAACTTGAACCTAGAATGTTTTCATTTAATGCTCCCTGGGGAGCTTGCCCAGAGTGTAAGGGACTTGGTATTAAATATAAAATTGATGAGGATTTGATTATTCCTGATAAAAATTTAAGTATTAATGAGGGAGCAATTAGTGCTATTAATGTGGATGATGAGAATAATATTACTTATACTAATTTAGAGACAGCTTGTCATTATTACGGAATTGATATGGATAAACCTATTAAAGATTTAACTAGAAAAGAGTTAGATATTGTTTTATATGGTAGTTCAGATTTACTTACTTTTAATTATACGTCTAAAGCTGGAAATAAAAGAACAACTAAGGGGTATTTTGAAGGTATTATTACTAATTTAGAAAGACGTTATATGGAAACAAAAAGTACTTGGGTTAGAACTTGGATTGAAAATTATATGACAGAACTTAAGTGTCCAAAATGTCATGGCTCTAGGCTTAATGACGATGTACTTTCTGTTTTAATTGGTGGTAAAAATATTTATGAGGTAACGCAGCTTAGTATTAAGGATTTATATGGTTTTTTGAGTAATTTAAAACTTACTAAGGAGCAAGAAGAAATATCTAATTTAATTTTAAAGGAAATTAAATCTAGACTTTCATTTTTAATTAATGTAGGACTTGAATATTTAACTTTGGATAGAGAAGCTAAGACTTTATCTGGTGGTGAAGCTCAGAGAATTAGGTTAGCTACGCAAATTGGATCACAGTTAACTGGTGTTTTGTATGTTTTAGATGAACCTAGTATTGGTTTACATCAAAGGGATAATCAGAGATTGATTAATTCACTTTTAAAAATGCGTGATTTAGGTAATACACTTATTGTTGTTGAGCACGATACGGATACAATGCTTCAAGCGGATTATTTAGTTGATATTGGGCCAGGTGCTGGAGTACATGGTGGTAATGTGGTTGCGGAAGGTACGCCAAAGGAGGTTATGGCTAACCCTAATAGTTTAACTGGTAAATATTTGACAGGAGAACTTAAGATTGAAGTTCCTTCTAAGAGAAGAAAAGGAAATAAGAAGTATTTAGAGATTGTGGGAGCTAAAGAGAATAATTTAAAAAATATTAAAGTTAAGTTTCCACTTGGTAAATTTATATGTGTGACTGGTGTTTCTGGAAGTGGTAAGAGTACACTGGTTAATGAAATTTTATATAAAGCTGTTTCGAATAATTTATATAAATCTAAGGAAAAACCAGGGGCGTTTAAATCTATTAAAGGTTTAGAAAATATCGATAAGGTTGTTGATATTTCACAAGCTCCAATTGGAAGAACTCCACGTAGTAATCCAGCTACTTATACTTCAGTGTTTGATGATATTCGCGATGTTTTTGCGGAAACTAAAGAGGCTAAAATGCGTGGATATGACAAAGGTAGATTTTCGTTTAATGTTAAAGGTGGAAGATGTGAAGCATGCTGGGGTGATGGTGTTAAGAAAATTGAGATGCACTTTTTACCTGATGTTTATGTTCCTTGTGAGGTTTGTCATGGTACACGTTATAATAGTGAAACTTTACAGATAAAATATAAAGGAAAAAGTATTTATGATGTTTTAGAGATGACGGTTGAAGAAGCACTTAAGTTTTTTGAAAATGTACCGAAGATTAAAAATAAATTGCAAATGCTTTCTGATGTTGGACTTTCTTATATTAAACTTGGTCAAAGTGCCCCAACGCTTTCTGGTGGTGAAGCAGCAAGGGTAAAATTAGCTAAGGAGCTTCAGAAGAAGCCGACTGGTAAGAGTTTGTTTATTTTAGATGAGCCTACAACTGGTTTACATTCTGATGATATTAAGAAGTTACTTGTAATTTTAAATAGAATTGTTGATAATGGAGATACTGTTTTAGTTATTGAACACAATTTAGATGTTATTAAAGTGGCTGATTATATTATTGATTTAGGACCAGAAGGTGGTGATGGTGGCGGTAATATTGTTGTTACTGGAACACCTGAAGAGGTAGCTGAATGCCCTAATAGTTATACTGGTCAGTTTTTAAAACCTTATTTAGAGTAGACTATAGAGTTAAAATTCTATAGTTTTTTTGTTATTTTAAAAGGATTTTTAAATTTAACATTGTATATTAATAAATAGAGGTGATTAAAATTAACTACTATAATGAAATAAAAGAAACTTTAGTTAAAAACGAAATATATAAAAAGGTTAAAGATTATTCTAAAAATAAAAGTGATTTAAATGCTTATTTTGAAGTAGGTAGATTAATAATTGAAGCCCAGGGCGGAGAGAAAAGAGCTAAATATGGAAATAGGCTAATTAAAGAGTATTCTTTTAAATTAACTAAAGAACTTGGAAAAGGTTATACTTATACTAATCTTAGTAGAATGAGACAATTTTATTTATTAACTCAAAAAGTTGCGACACTGTCGCAACAATTATATAAAGTAAGTTGGAGTCACTATACAGAATTATTAAAAATTAAAGATATAAATGAAGTGAAGTATTATATTTATCTAATCGATAAACAAAATTTGTCTGTTAGAGAACTTAGAGAAAGAATAAGAACAAAAGAATATGAAAGACTTGGCAAAGATATAAATATAGAAAAACCTAAAGTAGAAAGTTTAATAAAAGATCCAATATTGATTAAAGTAAAAAATAAAAATGAAAAGTTAACTGAATATGCTTTGCACAAATCCATTCTAGAAAATATGGATGATTTTTTAAAAGAACTAGGTGTTGGCTTTGCTTATATTGGTAATGAAGTAAAAATTAAAATAGGTGACAGATATAACTATATTGATTTTTTACTTTTTAATTATAAGTTTAATTGCTTTGTTGTAGTGGAATTAAAGGTTACAGAATTTAAAGCAGAATATATCGGACAAATTACAAAGTATATAAACTATGTTGATAAAAACATTAAAGAGTTATTTAACGATAAAACAGTAGGTGTGGTTATATGTAAAAAAGAGAATAGATTTATTATGGAGTACTGCAGTGATGATAGAATTTTTACGACAACTTATGAAGTGAAGTAAAGGAAGTGTTGAAAATGAATTATTATGATGAAATAAAAGAAACTTTAGTTAAAAACGAAATATACAAAAAAGTCAAAGATTATTCGAAAAATAAAAGTGATTTAAATGCTTATTTTGAAGTAGGTAGATTAATAATTGAAGCCCAAGGCGGAGAAAAGAGAGCTAAATACGGAAATAAGCTAATTAAAGAGTATTCTTTCAAATTAACTAAAGAATTAGGAAAAGGATATAATATTACAAATCTTAAAAATATGCGTCAATTTTATTTGAAAATTTCAAAAGGCCGCACACTGTGCGACCAATTACAATGGAGTCATTATAGATATTTGTTAGGTATTAAAAACGATAAAGTGTTTGATTATTATGTTATGATAACTAAAAACTTGAATTTATCAGTAAGACAGCTTAGAGAAAGAATAAAATCAAAAGAATATGAAAGAATTGGATTTAAAGAAGAGATAGAAGAACCTAAGATAAATACTTTAATTAAAAATCCAATAATGATAAAAGTAAAAAAATAAAAATGAAAAGTTAACTGAATATGCTTTGCACAAATCCATTCTAGAAAATATGGATGATTTTTTAATGGAATTAGGTGTTGGCTTTGCTTATATTGGTAATGAAGTAAAAATTAAAATAGGTGACAGAAATAACTATATTGATTTTTTACTTTTTAATTATAAGTTTAATTGCTTTGTTGTAGTGGAATTAAAGGTTACAGAATTTAAAGCAGAATATATCGGACAAATTACAAAGTATATAAACTATGTTGATAAAAACATTAAAGAGTTATTTAACGATAAAACAGTAGGTGTGGTTATATGTAAAAAAGAGAATAGATTTATTATGGAGTACTGCAGTGATGATAGAATTTTTACGACAACTTATGAAGTGAAGTAAAGGAAGTGTTGAAAATGAATTATTATGATGACATAAAAGAAACTTTAGTTAAAAATGAAATATACAAAAAAGTCAAAGATTATTCTAAAAACAAAAGTGATTTAAAAGCTTATTTTGAAGTAGGTAGACTCATAGTTGAAGCCCAGGGCGGAGAAAAGAGAGCTAAATACGGAAATAAGCTAATTAAAGAGTATTCTTTCAAATTAACTAAAGAACTTGGCAAAGGTTACAGTAGGCGGAATCTCGCATTAATGAGAAAATTTTATATGAATTTTTCAAAAGTGCAGACAGTGTCTGCAAAATTAAGTTGGAGCCACATTTGTGAATTGTTATCATTAGATAATATTATTAAAATAAATTATTATATTTATATAACGGATAAACAAAATCTATCTGTTAGAGAACTTAGAGAAAGAATAAAATCAAAAGAATATGAAAGAATTGGAATTAAAGGAAAGTTAGAAGAACCTAAAGTTTCTACTTTAATTAAAAATCCAATAATGATAAAAGTAAAAGACAAAAATGAAAGACTAACTGAATATGCCTTGCACAAATCCATTCTAGAAAATATGGATGATTTTTTAAAAGAACTAGGTGTTGGCTTTGCTTATATTGGTAATGAAGTAAAAATTAAAATAGGTGACAGATATAACTATATTGATTTTTTACTTTTTAATTATAAGTTTAATTGCTTTGTTGTAGTGGAATTAAAGGTTACAGAATTTAAAGCAGAATATATCGGACAAATTACAAAGTATATAAACTATGTTGATAAAAACATTAAAGAGTTATTTAACGATAAAACAGTAGGTGTGGTTATATGTAAAAAAGAGAATAGATTTATTATGGAGTACTGCAGTGATGATAGAATTTTTACGACAACTTATAAAGTCGTTTAAACTTTTGATTTATGCTTATTACTAAATATATATAGAAATAATGAACTAAATGATATTATTAATAAAACAAATAATAAAATATATATAGTTTTTCCAAACGTATTAATGAACAAAATACCAAAATAAATTTTGGTATTAGCTTACCTCACGGTAAGCTTTTTCTACTTCACAGAAACCTAAGGCT
>CALVRH010000033.1 GCA_944358535.1 uncultured Bacilli bacterium | reverse complement strand
ATGCTTTTACAAAAATGGACCCCACTGAAAAGTGGAGACCTATTTTATTTTGACCCCACTAGAAAGTGGAGAGCCAAGAAAAAAGAAAAAGCTAGACCATAGCTTATATCTTTTTAAGAGTGCCCTTTTTAAGCATATTTAAAAGTTTTATATTTTGTAAAGCTGTACCCTTATAATTATCTATTCCATTAGCCGCAGCTATTCTTTTTCTATTAGCAAAACTAGAATCAACACCTATAGATTTTAAACCATCAACAAAAGATAATCCCTTATAATCAGTCTCATAATAACTAGCACCCAAACTTCCACCTTTTAAAACCCTAAGTAAATTATCATTTTGTTTAGCTGTTCCTTTATAAGTATCGGTAAATCCAGCCTCTGCATAAAGTTTAGCCCTTGAATCAAATGAACTATCATAACCAACCGATTTTAAACCATCGACAATTGATGTTCCATTATAACCACTTAAATCAGGTAACTCTCCTCTATCTTCATTATTTTCGCCCCGGTTATCAAAAATATCCCTATAAAGTATATCCATATCTACATTACCACTTATACCATTTACCTTACCAGATGAAGTATATTGCCACATATCATACTTGCCACGATAAGTATTATTATCATTGTATTGAGCAACCCATATCGTATATTTTTCCTCTAACTTTTCATAATCTAAATAAGTTGTAAAGAAATACTTATTCGCATATATTCCAGCCCAATATCCAGCTTTTTCTATCACATCACAAAAAGCCTCACACATACTCGTTAAAGTTTTCTTACCTAGATTAATTTGTGATTTATCTTCTATATCATAGTAAACTGGTAAATTAAGTTCTCTTCCCTTAAGCCATTTTAATACAACATCAGCTTCCTTCTTCGCATCACTTACACTCTTCGCATAAGAATATAAATAAACACCAACTGGAATTCCTACTCCTCTAAACCCTTCATAATTTCTTTCAAACTTTTCATCCTTTTGACTTTCATATTGACCATAACCTATACGGATAATAACAAATTCTATTCCATCATCCTTAACTTTTTTAAAATTAATATCACCTTGATATTTAGATACATCTATTCCTCTATATTCCATTTCACACCTCCTAATTTTATATATGAGAAAAAGAAGTAATTGGGAACAATAAAAAACCACAAAAACTATTTTTTAATAGCCCTTTGTGGTAATAACATATTAATTTTTTTAGAAACCTTATATTCTATAGCTTGCTCATCATTTAAAGAAACAAAAGCATGATCACCATCATGGTTAAATCCAAGTCTTGGTTCCCCACTTTCAAAAATAACTTTAAAATCATCAGTCATAAATGTATCTATATATTTACTATATTTATGAATATCAAAATTTTCTCCATCTTTATAAAGAAGCTGTGAAATAGCCTTTAAAGTACTCTTACCAGGTAAACCTTTCAAAATAGTTACTTCAAATATTCCATCATCTATCCTAGCTTCTGGAAAAAGTTTAAATCCAGCAAAAGTTCTTGTATTAGAAACAAGCATTGTCATAGCCGAAGTAATCTTATTTTCTCCATTCATTTCATAACTAATTTTAAGTGGTTTATGAATAACATCAGGCATACACGAAAGCCCGACTAAACCTGAAAACAAATAATAACCCATCTTACCAAATGTCTTTTTAAAACTCTTTGGTGTCTCATAAGTTAAATTAGTAAATGTTCCACAGCAAGATACATATGAAAAAGGTATTCCATTTGCTGTAATCATATCAACAGGTACAATCATACACTTATTTAAATTCTCATAAAGTTTAACCGATGAATAAACAGAACCTTGATATAAACCTAAATTATCAGCAGTATCATTAGCTGTTCCAGTTGAAATATGTGCATAATTGCTTCTTTGCTCTACTTCACCAAAAGCTCTAAAAGCTTCACCTAAAGTTCCATCTCCACCCATAGTAACAATTAAATCACTCTCTTCATTCGCATCCTTAACAAGTTCTATACTGTTACCAGGATATCTACTCATCTCTTCACTTACTTCTATTCCTTGTTTACTTAAAGTCATATTCATACTTTTTAAAACATCTTCATTCATTCCAGTCGCATTTGGATTATATATTATTGTTGCTCTCACAAAAACTCACCTCATAGAAAAAGATTATACATCAAAATGTCAAAATTGACAAACTTCTATATAATCTAAAAACGGGCATATTTATCAGTCTTATATAAAGTTCCATCTATTTCAATATAAATTGAATATTTACCAATTAACCCTGATTTATTAATATATTTAGTTGCTGTAATATTCTCATCATCATTAGAATTATTACCCAAATCAACACATAAAGCTGTATAAGGTGTTTTACTCACTCTCATAGAATAAATATTTTGAGTCATATCCTTATACAAAATTATATTAACCGGTGTTCCTTTTTTAAAAGTTCCCGTAACTACTAATCTATCTTTTTCCTGAGTAATTTTTATATCATGTTTTTTATACTCATCATCAATACTTTTTCCATTCATCATAAATGAAAACTTTTGGTCATCCAGTTCAGTTAACCCTAAACCACCTAATTCTTTAGCTTTACCTAAAGTAAAATTACCATCATATAAACTCATCTTCTCTACTCTATAATTATTTGTAGGAAGTACCATTTCAAATATAACTTCATTATCTATAATTTCTACAGTATCACTAACTAGTGTATCAGACTCCGAAATTCCAGCTGGCTGATTTTGAATAACACCATTTTTATATGAAATACCACCAGAATGAACAATATAATGATTTTCATCTAAATAATCAACATCTGAAATATAAGGAGAATAAAAATCACTACCTCTTTCCTTACCATATTGCCATACCTCTTTAACGGTCATATTTTCTGTATCAATCTCATAAATAACCCCTCTTGAATAACTCTCACTAGCTGAAACATATTCATCTTTGTTTTTTGACTTATTATTTCCATTATCAAATAAAAATACATTTCCATCAGGTAAAATCATAGCAGCGTGCTGAGACCATTGCCATTCACCATCAGTCAGTTTAAAGAAATATTTTTGATATTCTTCACTAAAGTTAGTACTATCACCTAAAATCCAATTAAGCTTACCGCTATCATAATCTATATTAATAACTATATCTTGATGTCTACCAGATAATGTAATAGAATTTGTTTTTTTATCATACCAAACAGAATTATTATGAAACCAGTCATAATTTGTCCAATTTTCACTTTTACCATCTTCCATATTTAAAACATCTTTTAAATCAAAAGTCTTAACAATATTTCCAGTTTCTCTATCTAATTCTACTACATAATCTTCGACCGTTCCATCTTCATTATCAAAATCATCAGATGCAACAAGTATATTGCCATCTTCCATTTCAAAATAATCATGGTGATATCCACCAGGCAAACTATATTCTTTATATACTTTACCAATCATATCCATCTCATATAAACCAGTCGAATAATAAGGTGTATTAACTAATCTTTCTGTACTTAAAAGTAAATGTCCATTTTTAAGTCTATTAACCTCCCAAATCGCACTTTCATCTAAATACCATCTAACATCACCATTCACATCATAAGCGCACATATATCCTTTAGATGAAGGTGAAAAGAAATATAAATCATTAGTTAATTTACTTTCATCTTTAGTAACTTTAGTTGGTAAAACAAAATCATCAGGTAATTCATCTGTTTTAATCTTTAAGGTATTTTCTTCATCACCCTTACTTATTACAACTTCATTTTCTCTTCCAGCATAAAGTGCATAAATAGGTACATAATGAACCTTACCCTCATCAAATGTATGAGTATATGTAGAAAGTTCATCTTTACCTTTTATAGTAACACTTATCTCTTCTGCATCATCGGTTTCAAAAATAACTAAAGCTGTAAGTGGTGAATTACCATAAGGATTTAAAATAACATTAGGACTATCAAATGTATAACCTTCACTTTCAAAATTTTCTTCCACACCTTTTTGTTTTTCCACTATACTAGAAACATAACTAACTTCATTTTTAGAAGTATTAATTAAACTAATAATTCTAAATAAAACAAATACTATAATAACTAAAATAGCTAAAATTAAAACAATTATCTTTTTCTTATTCATAAGTCCTCCTACATTTAAAATTATAACACACCATATCAAGAAAAAGAAGATAAACTAATTTTTATTTATAAATTCCAACAGCTGTTACACCATTTGGAACATCTTTTAATATAATTGAATTAGCTCCTATTTTTACATCATCACCAATATTAATATTTCCAAGCACTTTAGCTCCTGCCCCTATCATCACTCTATTACCTATATTAGGATGTCTCTTACCCCACTGTTTACCAGTACCACCCAAAGTAACTCCATGGTATATTGTCACATCATCACCTATAACAGCTGTCTCACCAATTACCACTCCAAAACCATGATCAATAAATAATCTTTCACCAATAACTGCCCCTGGATGAATTTCAATACTTGTAATTCTTTTTCCAAACTCCATCCAAAACCTCGCCCAAAAATAATGTTTATTCAAATAAAAATATCTAGAAAATTTATAAAACACCAATGCCCAAAAACCAGGATATAAAAAAACCTCTAATTTATTTTTAAATGATGGATCATTTCTTTTCACCGCTTTCAAAAACTCTTTATAAAGCTTCATAATATCACCTATTATATGATAATGAAATAAAAAAATATCCAAATAATTAATTACACTAAAAAATCAAACCTTTTTAGATTTGATTTTTACAGACTGTTAAGCTTTAATTTTTTTTAAAACAAAACCTGAAGCTCCAATACCCACAATAGATACCATTCCAACTATTACATATAAAATAATATTATCTGAAGTTTTAGGATTAACTGCTTCATCTTTAACATCTTCTTGTTTACTATCATCTTCACTTGGAGTTTCTACTTCTTTAGAAATAATAGAATAAGTTCCATCTTCATTTTTAACAACTTCTTTACCATCTGGAATAATAACATTTTCCATGTCTTCTATTGGATATGTACCACCTTCTAATGTAGTAGTTGCACCATCTAAAGTAACAGGCACGTTTGTATATTTACCACTTTCAATAGTAACTGTTCCTTCATTAGTAATAGTTCCAGTATAATTTCCTGCTTCATCTTCGCTTGAATCTTTAAATGTCATTTTAGTAGTAGCTGGAACAGTAATATCAGCATTAACACTATAACCATTTAAATCTAAAGTAATATTTTTATCAGCATTAGGTTTAATAGCTGTAGTTTCGTTTATATCTTTTAAAACAGTAACTGTATGACCATTAGCTACAGTATCAGCATTAATACCTATTGTCTTTATAGCATAATTCAAACTTCCAAAATATACATTAGCTTCTTCGACATAAGCTACAGCATCTAAAGTTCCATTTACCTTTAAATCACCATTGACAATAAGCTGTCTAGAACTAGAAACAGTAAATGTTACACCTTCTTGTATAATTAAAGTTACACCTTCTGGAACAGTTATTTTCTTATTAGTTAAATCTGATGTTAAAATAATTTCTGCTCCTTCATCAGCAAAACTTAAAACATTACTTAAAGCTGTGTCTGTAGTAGCAACTTTACCTTTAATTGAAACACTTGATCCTCTAGAAGCCATAGCAGAAATATTACCATTTAGCTGTCCACCTTCAACATTAATAGTTTGTGTAGTGCCATCTGAAGATTGATAATTCATGCCATAAATAGAATATTTACCTTCTATTATATTACTAACTAAATTAATCTCAGAATTCTTACCCGCAGTTGAACCACTAGTTGCATAAACAGCTACACCTGATGCACTAGCATTAACCCTACTATTAGTAACTGTTGCTTTTCCCCAGTTCATAATTGTACCAGTATCAGTTTTAGCATAACTAGATGATATAGTCGCATTTTCTACTGTTAAATCACCGTAAAAATTTCCTTCAACATCATTTTTGATAGCCACAAAAGCACTTTCAATTGTAACTCCATCCACCTTGAGTTTATCTAAATTGCGTACACAAGATGAACTTGATGACGGACAAGAAATTTTTCCTTTAACCAATCCACTGTCAACTATCTTTAAATTACCCTTGTTTTCTATTGCATAATTATCACTAGGACCTGTTAAAGTGTGACCATTTAAATCAATGGTAATCATCTCACCTTCGTTAATTACATATTTTTCAGATAAAGTAACATCTTCTGATAAAGTAATAACCCCATCATTAAGCATTCCATCAAAATTTGAACTTGCACTTACAACATTTGGAACAATAAAAATAGATAAAATTAAAGCTGTGAAAACAGTCATAAATTTTTTCACAATATCTCCTCCTTCTACTTTTATTTAACCATATATTTTCAAAAACTGTCAACTAAATTTCAAGTGTTTTAACTTATGATATGTAAATAAAATGTTAGCCTAGTTTCACTTTATCCAACAATTAAAATTATCACACAAAAAAAGTCTTGAAAACAAGACTGTAACAATCAATAATGGCGGAGCAGGAGGGATTTGAACCCTCGCGCCGGTTACCCGACCTACACCCTTAGCAGGGGCGCCTCTTCAGCCTCTTGAGTACTACTCCAAACACTACGTTTATAATTTTACCTTAAATAAACGTATATGTCAACACATTTACTTTCTAAAATGTTTACCACCTTTATCATTTTCATCCTCATCTAAATCATATTCCATAACATTATCAGGATGTTCTAAATCATATTCTAATATATCTTTTTCCATCTCAAAATTATTTAAGGCAATTGCGTTAATTGTCCTAAAAATTACTCCACTTATTCCAACTATCATACCAGCAATTATTTTTCCTTTATCCAAACCAATAACCCCAATAGTCCCGCCGACTAACCCAGTAAAATAAACCGCATTCCAATTACGCACTTTTTCTTCTTTATCATCTATTTTTTCATTTAAAATATTTATTTGTTTTTTTATTAATTGTTTTGTATTTTCTCGCATAATAACTCCTCCAAATTACCTACATATTATAACAATTTTTATCAAAAAATAAAAGAAAAAAGCTTAAAAATTAAGCTCTTACATACTTTTCTTATTATTATCTTGTTTATAAGCAGGACTAGCAGATTCTTTTTTCACTGTCTCAACAAGCAATGTTTCAACTTTATCATTGTTATTTTTCTTCTTATTTTTATTTTTTTTACAGCTCATAAATAACTTGCTCCTTTCTACTTTTATTATGAGCAATTTAACTGTAAATATTCTTGTTATTTTTTTGTTTTTTTCATAGCTTCTAAAAATTCACTTGGATCATCTAAAATATCTTCAATAGAAGCTTCATCATCTTTTAACTCACATAATTTATCATTATTAATACATCTATAAAGTAAACTTCCCGCACTTACAATCATTCCAGCAATAAAAGATTCATGCACTCCATAAAATAAACCATAAGTCATTCCAGCAAAACCAACACCAAAAGCATATAAACTACCATGTCTATTATCTTCTTTTAAACTTATTTTATCTCTAACTAATTCTAAATCTCTTTCAAATACTTTTTTTACATTATCATCTAAAATCATAATATCTCACCTTTCAACGTTCAATATACTAACTTAAAATTTTTTTAAAGTCAAATTTTTTAAATAAATGATAACAATTACCTAATTTAAAATGACCTTTATAGCTTGCTACTACATTTTTACCATTTTCTATTTTACCTTTTTTAATTAACTTCATTTGTTTCTTAAATCTTTTTTTCGTGTTATTTCTAACTTTTAAAATAATTTTATTTTTAATATAAAATCTAAAACCTATAAAATCAACCCCTTCTTTACTAACATTTATAATCTTTGTTTTATCATTTAAACATAAACCATAATCTAAAACAAATTTATTAATTTCATCTAAACAATATTTTAAATACTCTTTATCATACTCAAGTAGTATCCCATCATCTTGATATCTTATATAGTATTTAATATGTAATTTTTCTTTAATAAAATGATCTAAATCATTCAAATAAAATATAGCTAATATTTGACTTACTACATTACCAATACCTAAGCCTTTACCTTTTTTATATAAAGGTATTCTATTTATTTCATCTATTCTTTTATCCTTATCATTTAAATTACTGTTTTTTAAATAATTAATTTCCTTTTCCTTTAATTTAATAATACTTTCATTCACATAATCACTATCTGTAGAATCAATTATTTTAAATAATATATCTAAATATTTTTTATCCTTGATTTTCCTTTTTAACATTCTCTTTAAAACAGCATGGTCTATAATATTTAAAATGTATTGATAAACTAAAAAAAAGGGACTGTCATGAAATAAAATGATTTCAGACAGCCTCTTTTCACGTGTTTTTGTGCTGTTTCTTAAATGAACTAATATAATTTTTTAACTTAAATCATTAAATTCCTCTTGAATAAGATTAGAGGAAAACTATATTTTTGATGTATAATTGGTATTTCTTTATTTATTGAATAGTATTTTATTCAATAAATAAAGAAAAGAGCTGTAAGAAACTAGTTATCTAATTTCATGACAGCCCCTTATCTAATTTTAATATGAATTTCTCTTAGTTGTTTTTCAGTTACTTCACTAGGTGCACCCATCATCATATCTTGCGCATTACTATTAAGTGGGAATGCAATAACTTCACGAATATTAGGTTCATCTTTAAGTAACATTATCATTCTATCAATTCCAGGAGCAATTCCTGCATGTGGTGGTGCTCCATAATGGAATGCTGTATAAAGTGATTTAAATCTTGTTTCTAACTCTTCTTTAGTATATCCAGCAATTTCAAAAGCTTTTTCCATAATCTCTACATCGTGATTACGAACAGCTCCACTAGATAGTTCAACACCATTACATACAATATCATATTGATAAGCTAAAATATCTTCCGTTTTTTGATTAAGTAAAGCATCCATTCCACCTTGTGGCATACTAAATGGATTATGAGTAAAGATATATCTTCCCTCTTCTTCACTATATTCATACATTGGGAAATCTACAATAAAGCAAAATTCAAATCTATTATTGTCGATTAAATTTAATCTTTCAGCTAAAGCTGTTCTAATTAAACCAGCTTGTGTACTAGCCGTTAATTCATGTTTATCAGCAATAAAGAAAAGTACTGAACCTTTTTTAAGATTAGCTTTTTCAATTAATTCGCCTCTCTCTTCTTCAGATAAAAATTTATCAATTGGTCCTTTAAAAGTCATATCATCAAGTACACTTATATAACCAATTCCAGGCATACCAATTTTTTTCGCATAGTCTACTAACTCATTAAACCAAGAATTCGATTTAGAGGCAATATCATCCACTGCTATACCTCTAACGATTGAACCAGAAAACGGTTTAAATGTTGTATTTTTAAAAACATCAGTCACATCGATAATCTCTAAAGGATTTCTTAAATCTGGTTTATCTGTACCATATTTAGCCAT
Organism: uncultured Bacilli bacterium; assembly: GCA_944358535.1. Lineage (GTDB taxonomy): Bacteria > Bacillota_I > Bacilli_A > RF39 > UBA660 > Coprosoma. Next base: position 4,133 of record CALVRH010000033.1, on the reverse strand, counting down.
AGACTCTTTATAAGTAATTCTTCTAAAAGGTTTTGGAGAAACTTTTTTATCTGAAAATTTAGTAAATGTTTTATACATTACATCTTCCGCCACTTCGTAAACATCTTCAGCAGTTGCGAAAGCCATTTCCATATCTAATTGGTAAAACTCTCCAGGTGATCTATCCGCACGTGCATCCTCATCTCTAAAACAAGGGGCAATTTGATAGTATTTATCAAACCCAGCTACCATTAATAATTGCTTAAATTGTTGAGGTGCTTGTGGTAAAGCATAAAATTTTCCTTTATATTTTCTAGAAGGTACTAAATAATCTCTAGCTCCCTCAGGTGAAGATGCCGTTAAAATAGGTGTTTGAATTTCCATAAAACCTTTTTCTTCCATGACATCTCTTAAATATTTAATAACTTCGCTTCTAAAACGAATATTTTCATGAACTTTAGGATTTCTTAAATCTAAATAACGATATTTTAATCTAACCTCTTCATTAACATTAGTCGATGTAATAATTTCAAAAGGTAGTTCATTATTAGCTTTTCCTAAAACTTCAAATTCACTTACTAAAACCTCAATTGTACCTGTACTAATTTTTGGGTTAAAATTCTCTTCATCTCTCATACGTACAGTACCAGTTAAAGTAACTGCTGACTCTTTAGTTAAACCATTAAATATACTATCATCATTACTTACAATTTGTAAAACACCTGTCTCATCTCTAACATCGACAAAGATAACTCCACCGTGGTCACGAATGTTTTCAACAAAACCACAAGCTTTAATCTCTTTGCCAATACTTTCCTCAGTTAGTTCATTAATATATTGTGTTCTATATTTCATTCAAAATCACCTTTTCTCTATTTCTTTAGCCATAACATCTCTAGCTAAAGTAGGATTAGCTTTACCACCAGTTTTTTTCATAACCTGACCAACTAAATAGTTTACCATATTAGTTTTACCATTTTTATATTGATTTATAACATCAGGATTTTCATCTAAAACCTCATTCGCAACCCTAACAATTTCCCCTTCATCAGTAATTTGTTTTAAACCCTTTTCCGAAGCAATCTCATGAGGAGACTTACCAGTTTCTAAACTTTCTATAAATACACCTTTAGCTTGCTGAGAAGAGATCTCTTTATCTTCAACCATTTTAATAAGTTCTGCTAAATGTTCTGGAGTTAACTTAGCTTCATCAATAGTTAATTCCATTTTATTTAAATTACCAAGTAAATTAGTTGTAATCCAGTTAGAGGCACTTTTGGGATTAGCCCCAAGTTCAATTGTTTTTTCAAAAAACTCAGCTACTGGTTTTTCTTTAACTAAAATACTTGCATCATAATCAGAAACACCATATTCATTAATATATTGTGCCTTCCTCTCAAAAGCAAGTCTTGGAATACTCTTTCTAATTTCCTCTAACCATTCTTTAGAAATTTTAAATTTAGGAATATTAGGCTCAACAAAATATTTATAATCTATCGCATCTACTTTACTACGCATATAAATAGTTGTGCCTGATTCCTCATCCCAGCGGCGTGTTTGTTGAGGCATCTCATCGTATTTTCCGTCTTCTTTTAAATCGATTTGCCTTTGAATTTCATAATTTATTGCATCTCTAACCCCACCAAATGAGTTAACATTCTTAATCTCAATTTTTGTTCCCCAGTTTTTAGGATCAGTTTCATCTAAATTATCTTCCATAATAGAAACATTGACATCACATCTAACTTGTCCTTTTTTACTATCAGCTTCACTAATATCCGCATATTGATAAATACTTCTCATTGTTTCCAAGAAAGCTACTGCTTCATCAGCTGATCTAAAATCAGGTTCTGTAACAAGTTCAAGTAAAGGCACACCTGCTCTATTATAGTTAATTCTAGAGCCAGAAGAATAATGATCAGAAGAAGCCGCATCCTCTTCTAAATGTAAGTTATTAATTCTAACCTTTTTCTTCTCACCATTAACTTCGTATTCTAACTCACCATAACTACCAATCGGTGCGGGTTTAGTTTCCTGTGTAATTTGAAATCCCTTAGGTAAATCAGGATAATAATAATTCTTTCTTTCAAAATATAAATATTCTGGTTGCTGACAACCTAAAATCATACTAGCCATTAAAGAAAGTCTAACTGCTTCTTTATTGACAACTGGTAAAGTCCCAGGAAAAGCCATATCGACTGGCCTAATATTAGTATTTGCTTTTTCACTATAACCATTGCGGGCAGAAGAAAATACTTTAGTCTTAGTATTACTGATTTCACAGTGCATCTCTAAACCGATTAATACTTTATAACCCATTATTTAACCTCCCTCGCAATTTGATTTTTATACTCCATAGAACTCTCAAGTGCATAAGCAATATTTAAAACATTTATATCGTCATAGCATTTACCTGTAATATTAACTCCAACTGGTAAATTAGAAACAAAACCATTTGGAATAGTAATAGAAGGAAAACCTCCAAAATTACCAATTTGTAAATGATCTTCTAAAACAGCTGTACTCTTATCCAAAGCATCTTTAGATCCCTCTAACTTTTTAGCTGGACCACTTCCAACCGGTAAAATAACGGCATCATATTTTTCGAATAACTCATTCCACTTATCAACAACAAGTCTTCTAACTCTTTGAGCATTGTGGAAATATCTATCCTTATTCTCCGCTTGTAAAACATATGAACCGATAACAAATCTTCTTTTAATAAGTGGTGAAAAACCTTGAGTTCTATAGTTTTTCATTTCAAGATCCCACTTGTCACCTTCCGCACGTGGTCCAAAAATAAATCCAGTTAAATTAGACATATTACTTGTTGCTTCCGCACATGATATAACTACATAAACTGAAGGAATCGCATTAAGTAAAGTTGAATCAACTGACTCGCATGTTACTTCCATACCAAGTTCCTTACATTTATCTATAGTTTTCATAAAGTTTTCTAAATGTGCTTTTAATTCCGCGTCCGCATTAGGATACATATTAATGTCACATAACTCTTTTATATAACATAACTTCTTACCTTTAACTTTACCATCGATAGAATCATATAAATGCATATCTTTACTATCCCAAGAAGTCATATCATATTTGTCTATACCTTTCATTCCATCCACGACAATGGCAGCATCTTTAACAGACCTTGTCAAAGCTCCACAATGATCTAAACTACTCGCAAATGGAAATAATCCATAACGCGATATCATGCCATAAGTTGGTTTATATCCGACAATCCCGCAGTAAGCTGCTGGTTTTCTAATAGAGTCACCAGTATCACTACCAGTCGCATAAGGATAAACTCCAGCCGCCACAGCTGCCGCACTTCCAGCTGATGATCCCGCACACATTCTAGTCTTATCCCATGGGTTAGTAACTACACCAGTATGACCAGTAGTTCCAGTACCACCCATACCAAACTCATCTAAAACAGTTTTATTAACAGCTACTGCGCCTTTTTTAGATAAATTATCTATAGCTGTTGCTGTAAAAAATGGTACATAATCTTTTAAAGTATTAGATGATCCTGTACTTAAAATACCTTTAGTACTATAGTTATCTTTAATACCATAAGGAATACCAGATAAAAGTTCATCTGTAACTGGGGCTTCTTCAGCATCATCCATAATTGTTACAAATGCATTACATTTATCTTGTACTTCGTGTGATTTTTCCAAAGATTCTTTAATTAAATCTTTACTAGTAACTTCACCTTTAACTAAAGCTTCATGTATCTCTTCAATCGTTTTACCCATATAACTCATATTATCCCACCATCCTTGGTACTTGTACTTCACCATCTACTGTACTATCATCACAGTTTGATAGTAACTCTTCAATTGGAATAGATTCTTCTACCACATCCTCACGTAATTCATATTCAAAATTATCCAAAGCATGTGTCATTGGTTCAACTTTCTCAATATTTGGAATCTCATTGATAATATCAATCGTACTATCAATAATTTCAAACTCATCTAAAACCATTTTATTTTCTTCTTCTGTAAGACCTATTAATAACTTATCTGCATAATCATCAACCATTTCTTTAGTAAACTTCTGCATAATATCGCCTCCATAAAATTATATACAAAAAAAAGATGGCGCCTAATGTAGGACTCGAACCTACGACCCAACGGTTA
>CALVRH010000032.1 GCA_944358535.1 uncultured Bacilli bacterium | reverse complement strand
TATGGCAAAGATAATAGAAGATTTAAATGAAGATGAAAACCTCATCGGTTTATATGACAAAGAAAAAATGGATGAATGGATGAAAAAAATAGACCATAATGTAGCGGTCAAAGAAGGATTAGAACAAGGATCTAATAATAAGGCCAAAGAAATAGCTAAAAATATGCTTGAAGCTAACATGAACATATCTGAGATTGCAAAACTAACAGGTTTATCCGAAAAAGACATTGAAAAAATAAAATCTGAGGAAAATTGATTCTCAGATTTTTTGATTGAGTAGATAAATAAGTAATTAACATTTTTACTAATTTTGTCCAAAAAACCAAAAATTATTTATCAAAAATATTACTTTTTTTGTGATATCTTGAATATGGATAAGATAGGAGAGATATAAATGAAAGAAAAAATAAAGAAAATCATGATTGGATATTTACCGGGTTTTGTGTTAGGGGTAATAATAGCAATTAGTATAAGTGTAATAGCCGCAACATATTTTCCATCTAATGATGTGACATATGATAATAAAGAAAGTGGCTTACACTCAAGCAATGTTAAAGGAGCTATAGATGAACTTTATACCGAATGTACAAAAGAGCCAACAGCAGGCGATTAAATAATAGAAGAGGCTGGATTAGAAAAAGATCCATATGAGTGTAGATATTTCTTTACAGGAGCAAATCCAAATAATTATTTAACCTTTAATGATGAAGAGACCGGCTGGTGAATAATATCTGCCGAATGCGATGGAAAGATAAAAATAATCAGAAATGATAGTATAGGAAATTATTATTGGGATACAGGTAGAAGCAATAATTGGGCGCGTCCAGCAACATTAAATACGGATTTAAATGAAACATATTATAATAGGTTAAATAGTATAGCTCAAAGTCAGGTTGTAGTACATGATTTTGGCGTAGGCGCAGTAACACTTGGTAATGATAATTTAGCAAATCAAATAAATGATGAAAACAGTATAAAATGGAATGGGAAAGTAGCTTTACCCACAGTAAGCGAATATTTAAGAACAAATGCAAATAAAAATTGTAAAACATTATTGTCATATGATAATAACTATGATGTGTGTAAAAATACTGTCTGGATGTATTTTAATAGTGGTCAGTGGTGGCTTTTATCACCAGAAGCCAGCTTTGAAATGAATGCTTTTCATGTAAATTATCTTGGTTTGGTTCATTATGTGACTGTTAGTGGTAATAATTACGCAATACGACCAGCTCTTTATCTTTCTGCAGATGTCACTTTGACTGGAAGTGGAACTCAGTCAGACCCATATGTCATAAATTCTTAAAAAAATCAGGGATTGAAATAATCTCCGATTTTTACTTTATTTATATAGTTTACTGGCATTTCATATGTGTATTTGACTTTTCTTTTTGGTGGTATTATTTTATTTGGTTTTAAGTTTTTATAAATATATAGGATTTTATTACTTTTGTCTGTTAAAATAACGTCAATATTGGTTTTCATGAAAAAAGTGTGAATACCATTAGTTTTAAATTTTAAAATGTAATCAAATTCTTTTTGAAACATAAGGCCTTTTAGTTTTTGAAAGAAGGTTTTGGCTTCGATTATTTTCATTTGAATCACCAAGTTTATCTTAACACATTTTATTATATTTGTCTTTAAATTTGTTAGTTTTTTGCTAATGGGGTTGATTTTTCTTTAAAAAAAAATTATAATTGATTTAAGTTATGATATTTTTGTGGAGGGTGTTATGAAACTAAACAATAAAGGTCAAGCCCTAGTAGAATACTTACTAATCATAGCGGTTATTAGTGTAGTAGTCGTTAGTTTAGTCAAACTATTAGGTGGCTATCTTCAAGACTCTATGACAAAAACATCTTGCAAACTTATCGATAAAGAATATGTCGAAGGGTCTAAGCCTGGCGAGGGATCTTGCCAATAAGATAATTCGTTTATCTTTTTTTTGACCCCTCAGAGGAGATTGTTATGATAAAACTTAAAGAAAAGAATTTTTGGATTTATGTAGTTTTAAATGTTGTGACTTTTGGCCTTTTTACGTTTTATATTGCTTATAAACTTGATTTATATGACAAGAGTGCTTGGTATTATCGTTGGTACTATTGGGTTTTAGGATTTTTATTGGGAATTTTTCCTGGCCTTATTATGTTTTTAGTTTTTTCTGTGCAAATTGGTTCTTTGGTTAGTGCGAAGTTAGATGTACCAGGAAAGGAAATATATTTACCACCATATGTATGGATAGTTAGTTTAATTGTTCCTATACTTGGATGGACTTTATTTATTGTTTTATATTTTTATGTGCATTTTTGGTACTTATTTTCACTTAAATATTATTTAAGGGGATGATTTTATGTCAGATGTACTAAGGGATTTGGGCTATGATGATAAAGCTCAAGAGAGAATTCTTAATAGTTATGCGGTTAATAGATTAAATTTAAATACTCTTGAAAAAAAAGTAGTTAATACTTTTAATTATTTGAAAAGTAAGGGGTATGATGATAAGCAAATAATATCAATGACAACTTTGAATCAAATATTATTTAATTATCCGACTAAAACGTTAGATATTCGTTTTAGCTTTTTGCGTTCACTTGGATATACTGATATAGAAATAAAAAATATGACAATTATTTTACCACAGTTACTTACAATTAGTGAAAAATATATTTTAAACAAATTAGAATTATTAGGAAGTTATGGTTATTCTAAAAATATGATTCATAAATTTACAACTTTACTTCCTAGTTTATTTAGTGTGTCTATCGATAATCTTAATGCGAAAAGGGATTTTTTTAAGGATTTGGGTTTTGATAATAAAGAAGTTAATAAAATTTTTAAAGATACTCCGATGATTTTTACTTGTAGTTTAGAATTATTACAATTAAAATATGATTATTTGATTTCTAAAGGTTATGAGGTTAATAGGATATTTCATATGATTTACCGAAATTCAAATATTATGGTTATGAATATTAAAAGAATGGAAGGTAAAAGGGAATTTTTAAAGGAGCTTGGATATGATGAGAATGAGATAAATTTAGTTACAGGTATAAATCCTTCGGTTTATACTTTAAGTTTAGAAAATATTCAAGAAACTTTTGATTGTTTTTTAAATCATGGTTATTCTAAAGAGGAAACTATTTTTATTACAGTTAAATTTCCTAATGCGTTTAGTTATTCAGTGGATAGCTTAAGTAGAAAAATTGATATTTTAAAAGATGTTTCTTTAGAAAAAGAAATTTTAAAAAGGCCATCATATTTAATTCAGGGCGCTGAATTAAGTTATGCGCGGTTAAATTATTTAATATTTAATCATGTTATTTTAGATCATAAAGGTTTTAATTATTTATTGTTATCTAATAGAGAGTTCGGTAAAAAGTTTGGTATTAGTAATGATGAAGTAAAAGAGAAGTATTCACATAATAGATGATAGTTTTTGTGAGTTGTTCTTGCTCTTTTACTTTGGCGTGTGTTATAATTAGTTATAGATTTTTGTGGAAAGGAGTATAGTGGGTTTTTTGACCTGCTGTTTATAGTATGGCAGAAAATAGAAGTGAACTAAGACGAAAATGTATGACAATTTTATATCAAATGATAGTTTATGATAAGGCCCACATGAGTTACAATGTCGATGATATTGTTGCGGAGGTTTCTTTAGTTGATAATGAGTATATTAAAGAGATTGTATATGGGGTTTTGACTTATAAAAATGAAATAGATGCACTTGCTAATAAGTATTTAGATGGTTGGACAATTGATAGACTTGGAAATACAGATATAGCAATTCTTAGAATGGGAATTTTTGAACTTTTATATACGGATACTCCAGATATTGTAGCTATTAATGAGGCAGTTGAGCTTGCAAAACAATATAGTGATGATAGTGTTAGAAAGATGATAAATGGAGTTTTAGATAAGATTTATCACGAGAAGGTGCAGTAGTGAAAGATAAATATTTGACTATTAGTGCAATTACTAGATATTTAAAAGCTAAGTTTGATGTCGATGAAAATTTACAGACAGTTTTTTTAAAAGGTGAAATTTCTAATTTTAAGGCACATACTTCTGGGCATTTTTATTTTTCTTTAAAAGATGAAAATAGTAAGATTAATGCAATTATGTTTAGAAGTAATGCAAGCAAGGTACTTTTTAAACCAACTGATGGTATGAAGGTTTTAGTGACTGGCCGAATAAGTGTTTATGAGGCTATGGGGAGTTATCAAATTTATGTCGATGAAATGCTTGAAGATGGTGTTGGAAATTTATATATTGCTTTTGAACAACTTAAGAAAAAGTTACAGGCTGAGGGACTTTTTGATAGTGAGCATAAAAGACCGATTCCAAAGATTCCTAAAAGGGTAGGTATTATTACAGCTAGTACAGGGGCTGCTATTCGGGATATTATGACGACAATTAGGAGAAGATTTCCCATTTGTGAGACGATTTTGTTTCCTACTTTAGTACAAGGAGAAAATGCGAAGGATGATATAGTACGTAATATTGAAAGAGCTCAAGAATATGATTTGGATGTATTAATTGTTGGCCGCGGTGGTGGTTCAATTGAGGATTTATGGCCTTTTAACGAAGAGATTGTAGCTAGGGCAATTTATAATTCGAAGATTCCGGTTATTAGTGCGGTTGGACATGAAGTTGATTTTACTATTGCTGATTTTGTAGCTGATTTAAGGGCACCTACACCAACTGCTGCGGCAGAGCTTGCGGTACCTAATATGAGTGATTTAAAGAAGCATATTGATCAGCTTTCTATTAGACTTAATGAAGCAATTTATAAGAAAGTAAATTATTTGAAATTATATTTGGATTCTGTTAAAAATTCTTTTGTAATAAAAAATCCGCAGATAATGTTTGAAAATAAGAAACAGAGTTTATCTTTAATAAATGACAAATTAAATGAGCTTATGGTTGGAAAAGTAGATAAGTATAAGAATGAATTTGAGAAACTTAAAAAGAGTTATGTACTTGCAAGTCCTCAGTTACTTTATAAAGATAAAATTTTAGAAGTTAAAAATATTATTGATAAACTTAATCTTTTGAATCCTTTGAACATTTTAAGTAGAGGATATAGTGTTACATTTTTAAATGATAAGGCGTTAAAGAGTGTTAAGAAAGTAAAATTGAATGATATTTTAGATGTTAAATTAAGTGATGGAAGTTTAAAAACTAAGGTTTTAGAAGTTAAGGAGGAAAAATAATGGCGAAAGAAAAGAAATTTGAAGATAAAATTTCTGATTTAGAAAAGATTATCGAGATTTTAGAAAATGGAGAAGTTTCTTTAGATGAATCTATAGAAAAATACACAGAGGCAATGAAATTGGTTAAAGAATGTGATGCAGAACTTAAAAATATTGAAACTAAAGTTAATAAAATAGTAGCTGATAATGGTAATTTAGAAGATTTTGAAGTTAAAGAGTAAAGTAATTATGAAAATAGTTACTTTTTATTTTGTTTGAATATAAAAATGTTGTATAATTATTATAGGTGATGATATGAAAAGTCGAGGATTTACGTTAGCAGAGTTACTTGGAGTTATTGCAATACTTGGTGTTATTGCACTTATTACAGTACCAGCAATTAATCGTTCTTTAGATAGTGGTAGGGAAGATTTATATAAAACACAGATTGAACAGATAAAAAAAGGTGGCGAGGATTATTATACTCAGCACTTGGACGAGATGCCAGTTGGAGTTGGTGATAAGGCTTGTCAGACAATTGAGGTTTTAAAATCTGGTGGATATTTGCCGATGGATATTAAAAATCCAAAAACTGATGAAGATTTTTCTCAACTTACTAAAGTGTGTGTGGAAAAGATTGGTGAGACCGAATATTCTTACAGTGTAGAGGAGGCTGAGTAAAATGAATAAAGGGTTTACGTTGACTGAGTTATTAGCAGTTATTGTAATCATTGCGATAGTGGCTTTAGTGACTACACCGATTGTAATTGATATAATACAGTCATCTAGAGAGAAAGCTTTTATCGATACTGCCCATAATTTAGTAGTATCTGCAGGAACTTATCAAGCGGAAAAACAAGCCTTGAATGAAGATACAACACTTTCAATTAATTATATGACAAGTTCTGATGAAGTTAAGAATCAGCTTAAAACAGATGGTGATTTGCCGGATGCAGGAGAATTTGAAATTGATGAAAATGGTAAGGTAACATTAGCTTTGTGGAGCAATAGTGCTCATGTATGTGTGGTTAAGGAGGCTTCTTGGAAAGAGATTAAGGTTAATGAAAATATTACAGATGCAGATAGCTGCACAATAGCTAATATAAATAAGGAATAATGTTATGAATGGATATACAAAAGCGCAGTTTGTAGGTCTTATTACTTTAATTTTTATTGGTCTTATTATTTTGTTTCTTGGGAATAAAGTTTTGAGTTATTTAAATAGACCAGAGGCAAAAGAGATTGTTCAAAATGAAAATGTTCAGTCTGATGGTTTTACATTAACTATTAATGGAAATTTTGTGACATATGTTGGTATTAATGAAGAGTATGAAGAAGAGGGTGCGAAGGCTTATTTTAATGGGAAAGATATTTCTTCAGATGTAGCTATTTCATATTATTATGATGATAAGCAAATTAGCTCTATTGATACAAAAAAGGTTGGAAGTTATACTGTTAAATATGAGGTTACTAATAATCAAAAATTAAAAGAAGTTACGAGGGTGGTTATTATTGCGGATAATAATAAACCACGTTTAGTAGTTCCAGATACGGTAACGATTACTACAGATGAGGTGTTTAATTATGATGTCTCAGAAGGTGTTTTGGCAACTGATAATTCTGGTAGTGTTAGTTTTAGATGTGATAATACTTTAACTAATAAGGCTAGTAATTATATTATTAAATGTGTAGCTAAAGATGAAAGAGGAAATGAGACAAGAAAAAATAGGTTAATTAAAGTAGTTTCTGGAATAGAATTTGAAGATGGTGATGATTTAACTATTAAGTTTCCTGAAGGAGAAAATTATACTTATAAATATAGTTTAGATGATGGAAAAACTTGGAATGATGCTTCTAAAGAAGAAGTACTTAATATTTCTGGTAATGTGATAGCATTAGTATTAGATGATGGTGTTTATAAGATGTCTAGTACTTACTATAGAAAATAGAAATATATTAATTATGATATATTTTTATTTTGTTTGATACGAAATATAGGTTAAATAAAAATGATAGAAAAGTGTTTGCTTTGTGAAATATTAATTTTTAATGTTATGGGTTATTGCAAATTTAATGTATGGTGTTATAATATGTATGCAATTTAAGTGATAGGAGGGGAAAAAATGAAAGATTTTGTAATAGATGATGAAAGTGCGGACAGGTTTATTCAGCTAGCTTTGACAACTGGAGATATTCAAAAATATGAGGATATTATAATTAATAGTGGAAATCCTAAGTATATGTATGAATTTGCTTGTAAGGTTATTTTAGATGAGAAATTAGAAAATGCTATTATTGCTGCTGGAGATGTTTTCTATATTTATCATTTGTGTAATGATGTTCAAGGCGTTAATATTCAGAAGATGGAACAAGCAATAATAGATAGTGGGAATGCTTGTTATATTTATTTGTTTGCAAGAAATATTGATGGAGCAAATATTCAAAAGTTACAAGATGCAGTAATTAAATCTGAAGCAATTGAGTATATGTATTATTTTTTAAAACATGTTGATGGGGTGGATGATTTACTTTTAAAATATGCAATTATAAATCTTATTAAACATGAGCGCAGTACTAGAGCAGCGTATTTACCAATTGAGACAATTATGGTACCTGAGTATTTTTCGAAATCTTGCGAACTTGCTATAGAGTATAAAAGAGGAAAAACTAATGTTAAGAGAAAAAAAAGACATTATCATATATAAAAAACATATGCATTTTGATTTGCACATGTTTTTATATTTTTCTATATAAACCGATAGCTTTGCCTAGGATAGTTACATTATCTAAGATGATTGGATCCATAGTGTCGTTTTCTGGCTGAAGTCTGAAATGACCTTTTTCTTTATAAAATGTTTTTAAAGTTACTTCGTTTTCATCGGTCATAGCAACGACAATTTCACCATTTCTAGCGGTGTTTTTTCTTTCGACGATGACGATATCACCATCTAATATTCCAGCGTTTATCATACTTGTACCATCAACTTTTAGAGTAAAGACTTCTTTACCTTTTGGAAGTAAATATGATGGTAAGGCGAAATATTCATCTGGCATTTCAATGGCTTCAATAGGCGAGCCAGCAGTAATTTTACCTAGTAATGGTACTTCAGCTACTAAATCATTTTCTGGTTCAAATTCATTTTTAACAAGTAATTCGATAGCTCTATTTTTAGAGTTTTCTTTTTTTATAAAGCCTTTTTTTTCAAGGTTGTTTAAATGGGCATGAATTGTAGCGGGAGATGAGATATCTAAAGCTTTACCTATTTCTCTTACGGTTGGTGGATAGCCATGTGAAACAATATAACTTTTAACATAATTTAAAACGTCAGTTTGTCTGCGGGTTAATTTTTCCATTTTTTTCCTCCTTAATTATTCTATACACATTTTAACACATTATTATGTTTTAGTCAAACATTTGTTTGAAAAGGATATTGACACGAATGTTTGTTCGTGATATGATTAAAATGTCAAAAGGGAGGTATGAAATATGGAATTTTTAAAATGTAAAGCAGTTATTGCATTAGTTGTTATGGTTTTAGGAGTAAGTTATATTAGTGCATCGGATAATGCGGTGGTGCAGGGTCATACCCAAGATGATGGAGTAAATGTGACTTTAAATGCGTAAATTTTGAATATTGCTTGCTATTAAAGATGTTTTTTAGTAAAATATATCTTATAGGAGGCAGATAAAATGGGAGCATTTTTATTAGATTTATTAAAAGTGGTTGGTGGTTTAATTGTTGGCGTGATTATTGGGTTTTTAATAGCCAAAAAAGTGATGAAGAAACAGCTCAAAGAAAATCCACCAATTAATGAAAAAATGATTAAGGCGATGATGTCTGGAATGGGCAGGACGCCTAGTCAAAAACAAGTTAATCAAATGATGAAATCAATGCAGAAGTATATGTAAGCATTGATTTTTATTTGTCTGAAAAACGTTTGTTTACAAAATAAATAGTATGTGATATAGTTAATACGTCAAAGACAGAATACAGTAATAGTCGAAAGGTTTAGAAAGTTATATGGAAGAAATGATTAAATTTGTGATTTTTAATAATTTAATGGAGGTAGAGAGTAAGGGCTTTAGTGTGGATGGACTTTGTTTTTATTTTGCAAATAATATTAAAGCTGATTTAGAAATGATGGAGATACCTGTATTTATGTATAATATTAATAAAGGCGCGGGGTATGATCATTATTATTTGGTTGCAAATAAAGAGTATTTGATTGATCCTACTTATTCACAGTTTATAGAAAAAACTGGTGAACGCCTTATTATGTTTGAGGATTTTCCTGCCAATATTTTAAATAAAAGTGAAAGAGGAAAAGTTATTTTTAATGATTTAATAAATAATGGATATCATAGATTAATTGATGATGATTTAGATGTTTATTTATCTAGTTTTAGGTTAAAGACAGTAAAGGAGAGACGCAAATGAAGATAAAGTATGAACTTATAAAGAATGATGGTAAAGCTCGTTATGGTAAGTTAATTACTAATCATGGAACTTTTGAAACACCAATGTTTATGCCGGTTGGAACTTTAGCAAATGTTAAAATGCTTACGCCAGAGGAATTAAAAGCAGTTCATAGTGCGGTAATTCTTTCAAATACTTATCATTTATGGCTTAGACCGGGTGCAGATATAGTGGCAAAAGCTGGAGGACTTCACAAGTTTATGAATTATGATGGTCCTATTTTAACTGATAGTGGAGGATTCCAAGTTTTTTCATTAGCTAAGAATAAGGAAAAAGATATTACAGAAGAAGGTGTTCATTTTAAAAGTCATATTGATGGTAAATCTCTTTTTTTAACTCCAGAGATTTCAATGGAAATTCAAAATAAACTTGATAGTGATATCGCAATGAGCTTTGATGAGTGTATTCCTTATCCAGCAACTTATGAATATGCGAAGCAAAGTACTGAAAGAACGCTTAGATGGGCTAAGAGAGGAAAAGAGGCTTTTCATAATGAAAATCAGTCTTTGTTTGGAATTGTTCAAGGTGGGGAATATACTGATTTAAGAGAGTTTAGTGCTAAGGAAACGGTAAAATTAGGTTTTGATGGATATTCAATTGGTGGCACTTCTGTTGGTGAGGATAAAAAGACAATGTATAAGATGATTGATGATGCAATTAAGTATTTACCTATAGACAAACCTCGTTATTTAATGGGAGTTGGTGATCCTATAGATTTACTTGAAGGAGTAAGGCGCGGAGTTGATATGTTTGACTGTGTTTTACCGACGAGAATTGCTAGACATGCTAATGCTTTTACACATTATGGTAAAATTAATTTAAGAAATGCAAAATATAAAGAAGATTTTACTCCTATTGATGATTGTGATTGTTATACGTGTAAACATTATACTAAGGCTTATCTTAGACATTTATTTGTGGCTAATGAAGGTTTGGGTGGAAGACTTTTATCTATTCATAATATTCGTTTTTTAATTAGGATGATGGAAGAGATGAGAAATGCTATTAAGGAAGATAGATTTTTAGAATATAAAGAAGATTTTTTGAAGAAGTACTTAGGTTAAAAAGAAATAAACCTCGTTTTCGAAATTGAAAATGAGGTTTATTGTTTAAGCATTTTTATTTATACCAATTATACTTCCAAATATACAAGATAAAATTAAAATTAAAAAGAAAGTTAGTATTTTTGGGGTAAAATTTCCTATGCTTAAAGTAAATATAGTTAAAATGACAATTATGATGAGACTTATTTTTAGACCTTCGAGCCATCCATTTTTAGTGGCTTTTTTCCCCATTAATAGTCCGCCAAAAAACATACTTAAAATAGGGATAATTATTTTACAAATAGCAAGTGTTTGATAATTAATGATATTAAAATAATTAAAAGTGGTTAATAATAGGGTTAAAGTTATGAAAAAAATAATTGTGTATAAAATATTTAATGATAATTTTTTTAGGTATTTCATAGGCCCTCCTTTTTAGTTAATTTTATGCATTAAAAAAATAATTATGAAATTTATATTGTTGCTTAAAGGAAGGGTTTATGATATACTAATTTTAGAGTAGGCGTGAGGGATGGTATTTTATGGATAATAAATATAATATGGATGATAAATTTAATATTAATGAAAAAGATACTGAACAAAAAGATGATGAGATAGAAGTTTTAGAATTATGGGAACCACATGCGGATGAAATTACAGATTCAAAGGATCGCCATATTAAAATGTCTAAAAAGACGACTAATAGAATTGTTATTGTTTTAGTTGCAATTGGAGCATTACTTCTTATGTGGTATTCAACTTTTGCACAACCTTTGGCTTCAAATAATAAGCAATATCAAAAAAGTGATGGTACTTTTGATGTTCATTTTACTAATATAGAGTTAGATGAAAGTGGTGTTATTGGTACGGCAAAAGAAGTAAAGAAACCTTCATTAGAGGATAATAGTCAAAAGGCTAATTTTTATGTTTTATTTGAGAATGCTGGTGATACTATTAAATATAATTTAACAGTAAAAAATGAAGGAAATGTTAATGCGAAAGTTTCTTGGGTGGATCCTAATTGGGAAAATATAACAGATGGTATAATAGCTTATTCGGTAGATGTAGATTATACTAAGGTATTAAAACCCGGTGATGAGATGACTGTGTCGGTTTTGGCTAAATATTTAGGTGGAGTAGCTTCTGGCGAGACATATAAAAAAGATATGTCAATTGAAGTGCATTACGAACAAGCATAGAAACAATTTATGCTTGTTTTTTATATTTATGTAGAAAGTTTAGTTATGTAGAATTCTACATAATCATATACTAGGAATCTGCTTTGCAAAAGGTAAAAGTTTGCAAAGAGTTATTTACAAATGTAACTATTCGTGATATAGTAAAGAGCAATGATAGAAGGTGATGATATGAAAAAGTATAAGTTTATATTGATATTATTGGGAATTATGTTATTAGCGGTTTTTAATTTTAATTTCGGAAACGATTATTTTTGGCATGTTAAAACTGGTGAATATATTATCAATAATTTAAGTGTACCGACGTATGATATTTTTTCTTGGATTGGTTTAAATAATTTTGCCTGGATAAGTCACGAGTGGCTTAGTGAAGTGGTGATTTATGGCTTTAAGGCTATTTTTGGAGATTTTGGTCCATTATTTTTTTGTTTAATAATGTATGGAATATTGGTATGTTTATTACTTTTTTTGAACAAGGATAATTTGATTAAGAATAAGTTATTTTCTTTATTATGGATTGTATTTGGTTTTTTGGTTTTTTCGGCAGTGATGTTACCGCGTCCACATTTGATAAGTTATATTTTGTTTATTATTTGTGTTTATATTTTATATGATTTATATGATAATGAAGATTCAAAAAAAATTTATTTTTTACCACTTATAAGTGTTTTATGGGTTAATTTTCATGGTGGTTCATCTAATTTAACTTATATTTTATGTTTAATATTTTTGATATGTGGTTTATGCAATTTTAAGTTTGGAAGGTTAGAAGCTAGGAGAATAAGTAAAAAGCAGATAAAAAAATTTATTTTGGGGTTTGTACTTAGTTTTTTAGGAATTATGATTAACCCACATGGCATTAAGTTGATAACTTATCCTTATGAGAATATGCAGGATAAGGTAATGATTTCAAATATTACTGAGTGGTTTAGTCCTAGTTTGAATAATATTGGTGATTTATGGGCTTTTGTTTTAATTGGGGTTATTGTTTTAATTTTAATTATAAGTAAAAAAAGAATAAAATTTATTAATTTGGTTTTACTTGGGGCATTTTTGTTTTTAGCTTTGAAGAGTTATCGTTTTATGCCATTTTTATATATAGTATCATCATTTATTATTTTTGATTTTATTGATAAGGGTAATTTTGAATTTAGTAAGTTTTTGAATGTTATTATGGCATTACTCATTTTGATTTTGTCTATAGTTTTATCTTTTAAACTTGTGAATAGTTATAACCAGAAGATGATTTCTGATGATATAATTAATTATATAAAAAAAGTTAAACCAAAAAGATTATTTAATTTTTATGGTTATGGTGGGTATTTGATTTATAATAATATACCGGTATTTATTGATGGTAGAGCGGATATGTATTCTAAGCATACTTTGAAAGATACATTTGATTTACAGAATAATGGATATAATTATATTTTGGATAAATATAATTTTGATATGATTATAATACCGAAAAATATTGCTTTGAATATATATTTATTGGATAGTGATGAATATGTATTAAGTAAGCAAGATGATGGAGTGCTGGTATATGAAAAGAAGCTATAGTGAGTTATAGCTTCTTATCTTTTTTCTAATTTAATTAATTTTGCATGTATAACAAGTCTAGTAGTTCCAGCAACGTCTTCGCAGGTTGATAAGGTTAATACTTTATCATTTTCGTTTAGAGTTCCACTAAAGTTTATTTGACTTCTATCTTTGATAGTTTTTATAAAGGTTTTAAACTGACTATCGGAGAATTTGGTGGTTATGTAATAACTTTCTGGTTTAATGGTATAGATACTGATTATTTGCCATAAGGTGTTTTCGGTTGGAGTAGATAGTTTAATTATATGATTATCTTTGTTGCCATACCATGATTTATTTAATACTTTTTTTAGACTACCAAAGACAGTTTGGTTTGAACGACTATGACCATAAATAACGGTGTTTTTATCGAAGTTTACCATGTTGTTTCGGTAATCGGCGAAGACCCATCCAGCTGAATTTTTAGATTTATCGAAAGCATGTTTTAAGTAATATGAGTTGTCGTTTGATTGAACTATTGGATAGTTGACGTTAGTACCATTTACTTTTATAAAGCCGACTGTGTCACTGTTTTTTTGTTTTAGTTCATTAAAGTCAACACTCATCATATCCATTTTTATATAATCCCAGTAGTCATCTTCTTTGTTTTCTGGAGGATTTATATTTTCAGCGGTTTCACTTTTGGTTTCTTTGACTATTTTTTTGGTATTTATATCTTTATTA
>CALVRH010000031.1 GCA_944358535.1 uncultured Bacilli bacterium | reverse complement strand
GTTTTGCAAGTTTGGTAATTGAAACACTAAATACACCATTACTATTTTGATTGGTGCATTTAAAAATTCATTTGAATAACATATTTTTATCAAATTCCAACATTTACAATTCACTACAAAATATGCTATTATTTAAATATAAAGGAGCCATAAACATGAAATCAAAGGAAAAACATTATGACATTGAAAATTATAACTATGAATTAACTGAACAAACTGTAAAACTTATCGATGAAAACAAACGCTATGACATTGTAATATATATTCACGAGCACAACGAAGATGTTTTAAAAGATTATAAAAAACTAAAAAATCTCAAAAAAAAATATAAAAAAATAAAATTTAAAATAATTTACTCAGAAGAATATATTAAAAAAAATAAAAAGAAACAAATAATCTTAAATATCATCAAAATTCTATTAATTTTAATTATTTTAGGAACTATAATATATTTTTCAATGTTTTTCATCGATCAAAATAAATCACAAAACCTCTCTAAAGATATAAAAAAATATAAACCAGAAATAACTATTCAAGAAGAAACCCAAGAAGATAATAATGAACAAACTAAAACCCCAAAAATTATTACCGCCTACAATAAAGAATACTCTAAAATGTTTTCTGAACTAAAAAAAATAAACCAAGAAACTGTTGGTTGGCTCACTGTTAAAGGAACTAATATTGACTACCCTGTAGTCAAACACTCTGATAATGACTATTACTTAAATAAAGACTTTGAAAATAATAATAATCGTTATGGTTGGCTATTCATGGATTATCGAAACACTACTCCTACTCTAGGTCAAAACACTATCATTTATGGTCATGATAGTGGCGGAGTCATGTTCGGAAATCTATATAAAGTCTTATATAGAAAATGGTACACTAATAAAAATAATCAAAAAATCACTTTTAATACAGAAACAGAATCATCAACTTGGCAAATTTTTTCTATTTATAAAATAGATACAACTAGTGATTACTTAAAAACAAACTTTACTGGAAATGAATTTTCAGATTTTATAAATATGATTACCAAAAGAAGTATTTACAATTTTAATGTACAAGTATCAAACACTGATAAAATTTTAACTCTATCAACTTGTCATGGTGATAAACAAAGATTAGTTGTCCACGCAAAAAAGCTCTCATGAGCTTTTTTATTATAATCAAATTTCAAGTTGAAATGGATTTGACTGACTACCATCTCCTCCCGTGATTTGGACTTCAGAAGAAAGAGTTATGGCAGGCCTGACCGCAAGGGTCATATCGTGCGCGGGGTTGTAGCTCACAATGTCATAGCTGCGCACGTTGAACACGATGCTAGAGCTGCCAGAATAAGGCGACAAGGTCCACCAAGTAACATTTGAATAATTCATCCACGTTGTATTTCTACATGTATTAGGATTATTATTATATGTACTAAATGTTTTACAGTTTGAATTTGAATTCGTTCTTAGATATTCACTTAATGTTGGTAAAGCTATTTTTCCCTTCCATTTTTTACTATTTTCAGCGGTTACTTGTGAACTTATATTATTGTTATTAGATGTTACTGCACCTATACTATAATCAGATGCAACTATTTGACCTTGTGCTTCACTACTTAAACTATTTAAATATGTTCCATTTAAATATGTATTTAAACTGGCTGGTCTAGCCCAATTATTTGAACTTGATGAATCCCATGCTAAAGAATTGCTAGTATTTATATTTGTTGTTTTCATTATCTTTATAGTTCCATCACAACCTACAGAAATAATTCTCCAGCCTGCTTTCTCTCCATTAAAGGTTACATAATTATTTGGGTTTGCTCCTGTAAAAAAGTATCTACACTCATATGGATCCTTCTCTAAGCCTCCATCTTCTATTATTTGATCACCTGCTGGTGGCTTAGCAGTACATACTCCATACAGTTCGTCTATTGCTCCTTGAACATCTGTACTTTGTAAACCACTTTCTTTATTATCATATGTTACATCTTTACTTGGAAAATAAGTTGCTGCTATTACACTTATACTAATTGCTGTTATTACGCCTAATACAAAACCAGGTAAATATCCAAAAACTACTTTTTTTATTCTCTCTTTCATTTCTATACTCCTTTATCCATATCAAACTAAGTACCTTTTCTAATTATTATTACAAAAATATTATACATCAGTTCATATTACTTTGCAATATCTAATTTTAATAAAAATTCATGACAAAATGAATATGGGTGATGTTTATGGAATATAAATTCAAAGAAATTAGAGGTTTACTTGATTTAAAGCAAAGAGAAATAGCCGAACTTACTCATATTAGCAGAGGAGCATATGCAAATATTGAAGCTGAAACCGCTAATGTCAAATTAAAATATCTATTAACATACAGTAATACATTTAATCTAAGTATGGATTATGTCTGTAATCTCAAAGACACAAATGACATATCTTCCATAAAAAAAATAAATACCATTGATAAAAAAATCATGGCAAGTAGACTAACAATTTTAGAAAAAGAAAATAACAAACAAGCTAAAGATATTGCCGAAGAATTAGGTATTTTAAAAAGTACATATTCTGGTTATAAAAATTCAAAACAGCCAAATTTAATGCAAAGTCTTATGTTAAAAAAAATAGCACTAAAATATAATTATTCCATGGATTGGTTAATTGGAAGAACTAATAAAAGGCATATTATATAGAACTTTATAAGTTCTTTTTTTAAAAGAAAAAAGGCCATAAGGCCTAAAATAATCCATAAATAGTTCCATCTTTATCAATCTTCATATTCTCATAAGCTGGTTTCTTAGAAAGGCCCGGCATTGTCATAATAGTGCCCATATAAACTACAATAAAACCAGCTCCACTATTAACCTTAACATCCCTAACTGTAATTTCATAATCAGTAGGAAAACCTAACTTCTTAGAATCATCACTAATCGAATACTGAGTTTTTGCCACACATATAGGCAATTTATCTAAACCAAGTTCTTCTATTCTTTTAATACTCTCTAACGCATCGTCCAAATACCTAACACTTCCTGCATGATAAATTTCCAAAGAAATCTTTTCTATCTTATCCTTAATGGTTTCATTTTCATCATAAAGTAAATGAAACTCTTTTTCATTATTACACATATGGACAATCTTTTTAGCAATGTCAGTAGCCCCATCACCTCCTAAAGCATAAGAATCACAAATAGCAAACTCACATCCTAAATCATTACAATAATTTTTAACATATAAAATTTCTTCCTCATCATCAAATGCAAACCTATTTAAACAAACAATCACATTATCTAAATATTTTTTCATATTTAAAACATGGACTTTTAAATTACAAATACCCTTTTTAAGATAATCCATATTCTTTGAACCAAGTTCATCTTTACCCATACCACCATTATACTTTAAACTGCGAATAGTCGCATTTACAACTATCACACTAGGTTTTAAATTACCTTTACGACACTTAATATCTAAAAATTTCTCAGCCCCTAAATCAGCCCCAAACCCAGCTTCAGTTATCACAAAATCAGCAAGTTTCATACCAAGCCTCGTCGCAATCAAACTGTTGCACCCATGAGCAATATTCGCAAAAGGCCCACCATGAATAATAACTGGATTATTCTCAAGAGTCTGAACTAAATTAGGTTTAATTGCATCCTTAAGTAAAATTGTCATCGCTTCTTCCACATGTAAATCACGAACAAATAAAGGTTTTCCATTAACATCATAAGCAAATAAAATATTACTTATTTTATTCTTCAAATCCTCTAAATCATTAGCTAAACATAAAATCGCCATAATCTCCGTCGCAACCGTAATACAAAAATGATTTTCATGAGACACATCTTTACCCAAATCTAAACCAACACTTACCGTTCTAAGTGCCCTATCATTCATATCCACACATCTATTAAAAAGAATTTTATCTTTATCAATATTTAAACTATTACCTTGAAATAAATGATTATCAATAGCCGCACAAAGTAAATTATTTGCCGCTCCTATCGCATGCATATCACCTGTAAAATGTAAATTAATATCTTCCATTGGAATTACCTGAGAATAGCCTCCACCAGCTGCCCCACCTTTAATTCCAAATACCGGTCCTAAAGAAGGCTCTCTAAGAACCGCTAAACTATTATAACCAAGCTTTCGCATACCATCATGAATACCAATACTCATCGTTGTCTTCCCTTCACCAAAAGGCGTCGGATTAATCGATGTAACT
The DNA here is from genome assembly GCA_944358535.1 of uncultured Bacilli bacterium. Lineage (GTDB taxonomy): Bacteria > Bacillota_I > Bacilli_A > RF39 > UBA660 > Coprosoma. The sequence continues at coordinate 10,973 of CALVRH010000031.1, read as the reverse complement.
AAAATTAATTTACCATCCTCTTTATTTAAATTACTTAAAATACCCAAATCAATCTTTGCCTTATATTTACCATAATATTCCAAATATTTTTCATCAACATTCAATTTTTTAGCAATCTCATCAATCTCAAATATCTTAGTTTTTCTTGCAATTTCAATATCTGTCATAAACTCACCTCTACAGATATTATATCAAATATTAATAAAATAAGTTAAATATTTTTGAAACCAAATTATGTGAAAAAGGCGCCGAATAACGAAAACGTGGTTTTTCTAAAGTAATTGCCTTATAAATTTTATTACTAATAGATGTTAAATCTCTCTTTTCAATCAACTTTAAATATATATTTTCACTTTTCCTAATAAATTCAATTTGCGACGCAAAAAAAGAATCATTATCCATAAACTCATATTTCTTATCAAAAGCCAGCTTGTTAAATCCAGTCCTATATAAACCAGGCTCTACTAAAACAATATCCACATTAGACTTCAAAAGCATACTTTCATAATATAACGTCCTAGCCATTACCGATAAAGCTGCCTTAGTTGCCGAATAACTCCCCAAAAAAGGAAGAGGCATTTTACTTGTCAAAGAAGAAATAATCACAATCCTTCCAAAACCTTTATATATCATATTTTTAATTGCTTTTTGAATTAAATTTAAATTAGAAAAAACATTTACCTCAAAATTTTCCCTAACTTTTTCTAAAAGAATTTCCATAAGCGATCCACTTTCCGCTATTGCTCCATTCAAAACTAAAACATCAATATCCAAATCACGAATCTTATTCGCATCAGATACTATATCTAGCTTTAAACATTCAATATTTTTATTATCCTTATAAAGTTTTTTAATACTTTTAAGTTCACTATTTGTATGTACTGTCACATATAAATGATAATCATCTTTCAGTCTTTGAATAACCGGATAAATCATTCCACTACGGGCTCCTGTAATTAAAACATTTTTCATATAAACCACCATCCCTTTCACTTTATTTAACAAATAATTTGGTATAAATCATCACCATTTTTAATATTAACAAAATAAGACAAATTATGTATTTGACAGTATTTTAAATTATGTGTATAATACATTTTAATTCACTAAAGGGAGGAAAAATAAAATGAATAATTCTGAATTTTATAATTCAATAAAATTAATTGTTGATTATAAAAATACTGTTGCTTTAATAAACATAAATGAATTCAAAAGATTAAAAAGAATTAATGGTGAATATAAATGGATACCTTTTAAAATTAATAACTTACCAGCTATTCCCATTAAAACAATTGGCTTTAAAGAATCATTTAGAGCCACTAGTGAAATGGTAAAAATCAGAATAACACCCGTATGGACTTATATGACTAATGGTAAACAAGTTATCACTCCAAAAGTAGAAACATTTGAATTAACTGAACTAAGTAAACCAAGAACCACCTACACTCTAACAAGAAAGTCTATTCATAACCCCCACTACTTATCAAACTCTACTTGGAATAATATTTTTGATAAATCTATAGCAAAAAAAGAAAATGCCATCGAATGGAATAAAACAAGTCGTTCTTACCTATTACCTAAAATTGATGACATAACTCTTCAAATGTTTTTAGAAAAATATCAAAATGAATTAGAAATTTTTAACAATTTATATGAACAAAGTGCAAATACCGCAATAGAATTAAGAGGCTATCAAAAAAAATTAAGATAAAAAGACCTACCATAAAAAGTAAGTCTTTTTAATTTACATCATATTGTCTAACTTATCTGTTAAATCTTCCGCACCACTTACCGCTTTATTAAAAGTATTCTTAACCGCCTTCATCACCGGTTTATTATACTTCTGATATGCTAAAGTAAGTGCACTCCCCATTGCCATAAGAGCAATATTTCTCATCGTATTCATTCTATCACCTACTTGTCAGAAACATGATGTGTATACTTAAGAAGTATACATTTTTATTTTACCTAGGATTTTCAAATCTATACTTAATTTTTTCTACTAATTTTGAATTTCTAATATACTCATGATTATTTTGAACACTATAAACAAAAGCATCCGGTTCACCAATTAAAATTAATTTTTTCTTAGCTCTCGTAACACCTGTATAAACTAATTTTTTATAAAGCATTCGTCTATAAGAATGAGCCATCGGCATAATCACCATTTCAAATTCACTACCTTGACTCTTATGAATACTAATAATAAACCCATGTTTTATTTTCACAAAATCCTTTGGTGTATATTTAACCAAATTACCATCAAAATCAACATATATTTCATCTTTTTTACTCTTGCTAGTATTTCCATATTTAATATACTTTATAACTCCAATATCGCCATTAAACACATTTTCATCAGGCATATTAACAAGCTGTAAAATTTTATCGTTTTCTCTAAAAACAACATTACCTGACTTAATCTCCCTTTTCCCAGAATCAGGTGGATTAAATACATTTTGTAATTCACTATTTAAAGTATCAATACCATTTTCACCCTTATACATCGGTGCTAAAATCTGTAATTTTTTATAATCATATCCTTTTTCTATAACCTTCTCACAAAGTCTTTTTAAATTACTTTTAATATGATTAGCTGAACACTTTAAAAACGTATAATCACTATATGTATTTAAAAAATTATCACCAATATCTCCATCCTTAATTTCATAAGCCAAAGACGTAATATAAGAATTCTCATCTTGTCTATATAAATGATTTAAATGTACAACCTCAATCATATCACAGCATATTAAATCCTTAAGTAAATTACCTGGACCAACACTAGGTAATTGATCATAATCACCAACTAAAATCAACTTCACATTACTCTTTAAACCCTTAAGTAGACTGTTAAACAAATTAACATCAATCATACTAACTTCATCAATAATAACTAGCTGCACATCTGACTTATTCATCTCATTTACCATAAACTCACTATTATCCTTATTCCACTTTAAAAATCTATGAATTGTTGACGCCGGCAAAAAAGTAGATTCACTCATTCGCTTACTAGCTCTACCAGTCGGCGCTAATAAAGCCAAACGATCAGTAAACTCATCATAATTTAACTTATTAACATGTTGATAAAGTTCCGTAATCGCTTTAATAATTGTCGTCTTACCAGTGCCAGGACCACCAGTGATAATTAATATATTATTCTCTAAAGCCTTAATTATCGCTTTCTTTTGTTCATCATTATAAGTAATACCATTTATTTTTTCTAACTCCATAAGTAAATTTTCTAAATTTTTTTGTCTTTTAATAGGCTTGCTAGCCAAATCATAAAGTCTTTCTGTAATATTTGCCTCCGCACTCCATATTTCCTCTAAATAATAATCATCACCATCTATTACAATATAATCTAAATCAGCTAATTCCTTAAATAATTCATCATAATTATCATAATCTATTTTTAAAAATTTATTCACATTTGAGATAATAACATCCCTACTTAAAAAACTATCACCATTTTGATATATCAATTTTTTCATAACATACAAAATTGCTGCTTTTACACGTCTAAAATCAAATCGATCAAACTCTAAAAGTTCTCCAGCTTTATCCACTTTTAAAAAAGAAATATCTGGTAAATTATAAACAATTTGATAAATATTATTATCTATAATCTTTTGCGTATTTGATTTATACTCACTATAAATACTAAGTGCTTCCCTCATCGAAAAATTCAAATCAATAAGCTCTGCAATTATTTTATGACTCTCCTCATATTTTTTTAAAGTATTTACTATTTTATTAATCTTGCTTTCTGTAAGTTTTGGTACTAAATAAAGACAGCTTTCATCTTCTAAAATTCGGTCTATCGCATTATCTCCTAAAACTTCCGCAATTTGCCTAGCTAACTTCTCACCAATCCCTGGAAATAAATCACTTGACAAAAACGTTGTCACCGCATCTTTTCCTGTCGGTTTAAGTCTTTCATATTTATTCGATTGAAATTGTAAACCATATCTAGGGTGATTAACCACTTCTCCATACAAAACATAAACATCATCTTCATTTAATTCATGAAAATAACCAGTAAAAGTAATTGTATGATTAATATATTCTTCTAAAGCCTCATCATTAGTCTCGCGCACTTTAAAAAGTCCAATAACATACCCTTTATCAGACTGAAAAATACTACGCCTAAAATTACCTTTGATGTAACTTTCCAATTTTACCACCCTTAACATTATAACAAAAATAAAAGACCTTTACTAGGTCTTATACCAACATTTGTTCTATAACTAAACATGTCTTCCCATTGTATTATTATTTTGAGCATAATTACTAGCCAAATTCTGTGCATCTACTCCATTATAACTAGCCACTTTGTCACCATTAGGAGTGACAATATAAGAATAAGCTGGATTTTCTGTCACATTAAGTTGTCCACCACCAGGTAACATTTCTGTAGCTACTACTGCTGTATTTTGCTCCATACTTTGGTGCTGCACATAACTAATACCAGCCACACCACCCAAAGCAGCCGCTGCTATAGCGGCGGCAATTATTGCATTTCTAAGCTTATGAGATTCTTCTTTTTGAAAATTATAACTCATTTTTGAATCCGGCTCTTTATTAATTTTAATGCAATCGTTTGGCCATGTAGTATTTACCATATTATTTCTAATACTATTTGGATATTCATTCATCTGTATCACCCTCTATTACCATTATAACAAATTTATTAAATTAGTCAAAATCTTTTATCTCACTAAATAAATATGGATACTCTACTTTACTAATCTTGACTATAATTTCTTTGCCTAAAAGACTCTCATCACCCATAGCCCTAATAAGTAAATAATTTCCTGTATGCCCAATCAAATAACCATTATCATAAACTTCTGGAATAAACGTAAATTCCATACCAATATGCTTACTCATATAATTCATCTCTAATTCTTTAGAAACATCAAGTAATTTTCTAACCCTTTCCTTTTTAATATTACCAGGTATTTTATTTTTCATAAAACTAGCTCTTGTTCCAGCTCTATCTGAATAAGGAAAAACATGAATCTTTGAAAAACTAATTTTCTTAATAGTTTCAATACACTCTTCAAAATGTTCTTCACTCTCTCCTGGAAAACCAACAATAACATCTGTAGTAATATTCATATCTGGTTTAATTTTCTTTATTTTTAAACACTTATTAATAAAATAACTCTTATCATATTTTCTATTCATCTGCTTAAGCATTTCATCAGATCCTGATTGTAAAGGAATATGCATATGATTAACTAATACAGAACTATTTTTTATTACATCCATTACCTCATCATTTATCTCCGTAATTTCAATCGAAGAAATTCTAAGCCTTTTTAAACCATCTATTTTAACTAAATCTTTAAGTAAATCTGCAAAACTATAATTACCATCGTGATAATGTCCTGTATGAATACCAGTTAAAACAATTTCCTTATGACCACTAGCTATCAAAGCCTCAGCTTCTTTTATAACCTTATCATGAAGCTTACTTCTAACATGTCCTCTAACATACGGAATAATGCAGTATGAACAATAATTATCACAACCATCTTCAATTTTAATATAAGCTCTAGTTAAATCAAAATTATTTAAACTCATATCCTCAAAATCCGCATCATCCATATCTTCAACTACATATATTTTTTTCATTTTATAATCATTTATATAATCTAAAATTTCTGTTTTATGCTTATTACCAATAATAATATCCGCATCAACATCCAATTTATCTTTTTTATTTTGAACCATACATCCCATTATAACTAAAATCGCATCAGGATACTTTCTTCTTAAACTTCTTATAATCTTTCTTGATTTACTATCAGCAGTATTTGTAACCGTGCATGTATTCACAATACAAACATTAGGATTTTCATCCTTAACATAGCCATGATTTTCTAACAAATTAGCCACAACTTCACTTTCATATTCATTTACCTTACACCCTAAAGTAATAATTTTATACTTCACAAAATCACTCCTAAAAGAAAAAAGCCCAAAGGCTTATAAATTTTTTCTAAATTCCTTAAGCGAATTCAAAAAATCCATATTTTGTTCACTTTCAATATTAGACTTTTCATAAGCACTACTTATTATATCATCATTTGAACGTTTTAGTGAACTTTTTTTCTTTTCTTTTTGAATTCCATATATTGGTGAAATAATTTCTGAATTTTTAAATCCGTGATGTTCTTCTTTTTTCTCTGGTTTTAAACTTTTTTCAGTATGTTCTTTGTAAGTATTCATCGCCTCATGTACTTTTGTATCCGCACTATTTTCAACATGAGCCTCGTATTTATCAGCTTGTTTTTTTAGTTTCTCAGCTGCCGCCATTAATTCTTGATAACTTATAATTGCATTTTCTTCCTGTTCTCTTTCAAACTCGTCAATATTATCCTTTTCCTCTTGTTTTTCTAAATCCATACTCATCTGTGCATAAACACGTTCCAACTCTTCTTTTGCACTTTTCTGTTCTGCAGATAGTTCTTTTTGATCCTCTATTTTTTCTTCAAAATTATCTTCACTATCATATCTTTCATCTTCACTTATTGGCATAACCCTATTTTTATTAATAATAGCCCTAAAAATAAATGCGATTATCACAAAAACAACCACTAAAACTGCTGCAATAATCATTAAATCACTATCTGCTATTTCAAATAATATATTCATACAATCCACTCCAAATACTAATTTTCATACTAAGCGAAATAAAAAACAAAAATCTTTTGTTTATTCTAGCTTACATCCTATATACAGTTTACCACAAACTAAAATCATTTTCAAAGGTTTTTAAATTATTTTATGGCATATTTTTTAAAACATACTAATTCCTAAACAAAATACCAAAAAAAAGATAGACCATAGTCTACCTTATGATAAAATCATTGAAAGAATCATCAAAACAATAAAATAAAATACAGTTGTAATCAAATAAATATAACCATGTTTATTTTTATCTTTAACTCCTAAAAATTCAATTCCCTTAAATACATAAAGCATATTTAAAGTTGATCCAAGTAAGAAAATAATAAAACCTAAAGCTGGATGAATAAACATGAAAATTGTTGAAACAAGTAAAGAAACTGTCGTAATAACTGAACTTATTCCATACATAGTAAATACTTTCTTAAAACTTCTAATACCTTTAAACATAATAGAATTTACCAAATATAAAAGACCTGTATAAGCAAATATAAAAGCAATAGAAACAATTAACACAACAAAGAAAATTTTCATATATGGAATCTGTATAGAACTCATACCAATCGTATAAAGAGTTAAAGCACCCATAGAACTAGTTACTTCTGATAAATTTTTAATAAGTGAAAGAACAAATAAAGAAATAGCTAAAGAAAATATTCCTAGTAAAATCAATGCTAAATTAAAGTTACTCTCATCAGTATATTTCTTTATTGTATCAATAGGTTTTACAAAAATCCCCTTTAAAACTTCTAATAAACTGGTTCCTAAATTATTAGACTGTGATTTAACAGCATTAGCTGTACAATCACAAACCTCACCATCTTCTAATTTTTTACCACAATGTATGCAATACTTTGCCATTTAAACTCCTCCTTTAAAATCTTGAAAAATAAGTTGCTAAACTTGTCATATCCACAAGTTTAAAACCATTATCATAATCAAATGTTAAATAAGCCGTATCATCATCAGATTTTGAAACAATATCTTCTGAAAAATAATCTTTAACTGAATATTTATACTCTAAACTAACTGTCACATATAAATATCCGTCTTCTGTAATTGAAAGTCTATCGATATCTAAATCAGTTATTTCATAAGATTTAAGCTCATTATTTTTAATAGACTTAGCAAATGAATCATAAGCATCTTCTAAATCAGATAAATCAGAATCTTTATATTCAAAATCTTTTTTAATATCACCAAACGATTTTGAATCAATCGCTGATTTATAAAGCTTAGCAACATTATCCTTAATACTATTTTCTAAAGACTTTTCATCTTTATCAGATAATTCAAAAGTATTAATAGTAGAACTATAGCCACTAACATCTATTTTTGCCTCTGTAGTAAGACCATTTTCTAATGTTAATTGAGCATTATAATTCCCTTTAAAAAGTGCTGGAATCACATATGTATCATATTTTGCAGTATCACTATCTTTTTTATACTTAGAAGAAACTTCAACACCTTCCAACTTCAAAGTTGACCCCTTAAATACTGTAATTTCATAATCTTCTTCAAGTAAAGAACTACCTTCACTAATTTTCCAATTATCAAATATTAGCATTTTATTCTTCTTATCCTTAACCAAATAAATAGTTTTTTCTAAAGGTGTTTGACGTCCCTCTAAAGTATAACTAATCTTCACTTGTGCAGAAAGTCCATCATTTGATACTTGCTCTCCTACAACCTGATAATTAACTAAATCTTTATCATCATTATCTACAACCTTATTAAAAATTTCTTTTGAAGTAAACTCATTATTAGGAATATCAATATAATCATAAAGTTTATTCGTATCATCATTCATTAAAGCCACAAAATAACCTTCTGCCACCTTAGATGGTGTATAATTATCAGATAAAATTATTCCACCACCGCCTAAGATTAAAACCACAGCCACAACTACTACAATAATTATTTTGTTTTTCTTACTTAATGGTTTTTTTGGCTTACTAGGTAAAACAACCTTACTTTCTTCAACTATTTTCTCACCGCAAAATTCACAAAATTGTGCCTCCTCCTTATTTTTTTTACCGCACTTAGGACAAAACATACACCCTACTCCTTTCTAAGATAAAGTTTCTCTCTATCTGCTTTAATTATATACTATTAAATTTATTTTATCAATTATTTTTAATATATTTATCAAACCCATCAGTCTTAATAATTTCATCACCAACCCATAAAGCTTCCGCATTATAATCTTTCGCTAATTTTTTGCCTTCATTTATATCCATCAAATACAAACTATTAACAAGCATATTAGCTGTTAAATTATCACTCGCAATAACTACTACCTCATCATATTTAGTTTCTTTTTTGCAAGTTTTTGGATTAACCATATAACTTCTAAATTCACTAACTGTACTTCGGGTTGCTAAAGACTTATTTTCCAAATTCACTAAATATAAAATCTCATCATTAGAATTATTGATACTAACCGTATATTTTCCCAAGTCATAATGCTCTCCTGCAGTAATATCACCATTTTCAGAAACAATATATTTTTTAATATCATTTTGTTTAAAATAATATAAAACCTCATTCGTCGCATAACTACCAATAATATTGTCAAAATTAAAATTAATATCCTTGTCTACTTCTTTATTAATATCCAATCTCTCAATATCACTTTTAAAATCATAACTTTCTCCATTTTTTAATTTTTTCAAAAGTTCACCACTCGTAACATCAATATATCCGTAAGTTTTTTTATGAAGTACTTTACCATATTCAACTAAACCTTTTTCATCACTATTAAGTTTTCCCTCTATCTCATTCACATTTTCAAACTTCTTAAAAATATTATTTATATCTTTTGTAAGTTTTTTATGATTTACCTTATCATAAACCTTAAATGTAATTGTCTCCCCATAATAATTAAAACTTTCCATATAAATTTCTTTTTTATTAAAAAATAAAATCCAAATAAATAAAACAAATATTACAAAAAATATAATATAATTTCTCTTATCAATTATTTTTTTTAGCATACAAACCACCAATTAAAGTATAACAAAAGACCTTACCATAAGCAAGGTCTATTCTATTTTGTATGGATTTGACTGACTGCCATCTCCTGTGATTTGGACTTCAGAGGATAGTGTAATTGTAGGGCGGACCGCACTGCCCCCATCGAACGCGGGGTCCTGGAAGTACACATCGCCATAAAGACCCATAAAGAACACGTTGTTAGAGTTGCCAGAATTAGGCGACAAAGTAACAGGCCCAAACATATTAGTATTGCCCCGTTTACTACCAAAATATAAATTTTTCGGCCATGGCGAGGCATTCGCCCCGCTACCAAACTCCTATAGGAGTTTGCGAAATTGTTCTACCTACTGTTTTATACTTAACCTAAAGTATAAGGATTTGACTGACTACCATCTCCTCCCGTGATTTGGACTTCAGAAGAAAGAGTTATGGCAGGCCTGACCGCAATGTCCGCATAGAACGCGCTGGCGCCCACAAAGCCATTGCTACTCACGCAGAACACAATGTTAGAGTAGCCAGAACCAGGCGACAAGGTCCACCAATTACCATTATTAAACATCCATGTCGTATTTTTACATGTACTATAATTTCTAATATATGTACTAACTGTTTTACAGTTTGAATTTGAATTCGTTCTTAGATATTCACTTAATGTTGGTAATGCTATTTTTCCATTCCATGTTTTACTATTTTCATCATTGACTTGATCAGCTAAATCATTATTACTACCAGTTACTGCACCTATACTATAATCAGATGCAACTATTTGACCTTGTGCTTCACTACTTAAGCTATTTAAATATGTTCCATTTAAATATGTATTTAAACTTGCTGGACGTGTCCAATTATTATTGTTTGATGAATCCCATGCTAAAGAATTGCCAGTATTTATATTTGCTGTTTTCATTATTTTTATAGTTCCATCACAACCTACAGAAATAATTCTCCAACCAGCTTTCTCTCCATTAAAGGTTACATAATTATTTGGATTTGCACCTGTAAAGAAATATCTGCACTCATATGGATCTTTTTCTAAGCCATTATCTTCTATTATTTGGTCACCTGCTGGTGGTTCAGCTGTACATACTCCATAAAGCTCATCTATTGCCCCTTGAACATCTGTACTTGAAAGGCCACTTTCTGTATTATCATATGTCACATCTCCACTTGGAAAATATGTCGCTGCTATTACACTTACTGCTCCACAAATTATTAAACCTGTTATAAATCCTGGTAAATATCCAATCATAATTTTCTTTATTTTTTCTTTCATT
>CALVRH010000030.1 GCA_944358535.1 uncultured Bacilli bacterium | reverse complement strand
AGATAGTATGCTTTAGCATAGTATGACTTTCAGTCATCACTACAAACCCTGCACTTTCAGTGCAGGGTGGTTGATAACTTGTATGGATGAAGAGTTAAATGAAGAAGATTTTAGTGAGGAGTTACTTTCTAAAAGAGATGAGTTAATTGATTTATATGATGGGGTTAATGCGAATTTTATGTATACTGATTTAGAGAGTAATTATAGTTTTGGTAAGGGTGAAGAAAGCGAGCTTTATGCGGCTAGTGTGACTAAATTGCCGGCTGTTTTATATGCTTACAAATTAGCCGATGATGGTAAATTAGATTTAAATAAAGAACTTACTTATTTAGCTAAGTATAAAGCTGGAGGTAGTGGAATTATTCAAAATGATAGTATTGGAACAAAATATAAGTTGAGTACTATTTTAGAGTATACGATTAAGTACAGTGATAATATTGGGTATTCTATGCTTTTAGATGAACTTGGTGGAAGAAGTGAGGTTAAAGAATATTGGGCTGGTTTAGGTTATGATATTCATTATTCGGATAATTTTGGTAATTTATCTCCTTCTTTAGGTAATGGTTATATTAAAGAGGTTTATAAGTATTATTTAGAAGGTACGGATAATGCGAAGAAGTTAGTTTCTGATATGAAAAGTTCTGATAATTTAGAGTATGTTAAATCTGGTGATATAGAAGTGGCTCATAAGTATGGTGAGTATGTTGAAGGTGGAGGTTATTATAATGATGTTTCACTTAATTTTACGGAGCATCCTTTTGCCCTTTCAATTACTAGTACTTTAGGTCTTACTGATAAGATGAAAAATTTATTTTTAAAAACACATGAATTATCTATCCAGTTTAATAATTTGTATTATGAGGCAAAGGATGATTATTGTATAAGTAAAGCTATTTAGCTAAGATTATAAGTTGTTTAAAAATTATCAAAGATTATGATATTAGTTTATATGTGATAATTAATCTAGATTTTTTCTAGGTTTTTTTGTATTTTTGAAGGAAATGGACTTTCTACGTCGTATGTTTATTATAGAAGCTAAAAGCTTCTTGGAAAGGGGGCGTATTATGCCAATTGTTAAAATAAAACTAGAAAAAGATTCTGATCGGCTTATTGATTCAATGTCTGATACACCATTTAAAGCAATTATCCAACATCCTGATTTTAGAAAGAATCTTTCTATGATAATTAGCCAAGTAACTTTATATTCTGAAAGCTATATTTATGAAAATTTAAGATTTTTAAACACGGAACTTCCAGCTGAAAATAGTAAAGAAAAGAAAAAGATAACTGATATTTTAGCTACGGTAAAAGGTAATATTATCAATATCGAAGCAAATAAAAGTGCGGAAGCGAGTCAGCTTTCTAGACATAATGTATATCATCATAAATTAATGTATGGAAGATATTTTAAAGGAGATGAAGTAGATAATATAGATGTAATTCAAATTAATTTTAATACAATAAATAGATTTGATGATAGAATATTTATTGATTTTAAAATGAGAGATGATACAGGAAAGTTTATAGATGAAGAAAATTTTAAAAGAATACATATAAATATGTCGAAACCTTTAGATAAATATGATAAAATAGGAATAGAAAGTTTAAGTAAGATAGAAAAAATATTAGTTATGTTTCAAATAACTAGTAAAAAGAAACTTAGAGAAATAGCTAAAGGAGATAGTGATTTAGAAGATATGGCTAAGATAATTGAAGATTTAAATGAAGATGAAGAAATCATTGGACAATACGAGAAAGAAAAATTAGATGCGAGGCAACATGAACTTGACCTTATTTATGCCGAGAGAAAAGGCCTTAATCAAGGCCTTAATCAAGGCTCAACCGAAACTCGCATAGAAATTGCAAAAAATATGCTTAAAGCTAAAATGGATGTATCAGAAATTGTAAAACTAACAGGTTTATCGGAATCTGAAATTAAGAAAATAAAATCTGAAGAAAGTTAATTTTCAGATTTTATTATTTTGGTATTTTGTTTTATATGAAAGCTATTTATGTATTTTAGTATAAGACTTGAAAGGTATAAATATTTATATTAAAATGAATAAGAAGTTATGGAGGTGATATGATGTTTGCTGATATATTGGTTGAGGTTGTATCTAAAAGTACAGATAAGACGTTTACTTATAGAATTCCAGATGGAATGAAAGCGATGGTTGGAATGCGAGCTTTAATTTCGTTTGGAAAGAGGAATATTGAGGGATTTATTGTTCGAATTTACGAGCATGCGGATTTTGATTATGAAGTTAAAAATATTATTAAGTTAATAGATGAGAAGCCAGTTTTAAATGAAGAGATGCTAGAATTAGGTAAGTATATTAGCAAAAAAACACTTTCACCTTTAACTGCATGTTATCAGACGATGTTACCTAGGGCCTTAAAAGCAAAGGAAAAGACAAATATTAATAAGAAGATGGTTAAATATTTAAAAGTTATTAAAGATGGTGAGGTAAAAAGTGAAAAACAAAAAATGGTGCTTGATTATGTTAAGAGTCATGGTTTAGTTTTGAAAAGTGAAGCTAATAAAATTTCGGTGTCGGCGATTAAGACACTTATAAATAATGGATTTTTAGAAGAGATTGAAAAAGAGGTTTACAGATTAGAGGATGATATTTCTTTAGATAAAAAAGATTATGTTTTAACTTTAGAACAAAGGGCTGTTTTAGATAAAGTTTGTTTTGGTAATTTTAAACCTTATTTATTATATGGGGTTACAGGTAGTGGTAAAACGCTTGTATATATTAAGTTAATCGAGGAAGTGTTGAAGCAGGGTAAGGAAGCTATTTTACTTGTTCCAGAAATTAGTTTGACACCGCAAGCCACTGATATTTTTAAGAAAAGGTTTGGTAAAGTAGTGGCTATTTTACATAGTGGTCTTAGTAATGGCGAGAAGTATGATGAGTGGCGGAAGATTGAGAGAAAAGAGGTATCTATTGTTATTGGAGCTCGTAGTGCGATTTTTGCCCCTTTTACTAATTTAGGAATCATTATTATTGATGAGGAACATTCTAGTACTTATAAGCAGGAAAATGTTCCGAGATATAATGTTATAGATATAGCACTTAGAAGAGGAAAAACTTATGATATTCCAATTATTTTGGGTAGTGCGACACCTAGTGTAGAAAGTTATACAAGAGCTAAAATGGGAGTTTATGAGCTACTTGTGATGAAAAATAGGGTTAATAAAAGGTTACCTAAGGTGTATTTGGTGGATATGAAAGATGAGTTTAAAAAGGGTAACCGAGTATTTTCAGAGGTTTTTAAAGAGAAGATGAATGATAGATTAAGTAAAGGTGAACAGGTATTGGTTTTGCTTAATAGAAGGGGATTTTCGACGGTTATTACATGTCATGAGTGCGGGTTTACGCATAAGTGTCCGAACTGTGATATACCACTTACTTATCATAAGAGTGGTAATATTATGAAGTGTCACTACTGTGATTATAAAGTACCTAGATTATTGGAATGTCCTATTTGTCATAACCGGGATATAAATTCTTTAGGTATGGGAACGGAGAGACTCGAGAGTTTAATTAAAGATGAGTTTTTAGAAGCTAAAGTTATTAGAATGGATCAAGATACGACGAGAAATAAAGGGGCGCATAAGCGGATTATAGATGATTTTAAGGATAAAAAATATAATGTTTTAGTTGGTACACAGATGATTGCGAAGGGACTTGATTTTCCTTTGGTTACTTTAGTTTGTGTGGTAAATGGTGATGCGTCGCTTAATATTCCTGATTTTAGAAGTAGTGAGAGAACTTATGAGCTTTTAAGTCAGGTTGCTGGTAGGGCTGGTAGAGATAAATTACCTGGTGAGGTTATTATTCAAGGTTTTAATGTTAATCATTATAGTATGATATATGCTAAAGATAATGATTATGATGGTTTTTATAATGAAGAGATGAAGATTAGAAAGATTTTAAAGTATCCACCATTTTACAATCTTTGTTTGATTAAGGTTAGTGGTAAAAATTATGATGAGGTGTTTTTAGAAGCTAAAAAAATTGTTAATTATTTAAAGAATAATTTGAATAGTATTATTTTGGGTCCAGCTTCGGCAAGCATGCCAAAGGTAAATAATATATATTATGTTCAGGTTATTATTAAGTTTAAAAAAACTAAGGAGATTTTAAGTTGTTTAGATTTTATTAATAATCATTATAAAAATAAAATAAAGGTGGATATAGATTTGAATCCACTTAGGATATGATATTTTGCTTTAAAAAAAATTAGTCTTTTAATCTTTTGTTTTGTAATGGGTAGTTAAAAATGGTAAAATGTGATAAAATTAATTAAGGTGATGATATGGATTTTGATAAGATAGAGATAAAAAAAGATCCAGTAATAATTTTTATGGGAACACCAGAATTTAGTGTACCTGTTTTAGAAGGGTTAATAAGTAAATATAAGGTAAGAGCAATAGTTACACAGCCTGATAGACCAGTTGGTAGGCATGGAGAAGTTAAGTTTTCGCCAGTTAAAGAGGTGGCTTTGAAACATAATATTTTATGTTTGCAGCCTAACAAAATTAGAGAAGCTTTACAGGAGATTAATACTTTGTCGCCAGATTTAATTATTACATGTGCTTATGGTCAGATTCTTCCTTTAGAGTTACTTTTAATTCCAAAGTTAGGCTGTATTAATGTTCATGCATCACTTTTACCTAAATTACGTGGTGGTGCACCAATTCATCATGCGATTATCGATGGTTATACAAAAACTGGTGTGACGATTATGTATATGGCTGAAGGTATGGATACTGGAGATATGATTAGTCAAAAAGAAGTAGCTATTACGGATGATGATACCGCTTCTAGTTTACATGATAAGTTATCAATTGTTGGACGTGATTTATTATTGGAGACTTTACCAAGTATAATCGATGGTACATGTAAGAAAGTAGCTCAAGATGAGTCTGAAGCTACTTATGGTTTTAATATAAGTAGAAAAGATGAAAAAATTGATTTTAATAAAACCAAAAGGAAGATAGTTAATCAAGTTAGGGGTTTAAATTCATGGCCTGGGGCTTACTGCACTTTTGAAGATAAAATTATGAAGGTATGGGGGTGCTACAGGACTGAGAATATTTTTGATAAGGCTTTAACTGGTGAAATTACAGCAATTTATCCTGATGGATTTGGTGTTAAGTGTGGTAATGGGGAAGTTGTGTTTACGGAAATACAACTTGAAGGAAAGAAGAAAATGAAGGCTAGTGATTTTATAAATGGTTATCACAAGCAGTTAGTAGGTAGAGTTTTAAAATAAGATGTTTAAGAAAATAAAAGATAATAAATATTATCAGAAATTTAAAGAAATGCGAGCTGATCCAAAACTTAAGCCAATAACTTCACTTATATTTTGGTTTATATTTTTAGTGGTTTTAGTCTTATTTGTGCGAAGTATATCTAGTCCGTCTAAAGTAGTTAAGACTGATGAGGTTAAACAGGAATTATCTAATTTTAAGTTTACTTATACAAATAATAGTGGGGTAATTTTTGGAGAGAGTTATAATGATAAATTAGAGTTTATTTATAATAATAGTAGATATTATTATAATGGGAAAAAAGTTTATTTAATTAGTAATCAGAGTTTACAAGTGATACCTAATTTTGATTTAGGGGTTTTAAAAATAACACCTAATTTAATTGATAATTTAACTAGTAATTTGACTTATAATATGTCTAATGGAGTTAAACAATATATTGTTCCGCTTTCAAGATTTATAAATTTGTATGAATATGATACAGAGGTTGATTTGAGTTTAGCTAATAATTACAATATTATTTTGGAAGTTTACGAAAATAATTCTAAAGTTTATATGTATAAGTTAGATTTGAGTAATTATTATACATTTAGAGGTTTAAATAATAGTGGAATTTTGACTATTGATATTTATGATGGTCAAAGTGATTTTAGTAATTTTTACGATAAGATTATAGGAGGGGTAGTATGACAGTTCCAGTTATTGTACTAATAATTATACTTATATTAATAATTGTATTTTTTAAAGATTTTAATGCTTTTATATATTCATTTGTAATGATTGATATTTTTCTTAGAATAGTTACATATTTGAAGACATATTTACTTAAAGATAATGCGTTTGGATTTTTTGATTTTGTACCAGAAAGTATTCCAGCAATAATCAAGTCGTTTGATTTTGGAACATTTAATGATATTGTAATGTTCTTATATGTACTTGTGTATATGATTTTCTTAGGACTTATGTTTTCTAAGTTTGTCAACCGTAAATTTTAATTCGGTTGGCTTTTTGTTTTAAAAAACGAGTGTTCGTGTTATAATTAAATAGGTGGTTTGTTATGTATGCGTATATAAAAGGTTTTATTAAGGAAATTCAAAGTGATTATATAGTTGTGGATAATAATGGTATCGGATATTTGGTTTATACAGCTAGTCCTTATTCTTTTGAAATGGATAAAGAATATACGGTTTATTTATATCAGTATGTTAGGGAAGATGAAATAACTTTATATGGGTTTAAATCTTTAGAGGAAAAAAATTTATTTTTGAGGTTAATTTCGGTTAAAGGACTTGGTTGTAAGATGGCTTTACCAATGCTTGCTTTAGGTTCAACAGAAGGAATTATTGATGCGATTGAAAGGGAAAATATTTTATATTTAAAAAAGTTTCCGAAAATTGGAGATAAAGTAGCAAGACAGATTATTTTAGATTTAAAAGGTAAGTTAGCTAAGAGTGATGAGGCAGTTAATCAGACTAGTGATGAGTTAGTAGAAGCATTACGTAGTTTAGGATATAAGGCATCAGATATTAATAAAGTGGTTAAGAATGTTGATAGTTCTTTAGATATAGAAGCTCAGATAAAAGAGGCTTTGAGATTACTTTTAAAATAGGAGGTGAGTAGATGGCAAGATTAGTTAGTGGCGAGGAAATGGAAGAAGATAATTTTGAAACGTCAATTAGGCCGGATACTTTAGATGAATATATTGGTCAGACGGAATTAAAAGAGAATTTAGGTATTTTTATGAAAGCGGCTAAAATGCGTGATGAGGCTTTAGATCATGTACTTTTATATGGTCCTCCAGGGCTTGGTAAAACGACAATGGCTTATATAATTGCGAATGAGATGGGAAGTAATATTAAAACAACTAGTGGGCCAGCAATTGAGAAAAGTGGTGATTTGGCAGCAGTGCTTTCTACTTTAGAGCCAGGGGATGTTTTATTTATTGATGAGATTCATAGAATTCCAAGATTTATTGAGGAAATTTTATATTCGGCAATGGAAGATTTTAAGTTGGATATTATTGTTGGCTCTGATTCATCAAGTAGAAATATTACTATTGATTTACCACCTTTTACGTTAGTTGGAGCAACAACTAGAGCTGGTGATTTAACTGGTCCTTTACGCGATAGATTTGGTATTGTATCAAAGCTTAATTTTTATACAGAAGAAGAACTTAAACAGATTGTGCTTAGGACTAGTAGGGTTTTAAAATCGCCTATTTCTTTAGAGGCAGCAATAGAGCTTGCGAAAAGAAGTAGAGGAACGCCACGTATTGCTAATAGATTATTTAAAAGGGTGCGGGATTATGCTTTAGTTATGGGTGATGGTAATATCAGTTTAGATATTACAAAACTTGCTTTGGATAAATTAAAAGTTGATGAGTTTGGTTTGGATGCGACTGATTATAATTTGCTTAATTCAATTATAGAAAAGTTTAATGGTGGTCCAGTTGGTATAGATGCTTTAGCTTCTAGTATTGGTGAGGAGGCATCAACGATAGAGGATGTATATGAACCTTATTTATTACAAAATGGCTTTTTAAAAAGAACAAGTAGGGGAAGAATGGTGACAGAAAAAGCTTACAAGTATTTAAATAAGAGTAAGCAAGATACTTTGTTTTAGAGGTGATATGATGAGGACAGATGATTTTGATTTTGATTTGCCAGAGGAGTTAATTGCACAGACTCCTCTTTCTAAGCGTGATGCTTCAAGGTTACTTGTTTTGGACAAACAAACAGGGGAGATTAGTCATAAATATTTTACGGATATTATAGAATATATGGAGAAGGGTGATACTTTAGTTTTAAATGATACGAAAGTTATGCCGGCTAGGTTATATGGGATTAAGGAGGAAACTGGAGCTATTGTTGAGGTGCTACTTTTGAAAGATGAAGGAGAAAATGTTTGGGAATGTTTAACTAAACCTGCCAAGAGGGTTAAGGAAGGAACGGTGATTTCTTTTGGAGAGGGAAAATTAAAAGCTAAATGTACTAAGGTTTTAGAAGATGGTATTAGACATTTCACCTTAGAATACAAAGGTATTTTATATGAGATTTTAGATGAACTTGGTGAAATGCCACTTCCTCCTTATATTCATGAGAAGCTTAAAGATAAAGATAGATATCAAACTGTTTATGCGAAAAATGTTGGAAGTGCGGCGGCGCCTACAGCTGGTTTACACTTCACTCAGGAGTTACTTAATGAGATAAAAAATAAAGGAATTAATATTGCATATATTACTTTACATGTTGGTTTAGGTACTTTTAGGCCCGTTAATGTGGAGGATGTGACGAGGCATAAGATGCATAGTGAATATTATATAATGAGTGAGGATGTAGCTAATTTACTTAATAATACTAGAGAGTCTGGTCATAAGATTATAGCGGTTGGAACGACTTCGACTAGAACGCTTGAGACGATTGCTAGTTTATATGGTAAGTTTAAGGGTTGCTCTGGTTGGACTGAGATTTTTATTTATCCTGGATATAAGTTTAAGGGAATTGATTATTTGATTACAAATTTCCATTTACCAAAGTCAACACTTGTGATGCTTGTTAGTGCACTTGCTGGTAAGGATAATATTATGAAGGCATATGGTGAAGCTATAGATAAGAAGTATCGTTTCTTTTCTTTTGGCGACAGTATGCTTATAAAGTAAGGTGATAATATGGTAATTGTAGTTACTGGGCCGACGGCGGTTGGCAAGAGTGAACTTAGTTTGTTTTTGGCTCATAAATTAGATGGTGAGATTATTAATGCGGATAGTACACAGATTTATAAGGGTTTAGATATTGCAACTAATAAGGTCAAAGACACTGAGGGTATTAAACATTATTTATTTAATGAAAAAGATTTAAGGGAAGATTATAGTGTGTTTGATTATCAGAAAGATGCTAGAAGGATAATTGATGATATTTTATCACGCGGTAAAACCCCGATATTAGTTGGAGGAACTGGTCTTTATATTAATGCGGCTTTATATGATTATAAATTTCCAGAGAAAGCTAATGATGAGTATGAGGGACTTAGTAATGATGAACTTTATAAAATGCTTTTAGCAGTCGATCCGAATACAAATATACATTTGAATAATAGAGTTAGGGTAATAAGTGCACTTAATTATTTTAAGGCAAATGGCACACCTTATAGTGAAAAGGAAAAAGATTTTAAGTTACTTTATGATACAATATTTATTGGTTTAACGACAGATAGAGATATTTTATATTATAAGATAAATAAAAGAGTCGATAAAATGGTAGAAGAGGGTTTAGTGAATGAGGCAAAGGCTGTATATGAGTTAGGAATTAGAAGTAAAGCAGTGATGACTCCAATTGGACCTAAAGAATTGTTTGATTATTTTGATGGTAAGATAACTTTAGATGAAGCTATAGAACTTATTAAAAGTAAAAGTAGGAAATATGCGAAGAGACAGTATACATGGTTTAGAAACAAGATGGATTTGACTTGGTTTACTACTAATTACGATGATTTTAGTAAGACAGAGGAAGAGGTTTTAAGTTATATTAAAGATAAAATGTCAAAATAGCGTAGTTTTGACATTTTGTCATCTTATGATATAATACTAAAATTAGAAATGAGGCGAATTTTATGGATTTAGAATCCATTATACCAGATACTTATGAAAGAAGTGTTTATGATATAAATTATACGAAATTATATGAAAATGGTATAAAGTATGCAATTTTTGATGTTGACTGTACTATTTTACCTTTTGATAGTATGAAAGTTTCTGAGATACTTGAAGAACTTTTTAGTCATATTAAATGTGTTGGTATGGTTCCAGGTTTATATTCTAGTGGTTCATATAAAAGGGTTGAGCCGGTTGCTAGAAAATTATGTGTTAATTTTGTGGCTTCGGCTAAGAAACCTTTTAATGGAGATTTTAGTTTAGTTAAAGATAGTTTGTTTGAAGAAGGTGCTACACCTAATACAACTATGATGGTTGGTGATTCGTTTTATTTAGATATGATATTTGCTAAAAGACTTGGACTTTATAAAGTAATGGTTGATGCTATTCGTGGTGGAGATAAAATAAAAACTTTAGCTAATGATTTTGTTCAGACTTCAGTTTATTCTTTTTTACCTAGAGAAAAGTTTACTTATGGTAAGTATTATCAGGGAAGATTAGGATAGTTATTGCATGTATATTAAAAATATGATAAAATGTATATAGATGAGAAAAATCTCATATAATAAAAAAGGAACGTTCAATAACGCAATGTTGAACGCACCCAATGTTGGTTGCGCCTAAGTCATCGCTGATGAGTTAGGCGCTTTTTCTATTTAGTTAGTAATTTAAAAACTAAAAAAAATAGAAGTAGGATTATGATAAAGAAAGAATTTTCTCTTTTGGTCATAAATACCACCTCCAGACTTTATGAAAAAAATTGGAGGTGCGCCCAACTTACTGAATGTTCCTTGATATAAGTATAACAAATAATGACATAGTATTCAACGGTAATTATCACTTTTTGTTAAAAAATGTTTGCCATAAATTAAAAATTATGATAAAATGTATGTAGATGAGAGAAATCTCATATAATAAAAAAGGAACATCCGGTCGTGCAATGTTGGATGTTGCCACAATAATGGTTTCACCTAATCACAGATGTGTTAGGTGGTTTTCTTTATATTAATATTTTGTAAAGTAGAAATATAAGAGAAAAAACAAGAAGAACTAAAGATAAAATTAAAAAATCTTTTTTGCCCATCTTATCTGCCTCCTTTCTTTTTAAAGAAAAGTGGCACCACCCAACTTATCGGATATTCCTTGATATAAGTATAACAAATAGTTATATAATTTACAATATGTTTTATTAATTATTTTAGTCTTTTTCCGAATTAATGTTCGTGATATAATGATTATGGGTGATGTTCATGAAGAAAATTATTATGCATATTGATGTCAATAATGCTTTTTTATCATGGACAGCGGTTTTGTATTTGAAACAAGGTATGAAAATAGATATTAGAAAGACTTATGCAGTTATTGGTGGAGATGAAAAAGCTAGACATGGAATTGTTTTGGCAAAATCTAATCCTGCTAAAAAAAGAGGGGTTGTGACAGCAGAAACACTTTATCAAGCTAAAAAGAAGTGTCCTAATTTAAAGGTTTATCCACCTAATTATAATTTTTATAAAAAAATGAGTGACAGTATGCTTAATTTGATATGTAAATATTCACCTGATATTGAGCAAATGAGTATTGATGAGTGTTTTTTAGATTATACACCGGTTAAACATTTATATGGTGATGAAGTAGAATTTGCTTATAAATTAAAAAAAGAGATTTACGATACTTTGGGATTTACTGTGAATATTGGTATTGGGAATAACAAATTATGTGCGAAGATGGCTTCTGATTTTTCAAAGCCTTACAAGGTACATACTTTATATGAAAATGAGGTTTCAGAGAAAATGTGGCCACTACAGGTTGATGAGTTATTTGGTATTGGTAAGAAAACAGCTTTAAAATTACACAATTTAAATATTAATACGATATATGATTTAGCTCATACTGATAGTAATTTTTTATATAAGTATTTTAAAAATCAGGCTTATGAAATGATTTTGTCAGCTAATGGGAATGGATCTGATGTTGTTATAAGTGATGAGTCTATTCCAAAGGGTATAGGAAATGAGACGACTTTAAGCAGAAATATTTTTAATAAAGAGGAGCTTGAACCATATTTGCTGGCTTTATCGGAAAATGTGGCAATAAGACTTAGAAAACAAAAAAAATATGCTTCAGTTGTTGTGGTTACTTTGAAGGATAAGTTTTTTAAGCGGACAAGTCATCAAAAGAAGTTAGTTAATGCAACAAATTTGACTGAAGAAATTTATAAAACATCAAGAGATATTTTAAATGAAATGAACATAGAAGATGGGGTTAGATTGGTTGGGGTTAGACTTGATAAGTTATCTGATACATCTAGTCATCAAGTTTCATTATTTGAAGATTTAAAGGTTAGGGAAGATAATAATGAGCTTGAGAAAACAGTTGATGAGCTTAAAGAAAAATATGGTTTTAAGGTTATTAAGAAAGCTTCATTAATGGATAGTAAGGTTTATAAAAAATATTTAAATAAATAATGTCAATAAAAGGTTTAATTAATTTACAATTAACCTTTTTCCATGTATAATGCTTTTAGAAAGTAGGATAAATATGAATGAAGATATAATAAAAAATATAAGTAAAGATTTAGGTGTTAAAGAAGTTCAGGTAGAGAAGACTTTGAAGTTACTTGAAGATGGAAATACAATTCCTTTTATTGCGAGGTATCGTAAGGAAGTCACAGGTAATTTGGATGAGGAGCAGATTAGGAAGATTAATGAAGTATATGAGTATGAAGTTAATTTACTTAAAAGGAAAGAAGATGTAATTAGATTAATTGATGAAAAAGGTTTACTTACAGATGAACTTAAAAGTAGTATTATGAAAGCTAGTAAGTTAGTTGAGGTTGAGGATTTATATAGGCCATTTAAAGAAAAGAAAAAAACTAAAGCGACTGAAGCTATTAAAAATGGACTAGAGCCTTTAGCTAAAATTATTATGTCTTTTGTTTTAAATGTATCTTTAGAAGATTTAACTAAGAAGTTTTTGAATGAAAATGTTAAGACACCTGAAGAGGCAATAATGGGAGCAGGTTTTATTATTGCAGAGTGGATAAGTGATAATGCAGCTTATAGAAAATGGATACGTAGATTTACTTTTAATGAGGGGGTACTTAAGACTAAGCTAAAGAAAAATGCTATAGATGAAAATAAGGTTTATGAGATGTATTATGATTTTGAAGAGAGAGTAAAATATGCAAAACCTTATAGAGTTATGGCAATTAATAGAGCAGAAAAAGAAAAAGTTATTTCTGTTAGTTTAGATATAGATACTGATAAGATTATTAATTATTTGAAAGAAAAAACAATTAAAAAGGAAGCTCCTTTTAATTATGTTATTGAAGATGCTATTAAAGATAGTTATAAAAGGTTAATTGGTCCTTCTATAGAGAGGGAAATTAGAAGTGAACTTACAGAAAAAGCGGAAGATGAAGCGACTAAGAATTTTAGTTTGAATTTAGAAAAATTACTTATGCAGCCACCGATGAAAGATAAAATGGTTTTAGGTTTTGATCCAGCTTATAGGACTGGGTGTAAGTTAGCAGTTTTAGATAATACTGGTAAAATGCTTGATATAAAGGTTATTTATCCACATGAGCCAAGAAATGAAAAGGAAAAAAGCAAAAAGATTTTACTTGATTTAATAGATAAATATAAGATTGATATTATTGCAATAGGAAATGGTACAGCATCACGTGAAAGTGAAGCTTTTGTAGCAGATGTTATTAAGGAAGCTAAACATAAATGTGAATATATTTTAGTTAGTGAAGCTGGAGCTTCAGTTTATTCAGCTAGTAAGCTAGCTATAAGTGAATTTCCTAATTTACATGTTGAGGAACGTAGTGCGATAAGTATTGCAAGAAGATTACAAGATCCGCTTTCTGAGCTTGTTAAAATTGATCCTGAAAGTATAGGAGTTGGTATGTATCAGCACGATGTGACTCCTAAAAAGTTATCTTCATCTTTGGATTTTGTTGTGGAAAAGTCAGTTAATAATGTTGGTGTTAATGTTAATACAGCTAGTAATTCGCTTTTAAAGTATGTTTCTGGTTTGAATAAAACGAGTATTGATAAATTACTTAAGTACCGTGATGAGAATGGTAAGATTAAGGATAGAAAAGAGATTAAGAAAATACTTTCTTTAAAGGCTTATACGCAGGCTGTGGGTTTTTTAAGAATTATGGGTGAGAAAAATATTCTTGATTCGACAAGTATTCATCCAGAGAGTTATGATGTTACTTTGAAATTACTTGATATGCTTGGATTTACATTAGATGATATTGGAACTAGTAAAATGCAGAGTATTAATATTGATATTAAGGAATATGCTAGTAAACTTGGAACAGATGAATATACTTTAGATGATATTATAAAATCATTAAAAAAACCTAATAGAGATCCACGTGATGAAATGCCAAAGCCAATACTTAAAAGTGATATTTTACATTTAGAAGATTTAAAGGTTGGTATGAAATTACAAGGGACAGTGCGTAATGTAACACCTTTTGGGGCATTTATTGATATTGGACTTAAAAATGATGGTCTTGCTCATATTTCTAAATTAACTAATAAGTTTATTAAACATCCAATGGAAGTTGTGAATGTTGGAGATATTGTTGATTGTTATGTGGATGAGATAAAGCTTGATAAAAATAAAGTATCTTTATCTTTATTAGAGCCGGAGAAAGTTAAATGAGGAAATTTTTAATAGGGGTAGTGGCTTTATGTTTGACCGGCTGTATTGTAACTAATGAAGATTTCGAAAAGACATGTACTTTGGTTAATAATACTTTTGATATTAAGGATACAATGAGTATTTATGTAAGGTATGACAATGAAGATGTTATTAAAGAGGCTATAGTTACGAAAACTTATGAGGCTATGGATGAAGATGGAGTTAAGACTTTAGAGGCTATTAAGGAAAGTGGCGTTAGTTTTAATGAAAAATATGCAGGTAATAAAAATATGAAAATTACAGTTTCTAAGGATGATAATGATATATGGCAGCTTAAGTATTATTTGGATGTTCCTAATTTGAAAAGTGATATATTAGATGAGTTTATGTTAAAAAAAGATTCTGTTAAATTTTTTAATAAAATGAGTAAAGAAAATATAGAATGTAAATAGGAGATGATGATGTGTTAGAGATTATAAAAGCTATATTTTTTGGTATAGTTGAAGGTATTACTGAATGGCTTCCTATTAGTAGTACGGGGCATATGATTTTACTTAATGAGCTTATTAAGTTAGATGTTTCTAAAGATTTTTATGATATGTTTCAAGTGGTTATTCAATTAGGTGCGATATTAGCTGTTGTAATACTTTTTTGGAGACAAATTTTTCCGATTAAAAAGGAAAATGAAAAATTAAAGATAGATAATAATATCATATCTTTATGGGGGAAAATATTAGTAGCATGTGTGCCAGCAGCTATTGTTGGAGTTTTATTTGATGAGCTTTTTGAAAAGTTATTTTATAACTATGTATGTGTAGCCATTGCTTTAATTGTATTTGGTATTGCCTTTATAATTATTGAAAATAAAAATAAAGGTAAAAGTTCTAAGATTAATTCTTTAGCAGAACTATCTTATAATACGGTACTTTTAATTGGTATATTTCAGTTAATTGCGGCTATTTTTCCTGGAACATCTAGGTCAGGAGCAACAATAGTTGGGGCACTTTTACTTGGGGTATCTAGAACAGTTGCAGCTGAATTTACATTTTTTTTAGCTATTCCTGTAATGTTTGGAGCCTCACTACTTAAATTGATTAAATTTTCATTTGCTTTTACAGGTATGGAAATAGCTATATTATTAGTTGGAATGGTAGTGGCATTTATTACATCAATGTTTATAATTAAATTTTTGATGAGTTATATTAAAAAACATGATTTTAAAGTATTTGGTTATTATAGAATTGTACTTGGAATTATTGTACTTTTATATGCGTTTATTCAGACTTTGTAAAAAAAGTCTTTTTCTTTACACTCTTTACACTCTAATGATTGATAAAAATGCAATTATTGGTTATAATCTTGAGTTTTACAGCAAAAACGCGTAATCCCTTATTTTATAAGGAAATACGCGTTTTTTGTATCTTGTGTAATAT
>CALVRH010000029.1 GCA_944358535.1 uncultured Bacilli bacterium | reverse complement strand
TCCTTTTCATTTTGGGATTTTACTCTTTTAAATGTTCTTTTATAATTTTACGGGAATTTTCTTTTTAATTCAATCCTTTTATCTACTTTTAAGTATACAATAAAAGAATACCAAGACAATTATTTCTTAGTATCATCTTTTATCAATTTTTTAATATCTTCTTCAGTTAGACCAGTAACTCTTGAAATAACATTTTCATCTATTTTTTCTTTAAGCATATTTTTAGCTATTTCAAGTTTGTTTTCTTCAATTCTAGCGTTTTTGCTCCTTCAAGTTCGTTATGTTTAACTAAAGCATCCATCTTATCTTTCTGCCACTCATGAATAATAAATTCATCTTTACTCATATTGATAACCGCCTCCATTAATTTTTGTACTTTCTTTTCATCAAGTACTTTTTTAGCTAGTTTATATAACTCACTAAATGTTTCTGCTATAAGTAATGTGTACCATATAACTTCTGGTTCTTGGTTATTTTCATTGTAATATAAATTTTTATAAAGTTCAAGCGATTTAGTTAATGTATGCCTATTTGAATTATATATCCTATGAGTCTTTAATCCATATAATGCTATATCATCTTCTAAAATATCTTCATAAGGACTTTCATTTAAATTAAGCTGATATATATACTTATATTTTAAATTATTTATATTCTCACCTTTTTCAATTACTCTTGCCAATATAATATCTCCATATGAAAAATTACGTCCTGATACATATTCAAATTTAGTCATATTCATCTCTATATCAATATATATTTTATTATTAATAACAACTAAAATATCCACAGTTCTTTGATATTCATTTTTACTTGAAGTAGGTATTTCACTATCTAAAAGATTTATACTATCATTATCGTTTATATTTATAGGAATAGTTACTTTTAAAAATTCTTTTAAAATATCCAAATTAATTTTAAAAACACTTTTAAAAGCTCTATCATAGCTGAGTGGAATTAAAGATAATTTTTGGTCTAATTTTTTTTAAATATTTTTTTGTGATTTTCATATGTACCTCATTTCTAGAAGGATTACCTTCATAGATTAACATACGACATAGAAAGTCTATTTCCTTTTTTATCCATCAAAAAAGTTCAAAATATTTTTGAACTCTTAAGAATTTAAAATCCATGCCTCGTAGCCACCAATAATATTAAAAACCTTATACCCTTTAACCCTAAGCACTTGCGCTAAAGTCCTAGATGCACTCCCCTTTTGACAATAAATATAATAGGTCAAATTTGGATTTAAAAATTTTTCAGGATTATTCATTAAACTATTCGCATTTATGTTCAAAGCGCCAGGAATATGATTATCATTAAATTTTTGAGGCATTCTTATATCAATAACATTTGGATTATTTAATTTCAAAAAATCACTAACTGAAATTTCCATTATATCACCTCTAATACATTATATGTATAAACAAATAAGTAAATAAAGCAAAATACCAAAATAAATCCCTTTAAATAACTATCTAAAGGGATTCATTCTAATCATCATCATCCGCAAAGAAATCATCAAAAAATTGATCATCAGTAACATAATCTTTTGAAACTTCTTTTACATCTTCTATTTTTGAAATAGTTTTTAATTCTTTTTTATCTTGTAATTTAGAAATATTTTTTTCATTCTCATGTTCATCTTTTTTTACCGTTTGATTAACTTTATTAGTTATCTTAGCGGCAAAATCTGCTCCATTAATTATTGGTCGTACACTTGTTTTAGGAACAACTTTTTCTTCATGAATTTTTGGTATTTCAGTCTTTAAAGATTTATCTTCATGTTTCAAAGTAGTATTTACACCAACTTTAGTTGGATCAATATTACTATTGCCAGCCATACTAGCTGGTACTCTTACTGGACTAATCTTTCCAACACTAGTAGGTTTAGATTGTTTCTGTTTTTCTTCCTTCTCTAAACGTTCAACCTCCTTATCAATTTTTTTTATCACATCTTCCATTGACATTGGAGCTTTAGGCATAGAAGCATTCATACCAGGTAATCCTGAATTTCGATTAATATTAGGCATAACTTGACTAATAAGTTTATTCATACTTTCTTCTCTTTTAGCTTCCCGCTTTTTATTAACATAATCTTTTAAATCAAAAATATGTACTGGTTGTTTTTCTCTAGTTGGGTAAGTTGCTTTTTCACACTTATCAACCTCGCCCCAATCTATTTGCCAATTCAATTTTAACTTAGTTCTAAATGGATCCATACGTAATCTAAGTAAAATTATTTCTCCAACTTTTAATTTTTGTAAATCACTAACCGTAATAAGCGGTCTAGTCTCCTCAATTGCCTTACCATCCTTATCCTTCTTATCAGTCTTAACTTTAATCTCGCCACACATCTCACTAATCTCTTTTAAAGCTGCAAGTTCTGTACTAATCAAATAAACAATATTTGTACAATTACCTCTAATTGTATCTCCCTTTTCTTTACCATAAACCTCAGCTAATTGTGCATAGTTTTGAATAACAAAGAAAAATCTCATCTTTCTACTTCTTGCAGCTGACACCATTGTATCAACATCTTTTAGCGGTGGCATATTAGCAAACTCATCAAGTAAGAAATTAGTTCTATATGGAAGTTTTCCACCACATTTTTGAGCATAATCAACTAATGTTTCATAACACTGTTTAAGAAAAATTGTAACTAATGAGTGATAAGTTTTCTTTTCATCTTGAATAACAATAAATACTGCTGTTTTTTTTCTACCAATATCTTCAAACTCAAAATCACTATGAGAAAGCATCTCTGATAAATTTTCACGAGCCGCAAATAATCTAATCTTTTGTTTAAATACTGATAAAATACTGCCTCTAGTATCACTAGGTGCCGAAATAGTAGAAGAAGCACTAACATAAGCTGGTGATGCAGGATCTTTAGTTTTAAAATATTCATTAGCATAAAGTGAATTTGGTCCACATTTTTCTTCACCAACAGTTGTAAATAAATTAACACTATTTAAATTGATTTCATTTTCCTTAGCATCTTCAAAAAGCCCTAAACAAATACCAGAAAAATAATCAGCTGAAGTTTTTTCCCAAAACGGATCATTGTTTTGAGCATTTTCATCATACAAAATATTCATTGCAAGGTCATCTGTAAGTTCATTAGCCTTATCAGGATTTCCCTCTTTATAATATTTATAAGGTAAATGAAGTGGATTCCAACCACTACCTTGCTGTGGATTACGGAAATTCAAAAGTACAACATTATAGCCTCTTTTTTTAAGCATTTCAGCAGTTGTCTCATATATTTCACCTTTTGGATCTGTAATAATCATTGATTCATCATGTTTAGCAAGTGAATGAACAAGAGGAAAAATTGCTACCTGAGTCTTACCAGCACCTGTAGAACCTATAATAAGTGTATGTCCTTCACCATTATCCACCCACATTTTTTTACCGTCATTAATCAAAGGTAAACCGCCAGCATCAGCCTGTGGAGCCTGAACCTTAACCATTGTAAGCTCTTTCTTCATTTCATCTTCGCCAGTCCATCTAGAATATCCCTTTGAAGATTTTTTAGCTTCAGTAGAAAAACCAAAACCTTTTTCTCTATCAAAAAACCTATCAGATACACTAAATATGCTAGCTACAAGTGCAATTATATAACAAGTAATTGTCATACCAATATATTGAGAAGAAAAAGCTGGAAAAGGATTTAATCCATGAAAAGGATGATCTAAATCTCCTTTAGCAAACTGAATAATATTCAAAAGAGCTATTGCCACAAAATAAAGTAATACTACACAATAACCCCCAAAAATTATCCAATCTTTTTTATCTGCTCTAAATTTCAACTTCATAGTAAGCCCTCCATTACAAATTAATATTATTATAACACAAAAAAAGTAACATTTAAACAATATTACTCTATTATACAATCTTGTTTTAACCTATATTTACCATTACTAAACTCATATATTTGATAACAATCATTAAGTGTAGGTAAATTCAAAACTCCCTTAGAAACAACTAACTCATATAAACCATCACCATCTAAATCTAATATATCCATAATACCAAAAGGAGTATTTTTTTTGCTCTGAGCTATTACTGTAACTTCGCCATCATCAACCACAAAAATATAAGAAACTGCCTCTTTACTAATATCTGACATATCTAAAGAATAACTAGACATTGTATAAAGCACCTCATCGTTATTATCACCATCTAAATCTATTGAAGTTTTAATTAAAGAATTTTTAAATAAATTAAATTCCTGCTCATTATTAGTATTATTAACCTGTTTAATATATTTATCATCACTTGAGTCATATAATTCAAAATTAAAATCAGCAACCTTTATATCCTCTAAACCAGTATAAGCGACTCTAAAATCTTTTATTCTAATATCAGAATATTCATCTCCAAAAAAATTCCATTTATTATTTACAAATTGAGCATATTTAGCCTCTTTTTTTTCTAATCCGTCATAAACTATATAATCATTTGTTTGAACTCCTTCAGGAAATTCAGAAACCTGCACAAATTTATTATCTTTATATTCCCAAATCAAATAATTTCCGATATATAAATATCCCTTACTAGAAATATTTTTATCAAAAAACAAAACAAAAAAAACATATAATCCAAGCAGTAATATAGCAACTCCTAACAAAATAATATTTTTTTTACTAAAAACAATTTCCCTCATTCAAAACAGCTCCTTTATCTTAAATTATATAAACTAAAACAACATATGTCAATTATTAAATTTAATTATATATTGATAATAATATTTCAAATTGATATAATCTCAAGTTTGACACTTATGAAGAAAAAAACTGTTTTTATCCTTATTTTATAAGCATTTTGTCCCATAAAAAAATGCGTACCTAATTTATTTTTTCAATCTTTTAAGAAAAAAAATTAAAAAAATTATTTACGCAACAATTCAAAACCTTATAAAATAAAGTAATTTAGTAAAACTTGCTATATATGTTACTTAATTTTTAGACCATTTTATCATAAAATTATAAACAAATCAACATACGAATTAGGTACGCATTTAACAAAAACACATAATCCCTTATTTTATAAGGTATTATGGCTGAAAAAAACTTACAAGTGTCAAAGATGGGCAAATCAAATAATTTCCGATATATAAATATCCCTTACTAGAAATATTTTTATCAAAAAACAAAACAAAAAAAACATATAATCCAAGCAGTAATATAGCAACTCCTAACAAAATAATATTTTTTTTACTAAAAACAATTTCCCTCATTCAAAACAGCTCCTTTATCTTAAATTATATAAACTAAAACAACATATGTCAATTATTAAATTTAATTATATATTGATAATAATATTTCAAATTGATATAATTAAAATAGACTGGGGGTTATAAAATGGAAGAAGATTATAAATCAAGAAAAAAAGTCATAAAAATAATATGCTTAATTATCATATTACTTATTATAATAATTACAATATTCATACTATACATAAATAATTCAAATAAAGAAAATACAAACAATTTCTATACATACTTAGAAGAAAATAATTATAAAAAAGACTCCGAAGGTATTTATACAAAAAAAACCACAAACGGAAACATAACCACTACTGAAAGAGCAATATCCAATAAATATTTATTTGAAAAAAGTATCTCTGAAAATGATACAAACTATACATCAATAAATCTTTTTTACACAAACGACAAAACTATCGAAATTATGTATCAAGTAGAAGGATATGACCTAGATAATAATTATGGAGTCCTATATCAAAAAGGAACATACAAAAATGGCGATTTTAAATGTGAAATTGTTACAAATCAAAACTTTCAAACACAATGTACAAAAATGAAAGAAGAAGCACAAAAATATGAAAAAGAAATCAATCAAATAATAAGCAAATACAAAATAGATCCAACAAAAATTAATATGTCAAAATAATTTCTAATAAAACTTCACTCACAAAATGAGTGTTTTTTTACTATTAAAAAAACCACTATAAAAAGGTGATTTTATCACCTTATATACCAAGAACATTCTCACCTAAATTAGTTGCACTAGCAACACGCTTACCAGCCCATTCTGGGAACCAATTTGCACTTCCAGGATTACCATATCTTTCATAATAATCTCTAGATACTTCAAACTCTATAACATTTTGCCCTTGATTATGACCCCATTCATTACTATTTTCATTAGGAGTTACCCTTTTAGCATCCGCTATAATACAAGGAATCCTCGTACCATCATCCAAGAAAAAGTCAATCTTATCACCAACTTTACCAAAAGTTTCTGTACAAGCAATTAAATATCTTCCTTCATAAACAGCTATACCATTTTCAAACTTAGCCCCACTTGGAAGCCAATAATTATAATAAAGATTTCCCTGATTAGAATCTGGACTCCAATTCCAACTATTATCACTGTTTAAATAAAATGTTACAGTATATCCTCCATTACCAAATTCCTCTGGAATAACAATTTCACCAGTACCACAAGCATCACTATAACTTCCACCAGAATTTGAAGAACCACTACTTCCAAACGGAACATCAGTAGCATACAAAACCTTATATGCCGCTACATGCCAAGTCTCACCGCTATAATTTTCACTTAAAGAAGTTCCTTCTCTTCCCGGATCATTAATAACAAGTTTTCCATTTTCTACCCCTTGTACAGCTACCCAATGCTGTCCGCCATTATGATACATTTGTAAAAGAACAAAAGGCTGATACTTACCTTCAACAGCAGTTGATAAAACTTCACTTATTTTATTAGCAATTTCACTTTCATTAGAAGAATTAAAACTTTGAGTTGGTTGAAACTTTACATTAGGTGCAATATTTGAAACATCCCAAAATAAACTTCCACCACTATCATAAACAACTGACTCGGCTAAAGCCCCTGGGTTAAATTCCGAATAACCCTCAGGAAGAGAAGCAATTCGAGTACCAGACCTAGCTATTTGAATAGCCAAAGATGTTGTAGTACATCCAATAGCTCCAAGCGTAGATGGTCCAACTGGCACATCCTTCCATCTTTCATCAGTCTGCTTCCAATTATCAAATGAACCAGATGCTCCATAATATGCACAAACATCAAGTGAAGATGAACTTTCACCTCTATAATACTGAGCTAAATTAATAATCTGTTCGGCAAGCACATCCTTTTTTCTTTGATATAATTCTTTACCCTTATCTGTACTCAAATCAGGATTAAACACACTATCATAAGTTCCACCAATATAACCTAAAGAACATATCCTTGCCATAGTATAATATCTACTTAATTTTTCCTCAGCAGACGAGCCAGCTAAACCAAAATTCTTATTTTCTGTAAAACTAGATGAAGGATTAAATCCCGTTAACGCTATATCTACCGCCGCTCCATCTGTAGCAACATCAGCAATAAAATAAGCTCCACAAAATACTCCATTAAATACCGTTGCAGCAATCGATTGAATAAGATCGCTTCCATCAAACATATTACCTACTAATCCATTACCAGCTAAAGCCTGTTTATAATTATCATCACTATAATTTCCTATCCAACTACTTGAGTCAAGCATCACTATAGTAGCAGCTACTAATAAATCAACTGACCTTGGTTGCTGTATTTGTGAAGTTACATTTTCCTCACTAGTATGAGATAATTGCTGAGTATATTTTTCAAGCAATTTTCTTACCATACATGGTACATTCGCATTACTAGTATCAATACCAGTCCTTACCTCATTACCGTTTTCATCAGTACCCATAATTGCCTCTATACCACATTCCAAAGCAGAACCAATTGAATTAAGAAATAATTGAATTAAAGCCGGAACATCAATAAGTGCAAAAGGATCGTCAAAAACACTATCAATATCAGAACCAAAATTACTCCAGTTTTCCGCATAAGCATTACTATCAAAATTTTCATCATAACTATCATTTACATAATCTGTAAAAGTACCTCTATGTGCTAAAGTAGCATATAAAGCTTCTTTATCTATTTGATTAGGAAAAGCCTTCTTAATAATATCTATTTTTTCAAGTAATTGACGTTCTTTTCTATTACTAACCGAATCTTCTGACATAAAATCAGCATTTACTCTAACCACATTTACAAACACCACTAAAGCTATTATAGATAAAAAAGAAACTAATTTTATCTTTTGTTTTAAAATATCACATATCTTTTTCATCTAAACACCACCTAATCAAATATCATTATTTTTTCTATTTCTATGTTTTACAAACAAATATATTAAAACACCAGATACAATAATAAATACAACTATAATTCCCATAATAAATGATGAATCATTGTTACTAACTACACTGTTTTCTATATTATTTAAACTAAATCCATTATCTTTTTTTAAAGTCAAATTAATTTCTTTATTTAAGTAATTATTTTCATCAATATTCCATGTATAAGTATTTCCGTTAATCTCATCCGCATTATTATAAGAAACATCTAATTCTGTCGTTATATTAATTTTCACACTATCAGCTTTTAAACCATCATCGCCAATATAACATCCAAAACGATTTCCACTTGATAAAACAAGACTATCATCGTTATTAACGATATCAAAACCATTGAAACAATTACTAATGAAATAGCTATTAGAAATATCATCAGAATCATAAGTATAACTATAAATTAAATCAAAATATTTACCATTATCTAATACTCTTGAATTATAAAATGGAGCATCTCCAACATTTCTTGAAACTGGAATTTTACTGTTCTTATACGCTAAAACATCATTATAATCAGTATCTGACTTCAAAAATGACATAGTAACACTTTCATCAAAAATCCCATTATTATTAATTGTTAAATCATACTCAACATCACAACCACTAATAAAGAAAACACATAAAAACAATAAACAAATTCTTTTCATAATTATCACCTTTTAAGATAATCGATAATAATAATTCCAATTACCACCTAATCCATCTTGAACCATAATTTCTGAACCCGTTTGATCTCCTTCAGCACCACCACATAAAACTCCCTTTTCATTATGTGTAGCATGCACAATTTGATTGTTTCCTATATACATTGCCGTATGCCCATCTCG
Organism: uncultured Bacilli bacterium; assembly: GCA_944358535.1. GTDB lineage: Bacteria > Bacillota_I > Bacilli_A > RF39 > UBA660 > Coprosoma. The sequence goes on along the minus strand of CALVRH010000029.1, from coordinate 7,170 downwards.
TAATAAAATATCTCCAGCTTGTAATTCATTAGGATTATAAGAATGTCTTTCAAAACCCGCTGCAATCAAATAATCGTTCATAGTATATGTATAAAAAGGAGTACTGCCTAACTGTTCTGTGCTATATCCGCTATTTATAAGTGAATAATAAACTAAGCTAGAACAATCATAATCAGGACCATATCTATTACAATTATTGTAACCATGACTATCATCATTAGCAATATCTATTGCCCATTGTATATAACTAATGCTTGAACTAATATTACCACCAGCACCATTATTTCCAGAAGTTCCACTGCCGCCTCCACCAAGATCAACTCCAAAAACAATAAATGGTATAGCAGTAATAATTATCCAAACAACAAATACAAAGATAATTACCGCCACTATAATAATTATAGGAAGTGCTAATGTAGACAAAATACTTAAGGCAGCACCTTTAACCATACCAGTAATAGTACCGGTAACTTCTTCACCAGCACTCTTTTCCCTAGACTTTTTTAAAGCTTCTTTGCCTTTAGAAACAGCATTTTTAGCTTTCACCACAAATGTTGGTAATGCCACATTAACACCTCCTAACTACTATAGTCCTCCACCAGAGCCAAATGAATCTAATTCTTGTTGCGTAACTACAACATTAATTTTCATACGTTTACTTCCACATACAAACAAAGCTTCACCTTGATTGTATCCTTTAATACTTTCTTTTTCATTATCATTCAAATCAATTAACTTAGCCAAATCTTCAACCGCTTGTTTCTTTAACCCCATTATTAAATAATAAGAAGCATTATCGAATATAGCTTTACCTTGTGTAATAACAGATGGGTCACTAAAATCTGTTGGTTGCTGTGTAATTATAATCGTACCAGTATTATACTTACGAGCACGTCTTTGTACCTGTGCTAAGAAATCCGCCCCTAAAGTATTATTACCAGATAAAAGTACATGAGCCTCATCAACCGTAAGTACTGTATTAATACTAGTATCAAGTGTTAAACTCCAAGCATACTTAAGTACATTGAAGAAAAGCGCATTTCTAATATTCGCATCCGCATTCATTAACTCTTTTATATTAAACACGATGAAATTACTTTTTGGAGTAATTGTTGTTTGACCATCAAAATAAAATCTAAGCTCTCTAATTAAAGGACGTAATTTTAACTCAAGTTGCTCTAAAATATCCCTTTCCTTACTTTGTTCAGGCATAGCTGTAATCTTACCTCTAACGGTCGCATATACATCTCTAAAGGTTGGATAATCTTTAGATGAAAATTTAGAAAAATCAGAATTAAAATCAATACCAAAACGTTTATAAGTTTCCTGAACCATTTCACTAAATATATTTAAAACATCTTCAGTTATAGAAGGATCATAATACTTCATAAATGCTTTTACAGTTTGTAAAGATCTAGTAAGTACCGCATAACCCATTCCTTGCCTCATTTCATCTTCATCAGCATCAACAATAACCTCTAGCGGATTAATCATACCAAATTCTCCACCTTTACCTAAATCGATAAAATCTCCACCATAAAGCCTTGTCATCTCTTCAAGTTCACCTTCAGGGTCAATCAAAACCATCTTGTAATCATTTCTAATATGACTTCTCAAAAGAAGTTTTGCTGCTGTAGACTTACCACTACCAGATGTACCTAAAATAATCATATTTGCATTATTTCTATTATGTTCTTTTTGAATTTGATATAAAAATTGATTAAATAAAACCACTCCGCCAGAGAAATCAACACCAAGTAAAGTTGAAAGGCCTGGGTCTTTAATACTATCAAAAATATATGGATACATCGCTGCTAAAGTTGGTGAAGGAATAGGCGTACCAATTCTATCTTCAATATCCTGCTTTGGAAAAATTGGAAGCATACTCTTAAGTACTTTTTCCTGTTCAAAACGTAAAGGAAGAGCTCTCATATCCATAGCCTCTAAATAACTTCGAAGTTGTAATTTTTTAGAAGTTAACTCCTCCTCAGAATCAGCAGTTATCATCAAATGTAATTGAAAATCATATATTTTAGCTTGACTTGCTGCAAGTTGTTTAATAAACGCCTCTAAAGATTCATAATCTTGTCTTATCTTTTCCTGAATAGTTACATCGTGTTCCTCTTGATAACGAACCTTCATATCTGCAATTTCTTTATTAATCATTTTATTAATAACACTAAAAGGAAGAGGAATATGCTTTATAACCATTTTAATTCCTGCAATACTTGTCAAATTAGCTAAAAAACCTGGATAAATCATCTTAGGATAACTAATGACCGTTAATATTGTTGAATACTTATCACTTGCAACAAAACTACTAGGTTTAAATTCTAAACCTTTAGGAGCAATCTGTGTTCTAATATCCATTAACCCATCACCGTCCCAAACGTAGTAGTCATTCCTCCATTTAAGAAATTATCCAAAATAACTCTTAAATCATCATTAGATGTCTGTGTAGCATTAAGCCCCGCATTCGCAAAAGCTTGAATTAAATTCCTAATCTTTTTCTGAATTTTATCCATATCTCTTTCTTTAAAAAGTAAATAAAATTCTGTATCAACAACATTATTAGTCGTAAACATATTTGCTTTATTAATATCATCCATAATTAATTTTCTTTTAACCGGATTAGTTTGTTGGTTATAAAGCAACTGTAACCTAGATAAATAAGCAGTAATATCCACCGGTCTATCAGCCGCAATAATCCAAAACTCATAATCGATTAAATTATAAACATTCCTCAAATTAGTAATAATTAAATTCTGTAAATCAGGTTCCAAAAGAGTAATATTTCTAGGAAAAATTTTTACTCCCGTAACTTTATCATTGTTATCACAAATAATAACACCATTTGTAATTGACTTTATAGGTACAAAATCATTTGTGTACTTGCTTCGACTCGCCGAACTCATCTTTCACACACCAACCTTTCCATATAAACCTCTGCCTAGTTGTATAAAATACATACAACTCTTGAATAATCACCCTAATATTATGATAATTAGGAACTGGCAAAACCAAAAATCCACATATTAATGCTGGAAGTAAATCCAATATTGCTGTGAATAATGATGTTGGTGCAATTACAAGCAATAATATAATTGTAGTAACAAGACCAACAGCAAATAAAATTAAATCAAATGTTGTAAATGCCCCAAATATTAACATCGATTTCTTTGAATTTGCCGGAATTAAATATCTCATTCAATCACCCCTTTACTTTCTAAAATGATTTCTTACTTGATAATTTCTAATTATTTTATCATTTTTAACACTATCCATATACTCAGAGCTATTAGTTATTTGAGCAATTGTTAACTCTGCAAGTTCTGCAGAATTAACAATCTGTCTCCATAAATCAAACTCCATTTGTGAAATATTTGGTAATCTAACATTTTCTCGCTTTATACGCTTTAAACAATTACGTGAAATATCATAAATTGTATTCTCACCTTGTGAATCAATAAATAATGAAATAATTTCTAAATAAGAATCTCGTAATTTGTTGTTAAGTTCAATAAAATCTTTCTCACTTATTTCTCCATTTGCAAATAAATATTCAAGCCTCTTTTTTTTACCAGATAATAAAATCCAATTACCATCATTTAAATTTGTCAAATCATTAATAGCCTGACTTTCCATATTGTCTTTTAAATTTATTATTTTTCTGTAAACCAAAACTTGATTATTCATTAATTCACTTTTTAAAGGTGCACCAATTTTATTTCTAAAAATAGAATCAAAAATTCCCATAATAACTTAACCTTTCAATATTATTTATTTAAAAAACTTTGACGTAAATCAGATAATGTTGCTTTTTCAGCATTTGTTGCATCCTCATATCTATCAGAATTTTTAATTTCAAATGCTTTCTTATGACCAGCCTTTTTAGCACTATCAATATCATCCCATTTAATAGTATTTGTATTTATCTTACCATCTGAACCAATATCATTATGTTCAAATATTGCACTAAATGGTTTATCATTAAGCTTACTTTCTTTAATGTTACGATATAATGTCTGTTTTAGAATTTTTATTTCTTCATCGCCCTTAAGAAGTTCTGTACCCATATTTCCATTATTATCAACAAATTTTTTTATTCTGGCTTGTTCGCGCTCAAAATAATCATTCAAATTCTTTTTGTACTGATCCTCAGTAATTTCCCCTCTTGCAAATTTCTGTTCATTTTGATTTCTTAAACCTTGTATTAATTTCCACTCATCATCTTTTTTAGAAAGTTGATCTCTAGCATGTGATTCAATTTCACCAGCAGTTTTCTCTACCCCTTCATAAATTCCAGCTTTTTGATCTAAACTTTCCTTTAATGATTGAGCACCAATCGCATTTCGAACATAAGCACCTATTCTATAAGGGGCTTTAGTATTAGCCTTAAGACCTGTATTACGAGCAACATCACCAGCAACTTTAAGCGACTTATTAATTGTACCTTTTCCACCACTAGCGACTCCAGAAATACCACCTCTTAAACCACCGCTAAGTGCTCCACCTAAAGTCCTTCTAACTGCAGTAAAACCCTTTTCGCCACTGTCAAGACTAGTTCTAGCAGCAGCAATACCAGAAGCAGCGGCACCTACTCCTAAACCAATAGCTCCACCAGCAAGTGCGCCAAAACCACTATCTCTTACATTAGCAAAAGTTTTAAATGGATTAAGGTTAAATTCACCAGAACCTTTAATTCCAAATATATTTTCTATTATCTTAGGTACTTGCTTAGCAAACATAAATGCACCTATAATTAAAAATAATTGAATCCACATATTATAATCAGGATCATTTAATCTATCAATCTGTTGAGAAAGAAGACCATCATCTGTCAAAACACTTGAACAAATAACATTAACAAGTAACATTACTAAGAAAATCGTTGCAAGTCTTAAAAAAAGTGAAAAATAAGTCTTTGCAGTTTCTTTAATCCAGTTATTAAGCTTACCATTACTTATAGATTCTTTAGGATCAATATAAGACACTATAGCAATAGGAGCAACCATTTGTAAAAAACAAAGCTTAATTACTCTCACAGCTATATCTACAGAAAATGATATTAATAGAAAAATAATAAATACTCCCGCAGCAGTCGAAATAAAAGGGATATAATTAATTACATAATCTCCATCAACTTGCCACCATAATAGTTTATCAAATTTAGAAAAATCCCTTTGGTCTTGAACTTCAGCACCTAAAGATGTCCTATACTTCCAAAAATCATATAAATCAACACCATATGAAGAAGTTTCTTCATAATCATCTAATTCTGTTTGAATAACTTCTAAACACGACCCCTCATTTGCCAACGCCATATCAATTGAACCGAATACGCCACTAGTACCAGAACAAGCATTAAAAGGTCCTTGTGAGGCAGTATTTCCAACAATAGAATCTGAATCCATATTCAAAGTATAAAATGTACCAAAAAGTACAAATTGTAAATCTTTAGCCATTTCTTCCACTCCTTCAGGTGAAATCTTACCATCAGAAGTTTCCATTGAAATATCACCAGAAGCATTTCTGCCTAAAATCAATTGTCCAATAGCATTATTTTGAACAATAATAGTCTGTAAATTTGCAGCTTGTTCAAAAATCATTGGAACACTAACCAATAAAACCAAAGCCACTAATACATTCGTAACCAATTTACCCATACCTTTAGAACTATCCCTAAACGCATTAGGATCAACTAAATATTGCAAAAGTGAAAAACTTACTTTAAATAACATAAATATTCCAAGTAAAACATAAATACGACTTACTACATCTTGAATCGGATTATTATCACCACTCGCACCAAATAAATTAATTTCTGATAAATATATAATTAATTTATATATTTGTGGTATTAAACCATAAACAACATTATCAAGAAAAAAAGCTATTGTTCTTAACAAGTTTTGTATAATCATAATTGACTCCTTCCTTTTATATAAACAAATATACTAACAAAAACATCACTTTACGAAGAAGCATTTGTTACATCGCAAAATACATCGCCATCCTTATTAATTGAAACTTCACCAGTAGTATTAATAATTGAAATAATAAAATCCAAAATCATCGGCAATAAAAGTAAAATTATAATCACAATAATTCTTGTTACCAAATGCTTCAAAGCATCTCTTAATTTTTCATCATCAGAACCAACTACTGCTTTAACAAAACTAAGAGCAGTCATTACAACAACTAATATAATTCCAATTACACTAATTAAGAAAAAAGCATTTTGAAGTAATTCTAATAAATCATCTGATATTATAGAACAAGGATCACCTAATTCATAAACATCATTATATCCATTTTCCTTAGCCCAATTTTGTATATACTCTGTATTAGGTCCTTCTCTATCATCATTTGCATCATCAACCACATCCTGAACATCAGAACTATCTACCTCTCTAAAATTTGAACCATCTGATATTAAACAAAAAGAATCCCAATATGCCACATTAGCAGAAAATCCACATTGCAAATCATCTATTAATCCCAAACCTGGTGTAGTTACAATTAAACTTTTAAGACCAGTCTTATTAAAACCATTTGTGGTAAAAACAGTTTTTATTCTTGGACAAGTACCATTATTAAAAGCATTTGAATAATCATTATCACTTAATTCAAAAGTAGTAACTTTTCTTCTTTCGTCATCATAAGAACTAGAAGCATCACTACCAAAAAGATTACTTGCCCACTTAGTAGGCATCCAATCCTCTCCCCAATCAGAACCATCAATATACAATTCCATACTATCTACTTCAGAACAATATCCATTAGCATTTTTTACAAAAAGTAACGTATATTCTGCGGAACCATGTATACCACTACTCTTGTAATCACAAGCAAAGGCCTGTTGAATATCTACGTCACGTTCACAATATCCTCCAGCCGCATACACACCATCCATGTTTCCAAAAAAACAAAATAAACAGTAAAAAACAAAAATAAATTGAATTTTCTTATACATTGATAATCCCACCTTAAAATATTTACTTTACCTTATAATATACACAATCATTATAACATAAATTGACAAACTAACAAACTACTATAGAGAAAAAAATTACAGTTAAGGTAAAAAAAGGTTACTATTCACAGCTAGATAAATAACTGTACTGAAAAATAGCGAAGACATTCGTTATTTTTCTTCGCTTAATTTTT
>CALVRH010000028.1 GCA_944358535.1 uncultured Bacilli bacterium | reverse complement strand
CTTGAAGAGCTTTATCTATTGAATTTTCTAATCTTTGTTCACAGTTGTCAAATTTATTAATAAATGACAAGAAGAGAAAATCATTTTTCATAACTATATTACCTAATTCTTGATGACCTGTTAAAAATATTAAAACACTATCAACATCTTTTGTTCTTATAATTCTAGCTATATCTATGCCAGATTTTGTTGGAGCTTCAATATCTAAGATATACACTTTAAATGATAGTCTAGATTCTACTATTTCCATAAATTTACTATCATAATCTTTAAAGATATGGGTTTTATATTCAAGTTTATTTTTCATCATATAGCTATCTATAACTTTTTCAACCATTTCACGATATTGTTTTACATCATCACATATAATGAAGTTTATCATATTATTACTCTCCCTTTATTTAAACGTTAACATATTATTACCTATGTAAATATACCACATTTTTCACTTAAATACAATAAAAAAGGTAACTTTTTTACATATTACCTTTCTGTTTTTTTATTATTTTGTTTTTCTTTTTGTTTGAATTTCGTTCCACAATTCGCTACCTTTATCTTTTAAGCTATCAAGAGCATCTAAGCCTTTAGCGGCATTATCTGTAAACCATTCTTTGAAACGTTCTTTATAGTTCGGAATTAGTTCATTTAGAGTATTATCTAGTGAGTTTAAGGCATTTTTGGCATTTTCTTTACCTTCATCGCTTAATTCACTGAATGTAACTCCATCAATTTCGCCACCATTAAAGATGAAATTGCTTAATACTTTGAAGTTATCCATAGCATGAGATAGTTGCTGCTTGACTTCTTCACTATTAGCAGCATCAGATGCAGAGTCTTTTAATTTTTCTGCTCCATCTAGCATGATACTAATGGCTGCTTCAGCTTCGGTATCTTTTTCTTGCTTAGTTTGTAGATAGTCTTTGACATCATTATAATTTGAATCGGTGTTTGTTTGGGCATCTTGAGAGGTTTCGGTTGTTTGAGTATCAGTTGTTTGTTTTTGGGTATTGGTGGCCTGACAACCAATTAATGTACTGGCAACTGCCATACCAAAGACAGCTGTTAAACTTTTTAGATACATAGGATATAATTTTTTATTCATGGTTCATCCCTTCTTTCGATTATATTATAGCAAATACATGAGAAAAAGCAAATTAAACACCACCTATTTCTCCTTGATGACGAAGATAAATCTTTCTTAGCCAATCGACAGGGACAACAGTTAGGGAAAGTAGTAGCATGATTTCAAATTCGGTAGGGCTTAAACCATAAGCTCTAAAGAGGTCTCCGCCATAATAGATTAGGTATATTTGAACGATTAAAATAAATAAAATGACTATTAAAAATACTTTATTTTTTGAAAGATTTGCAAGAAGATTTAATCTATGGGTTCTAGCATTAAATGAATTAAAGATTCCCATAAAGATAAAAAGTCCAAAAAATGCTGTCATAAGATATTTATTGTCAGCGCTATCTCTAAATATGCTATGAATAAATGGGGCTTTTAAAAAGAAGACACACATTAAAGCTGAATAAGCTCCTGTAAATATTATTTCATCTTTCATATAGCGATTAATAATATTTTCATTTTTTGTTTTTGGTTTTTCATACATATATTCTTTTAATGGTGGTTCATAGGAGAATGCAATACCGGCTAAAGTATCCATGACCATGTTAATCCAAAGCATTTGAATGACGGTTACTGGAACATCTACACCAATGAATGGACCGATTATAGAAATGCTGACGGCACATATATTCATTGTTAACTGAAAAATAATGAATTTTCTGATACTTTTAAATATAGTTCTACCGTATAAAACGGCATTAGAAATTGACAGTAGGTTATCATCAAGTATAACTATATCACTGGCTTCCTTGGCAACTTCAGTTCCTGACCCCATGGCAAAACCGACATCAGCTTTTTTTAAGGCCGGGGCATCATTTACTCCATCTCCAGTCATACCTACTATTAGTCCATTTGCTTGGGCAATTTTTACTAGCCTACTTTTATCTTGTGGTAATGATCTTGCAAGGATTTTTAAATTTGGAAGTATTTTTTTGATTTCTTCATCAGATTTTTTATTGAATTCAGTACTAGTGAGAATAATGTCAGTGGGTTTTGTTATTAGTCCGACTTCTTTGCCTATGGCTTTGGCAGTATCAATATTATCACCAGTAATCATGACAGTGTTTATATGGGCCTTTTGAATTAGTTTTAGTCCTTCAATGGCTTCTGGCCTAACTTCATCTTTAATATAGACTAAACCAATTAATGTAATTCTCTCAAAGTTTCTTTTTGTTTTAGTTGTTCCAAATGCTAGTACTCTAATACCTTGGTCAGTGGCTTTTTTTATTTCATTATATATTTTTTCTTTATTAGTTAGAAATTTTTTTTGTTCATTTTTATAATAATGGGTACATTTACTTATGATAACTTCTGGGGCTCCTTTAATTAAGTTAATTGTTTTTCCTTGATAATCTATTTCAGTTAGTGAATATTTGTTTTCACTATTGAAGGGTATTTTATCTTTTATTTTATAATTTAAGTTTGATTTTTTAAAGAATTTTAAAAGGGCTCTATCTGTTATATTACCACCTACTGGTTTATTTATTTCACTGTATTTGCTTTCATTATTAGCTATTAACGATAACTTTACTCTTGTATAATATGCAGGATTTTGTTTTAGTTCTTGTTTACTTTTATAGGTGTTTCCTTCGGCATCGACTATTGCAATGACATCTAATTTACCTTTGGTAATGGTGCCGGTTTTATCAGTAAATAGCATATTAATGTTACCTGCTGTTTCTATACCCATGAGTTTTCTAACAAGTACATTGCTTTTAAGCATTCTTTTCATATTTGAAGATAAAACTAAAGTAACCATTAATGGTAGTCCTTCTGGTACTGCAACAACAATTATTGTTACTGACAAAGTTAAAGCTTTTAATATATGACCAAACATAAGAGGAAAATTTGTAATGGTATTGATGATGGCGCTCATTTCAAAGTTATTTTCAATTACGGTTACAGAAAATAAATAAGATAGGCTTACAAGTATGGCTCCAATATATCCGATTTTACTTATTAGTTCGGCAAGTTTAACTAATCTTAGTTTTAATGGACTGATGGGTGGTTTTTCACTTACTTCTTTGGCTAATTTACCGTAAAATGTTTTTTCTCCTACTTGAGTCACTTCCATAGTGGCAAGCCCTTGATAAACAACTGACGAACGATAGACTATGCTTCCTTCTTTTTTTGTTTTTTCTTTCATTTCGCCATTAAGGCTTGATTCATTTACGGAAATACTACCTTTAATAATTTTTCCATCGGCAGGTATTTTATCTCCGGGATTTAATAAGACTATATCACCTGTAACAATATCATCAATATTAATTTCATTTATTTGACTATTTCTAATTACTTTTATTTTTATTTTTGAAGCATCGGCCTGTAATTGTTCGAAGGCTTTTTCGCTACCATATTCAGAAATGGTGGAGATAAAAGAGGCAAGGAAAATTGCTATGACAATGCCTATAGTTTCATACCAGTCAAAATTTTGAAATAGGAATAAAGTTTTGACAACTAGGGCGATGATAAGGATTTTTATGATAGGATCACCCAAGGTGGCAATTAATTTATGGATAAAACTTTCTTTTTTAGATCCTTTTATTTCATTGCTTCCATATTTTTTTCTACTTTTAATTACTTCTTCGTTACTTAAGCCCTTGTACATATGAGCACCTCCTATAAAAAGATATTATGCTTTATTGAGGGGTATGCTCATTATGATTCGACAAAAAAACTACCTTTATTTGGTAGTCTTAATAAGTCCTTCTTCTTTGAGTAAATTATATATACACGAATAGCTACGTCTATTGTAAAATTTACAAAATTTTCGGATACTGACATTACTTTTTTTATACAATTTAATTATTTTTTGTTTTTCTTCTTCACTCATGCTATTAGATGGCACTCTATTTTTATTACCATGTACAAAGTTAACGGTACCGTTTATAACTTCTTTTTTTAATTTTAAAATATATTTGGGATGATATCCTGTTATGGCGGATATTTCCTTATATGTTAAAAATGTTGAGTTATTTAACTTTTCTTTAATAAGTTTTACTGCTTCTTCTTTTTTTGTCATTTATAACGCTCCTTGCTATAGTAAAGGTAATATTTTTGCCTGATAATGCTATGGACATTTTTTTGACAATGTGTAATTCATTTAAATTGTACCTATTATATCATATATTATTGGTTTTAGAACATAATTTGTCTGAAAAGTTATTTGGAAATTTTTGTTAATAGGTTATGGGGCGTTTTTCATTATACATTATTTTAGAGTTTATATCAATTATTTTTATGTATTTATTGGATTGCTTTAACAGTTCCTCTACAAAGATTGATGGTTTTTGTTTATTAACTAAGAGGATAACGCTGTTTTTTGTACGAGTTAAGGCAACATAGAATAATCGTCTTTCTTCATCATAATCATTTTCGTTTAAAGTGACATATTTTAAGTATTCGCTATTTTTTATTTTACTAGGGAAACCGTTTACGGAATTTTCTAAGTTTATAATTATTACTTGGTTTGCTTCTAATCCTTTGGATTTATGTACTGTCATGTATTGCATATTTTTTTTAATATTTGAAAGTTTATTAATGTCTTTATTATTACGTCCTAAGATAAGTGTTTGTGTTTTTATATTTTGGGATATATTATTCCATATTTCATTTGGACTATCATTATAATAATATATTGTAACTGGCTTTCTATTATTTTTATCTGATGACATTCTTTTTTTTATTTGATTTTTATTTTGCATAATAAATTTACTTGTTATTTTTAGTAGTTCTTTACTATTTCGATAGGTTTTTTTTAGCTTAATAATTTTGGCTTTAGGAAAATATTTTTTAAAGTTTATAAATATTTCTAGGTTACTACCTGTAAACTGATATATGGACTGCCAGTCATCTCCAACAGCTATTAAATGGGCGTTTGTTTTATTTTGTATGGTTTGGATTAGTTTACATTTACTTACTGATGAGTCTTGATATTCATCGATTATTATATATTTATAAGGGTATATACCTTCTTTTTGAACTATTTCTATGGCTTTATTAATCATGTCTTGAAAGTCAATTTGATTTTTATATTTTAAGTATTCTTGATATTCTAGATAAATGGTTTTAGTAAGGTTTAAGAAAAATTTATGTCTTATTTTGGTTTTTGATAGATGTTCTTTTTTATTTTTTTGATGAAAGGTTTTAAACTTATTTATATTATAATTATTACTTTTAAAAAGGTTAATGAATGTTTTGATAATATCTTTTAGTTTATACAAATATTCTGTATTTTGAATAAGGTTATTTTTTATGTTTTCAGTTTTACCTTTACCAAATTCAGTAAAATTTACGTTAATTATTTTGGTTAATTTAGGATATGTTTTTAGTTTTTTTATGATTAGGTTATCGAGGATATTTTCTTTAATTAAAGTGACATTTTGAGTACTTTTAATTATTTCATAGCCTAAGCTATGAAATGTTTTGACGTTTATATAAATATTGTTATGTTTTAATTTATTTTGAAGGTTTAAGGCTGCAGCTTTTGTGAATGTGATACATAATATTTCACTTGGCATGATGCCTTTTTTTATTAAGTGTTTTATTTTATAAACAATGGTTAAAGTTTTTCCTGAGCCAGCTCCAGCTATGACTAAAAGATTTTTAGATTTGTTTTTTATTACTTTCTTTTGGTATTTGTCTAAAATGATTTTTTCCAAAGTAAAACACCTCTATATATAATATACGAGATGTTTTTGTTATTTCCTTTTTATTTAATGTTTTTTAGGACCTCATCACGATCTTTAAATGGAAATTCATCACTACCAATTATTTGTGAATCTTCATGACCTTTACCTAATATTAATAAAATGTCTTCGTTTTCTAGCATACTTATACCTTTTTTTATGGCTTCTTTACGACTCGTTATTGTTTGAAAATTTTCTTTGGTTATGTTTGCTATCATTGAGTCAATAATTTCTTCTTCGTTTTCGTGGCGAGGATTATCGGTAGTAAAAATAGCATAGTCACTACTATCGGTGACTAATTTTCCAATTGCTGGTCTTTGATCTTGACGACGTTCACCACCAGAACCAATAATGGTTATGATTTTTCCTTTTGATATTTCTTTGGTTTTTTTAATAATGTTTTTTATTCCATCTAAATCATGGGCATAATCAATAATAATTAGGTTATTTTTATATTTTATAGTATCAAATCTACCATCAGCTGGGTGAAGTGAGAGTGTAGACGATAATATTGTTTCGTCATCAATATTTAAGATTTTAGCAATAATATATGCTGGTACATAGTTATAAACATTGAATTTTCCAATTAAAGGAATTTTGATTAAATTAGAAGCTACGGTAAATTCTGTATATTCATAGTTAGCGTTTATAATATTAATTGGATAGTTAGTATCATTTGGTCCATAGAAAATATTTGTGTTTTGTGGCAAGACAAAGTATTCATAATATGGGTCTGATTTATTTATTATGGCATAACCATTTTTTTTAAGCATTTTAAATGGTTCAATTTTGTCATTTAAATACTTATTTTTATCGACATATTTATTTGGAGTAAAATTAGTGAATATTGCCGCATCAAATCTTAGGCCTTCAATATGTCTTTGAGCAATGGCATTGGATGAGGTCTCAATTATGACTACTTCACATTCACTATCGACGGCTTCGCCAATTAATTCATAGATTTCATAGATATCTGGAGTTGTTGATGATGTTTTTTTTATTTTACCGTCTAAATAAAAACCGTTTGTGCCTATATATGCAGTTTTGATATTTAAACTATTTAATAATTGATATAATAAATCAGAGGTTACTGTTTTTCCATATGTTCCTGTGACAGCAATAAGTTTTATTTTTTCTAACTTTTCTAGGTTTAGTTCTTTTAAATAGTTTGAAAGATATGTTCTAGTATCTTCGGTGATGATTGTTTTTACGGGATATTCTCCGTGAGTAGCAATTATACAGGCAGCTCCTTTGTCAATGGCTTCTCCTATATAATCATGACCATCAGTGTATGGCCCTTGAAGGGCCAAAAAGGTATCACCTGGTTTTACTTTTTTTGAGTTTACTCTTAGCATATTTACCCCCTATGCTTTTAAAAAGCTTATCAAATGGCATAGCAATTAAGTTAACTAACCAAATGATGAAATATGAGAAGTAACTAATAATAGCTAAAATGATATAATAAAATGCGGTGTTATCAAAGATTATATCAGCATAATGGTAACTTATATAATCTAGTATGAACCAAATATTTAGACCAATATACATTGAAATTAATATAACTATTCTAGTTACTAACCTGCTATTTAATTTTACTTTATTTTTCTTTTTATAATCGAATAAGAAGAAAATAGTATATAAGATGACAGTACTTACACCAATTACTTTTAAATCAAAATTACAAGCAATAATAATTAAGATAATAGATAGTAATTCTTTATTCGAAAAAATTTCTTTTAGATTTTGGCCAAGCCATTTACTATAAGATTTAAGACTATATTTATTTTTTTGTAAGATTGAAAATATTTTTTTGTATTTTATAATGTTAAAACATAAATAAGTTGATAGTGATATATAAAAGAATATCATTTTGTACCTCCAAAGAATATTTCATACCAAAGTAAGAATATATATATAGTCCATATTTTTCGGCTATTATCAGCTTTACCTTTACAGTGATCATCTAGTAGTTTGACAATTTTTTTGGTGCTAAAAAATTGTTTATCTTTTGTGAATAAAGCTTTGATTTGTTTATAAATATCTTCATCTTTCATCCATTCACGAATTGGAACTGGAAAACCTAATTTCTTTTTATTTGATACTTTATCTTCTAAAACTTCACTAGCGATATCACGAAAGATTTTTTTTGTTTTATATTTATCGGTTTTAAATTCGGTCGGAAGACCTAGAGCATAATCTATTAATGGTCTATCTAAGAATGGTACTCTAACTTCTAGGGAGTTTGCCATACTCATTTTGTCGGCTTTTAAGAGAATATCACCGATTAGCCAAAAGTTAAAGTCAATATATTGCATTTTTGTGACATCATCTTTGTCTTTTACTTTATCATAGTATGGTTTAGTTAATTCTTGAAAACCTTTTGTTTGTCTTTTATTTTTTAATATTTTACTAATTTCTTTATTATTAAAGATAAAAGCGTTTCCAACGAATCTATCTTCTAGTTTTTTTCCGCGTCTTATTAAGAAGTTGATTCCTCTTTTATGTGGGAAAATACTTGCAATTTTACCAATGGTAAATCTAATAGGATAAGGTATTTTATAATACCAACTATCAGTTAATGGTTCTTGGTATATGTTATAACCACCAAATATTTCGTCAGCTCCTTCTCCAGACAAAGATACTTTGACGTTTTCACTAGCTATTTTAGCGACAAAGTACAAAGCGATTGAAGAGGGATCTGCTAATGGTTCATCCATATAGTACAAAATATTTGGAAGATTTTTAAAATATTCTTCTTTTGTAATTATTTTATTTATATTTTGAGTGTTTATTTTACTAGATAAATCTTTAGCATAATCAATTTCACTATATTTTTTGTTTTCAAAGCCGACGGTAAATGTTTTATCAACATCGCTACTAGCCGCTATAAATGAAGAGTCTACACCACTTGATAGGAACGATCCAACTTCAACATCACTTATTTTATGAGCTTTAATAGAGTCTTTTAGATGGTCTTTTATACCTTCTTTCCATTCTTCGTAAGTTTTGGTGCTATTTTCTTCAAATTTTATTTCATAGTACTTTTTAATTTCTAGTTTACCATTTTTATATTTCAAATAATGACCTGGCATTAGTTTATAGACATTTTTAAAGAATGTTTCTTCACCTACACTATATTGAAATGTTAGATAATATTCTAACATTTTAGTATTTAATTCTTTTTTAAAGTGAGGATGAATTAGAAAGCTTTTTATTTCAGAACCAAATATTAGGGTATTTCCCATTTTAGCATAGTAAAATGGTTTGATACCATAGAAATCTCTAGCGGCAAACATTTCCTCAGTTTTTGTATCATATATAACAAAGGCGAACATGCCTCTTAATTTATCTAAAAGTTTTTCTCCCCACTCTTCATAACCATGAATTAAAACTTCGGTATCAGTTTTAGTTGTGAATGTATGACCTTTTTTTATAAGTTCTTCTCTTAGGGTTTCAAAGTTATATATTTCACCATTAAAAATTATTACTTTTGTTTTATCTTCATTATAAATTGGTTGGGCACCACTTTTTAAGTCGATGATACTGAGACGTCTAAAACCTAAGGCAATGTTTTTATCACAGTAGTATCCTTCTGAGTCTGGGCCACGATGAGCTATTAAATCGGCCATTTTTTTTATGTTTTTTGATTTATCTTTTTCTTTATTAATGTATCCAACAAAGCCGCACATATTACTGCCTCCTTTTAGTATAGGTCATATTCATTTTATCATATATTTACTTATTTTTAAAGAAAAAGGTCAAAGATTTACTTTGGCCTATCTATCAATTACAAGGGTTCTTGTTAAAATATCTTTTACTGTTTGTTTTTTTGGAGTGACAAATGAGGCAAGAAATCCTAGAGTAAAAATATCTAAAACTAGAATTAATTGTCTAATAAATGAGCCAATAACTCCTTGAATTTCACCATCTAACTTTGTTACTTTTATGTGCATCATACCTTTGCCAATAGTTGATCCGGTTCTACTTTCAGAAAAGGGAAAATAGAAGAGTATAACTACAAGACACAGAATATATCTAGCGTCACTTAAGGTATTAATGGTTATTTGATTAAAATCAAATAAGTGAATGAGTCCACTAGTGGCAAGAATGCCATAGCAAATTAAACTTATAATTAGTATGTCTATTATAAAGGCCGTAAAGCGCTTTATAGGACTAGCAAAGCTGAAGTTAGTATCTTCTTTCATGATTAGTTTATTGATGACAAAGGTATTCGCAATTTTATCATTAAGAGCTTGTTTTTGTGGCGGAGCAGCAGATAATATAAAACCAATTCCAAGGGTTATGACGCTGAGTAATTTTGCAATATTTCTTTTTAAAGCGACAGGAAAGGTAATTGGATTTTCATATTGGTCTGTAACTTCAATATCGAGAATTAGTTTACCGATAGATCCTTGCCAAGTAGTTCTTTCACATATGGCGTTATATAAAATATAAATTGGAATAAAGATTATAAGTCCGATATAGATGTTATTTTTGTTTATAGTGATAAAATATTTATCAATTAAAATTAGGATAAAATAGGTGATGGTAGCGATTAAAAAAATATCAAATAATCCAGCAACTAACCTTTTGACAAAACCGGCATATTTTTCATTTTCAATATAATTATCATCGGATACTTTTTTGAAAAAGTTATCCATACTTTGAAAGTTATAATGACAATATGGGCAGGTTATATCATCAGCATCAATCATTCTTCCACATTTTGGGCACCCCTTTTGCATATTTTCACTCTCCTTTATTATGATTATATCATAGCCTGTTTAAAAATAAAAACACCTTTTGGTGTTTTTTAAGCCGCTTTTATTTTATTTATATAATGATGAACTTTTTTAGCCCAACTAGTACTGGCTGCGTATTTTTTATTCATGGCTTCTGGAGTGGTTAGGCCTTTGTCATAGTAGTTTTCTTTTAAATTACTCATGAAGGCATATATGCCCTCATCTAAACTATTAAAACGTTTATAAGATGTACCATTACAACTAGGTCCACCTTTCATTCCACCGACATTATAGCACTGTCTTACTTGTTTACTACATGTGCCATTACAACCGGTTTCATGAAGAACAATAGCGACAGCTAGATATGGGTCGATTCCCATTTCAATGGCGTATTTAGCAAAGCTAGCACCAGTTCCTGATAAGGTTGAGTGCAATGAACGATTTAATTTTTCCGTTAGCTCACTCATGGTTAAACCATCATAAACAATTGGCTCTGCTTGAGGTTCAGGAGTAGGTGCCGGTTCAGTTACTTGAGGTTCTGGCTCTACTGGCTGTGTAACTGCAACTGGGGTTCCTGATTCATCTTCTTCGGTGGCGATGGCTACTTCGTTACTAGATGTTTCACTTTCGACTTTAGGAGTTGTTTTAGTTTCTAGGTTTTGAGTCTGATTAATGGTTATAAAGTGTGGCAAAGTTATTGAAATTAGGACACCTAGTGTTACAACTATTGTTACTTTTTTTGTCTCAGTCATTTACATCTCTCCTACTATTCTGTTATTTATTTTATCATAATAAAATTTAAGCGTCAAATTTGTGTATAATTTATTTTTTCCTTGTATTTTAAGCTTGACTTAGGCAAAAATAAAAGAAGCAAAAAAATTAATTTGCTTCTATCTCATTCATGTAGGAACGAATTTTAGATGGCCAAGATGTACTAGCAGCATATTTTGGACCGATGGTTTCTGGAGTTGTTAAGCCTACAGCATAGTAATTTTTATACAAATTATTCATAAAGGCTTTTATTCCTTCATCTAAGCTTGAAAAGGCTTTATATGAACCACCATTACATCCTGGTGAGCCTTTCATTCCGCCTACATTATTACATTTTTGAAGAAGTGTCGAACAGTTCCATTTACATCCTGTTTCATGGAGAACAATGGCAACAGCTAAATATGGGTCGATACCTAATTCGGTAGCATATTTAGCAAAGCTTTCACCTTTTCCAGCTAAGGTAGAATTTAATGATCTATTTAGTTTAGCCACTAATTCGTCATAAGAGATACTTGTTCCTGATTTAGCGGTTATTTGTTTAGCGGCTTCGTCTTGCTTGGCTTTGGCTTCGGCTTTTTTTCTTTCTTCTTCTCGTTTTTTTTCTAATTCTAATGCTTTTTTACGAGCAATTTTAATCTGTCTTAATTCTTCGATGTCGATGTCAATTTTTAGAGAATCTACATCTTGTAATAGTTCACTATTAATTGGCTTTATTTCTAATTTGGTTAAATTCAAAGGTGTTTCTTCTTTTTCATTGACATTTAAATCCTTTTTCATAAGGGTATTTGCCATGAATGAGTTTCTAATTTTTTTTAGGGTCTGTGCCCTAGCAACAGTAGGATGCCATAAGGCAGTGACTACTATTAGAGTGATTATGGCCAATATACTGGCCTTAACCGACTTGCTTTTTTCCATTTTCACCCTCTCCTGTTAATGCAAAATCAGAAAACAGGCCTTATTCTAACATATTTTGGTATGTGCGTCAAATTGAGTCAATTTTTGTCAGACTCTAATTTAGGAGTTTGTCCTTTATTTACAAGGGTATATCCCCCTCACTATTATTATATGTTTGAGATGATTAATTTTATTCAATTTGTTTGGAAAAATAATGATATATTTTTGGTGATTTTGTAGATTATTTTATTTTTTTGAGGTTGTAAAATGGTAGACATATTTGAAAAAAATGTCATATTATTAGTATGTTTAATTATTTATTTTTTGTTTTAGTGCGAGTTCATTTTTTATATTTCTTTGTTTTTTTTGTTATCAAAAGGTAATATTATATTGAGATTATTTTATAATATAAAGCTAATGTAAAAGAATTTTTAGTATATTAAAACCCTTACTTTGTGTAAGGGGAGTTTTTTACTGGTCGGGAAAACAGGATTTGAACCTGCGGTCTCTACGTCCCGAACGTAGCGCTTTACCAAGCTAAGCTATTTCCCGATGAGAAAGTATTATTTAACACTTTCTAAATAAGCAATATATATGGTCTGTTTAGTATTGTCGTTTTTAGTACAAGTAATCATGGTTAAGGTTTGTTTAGTAGTATCTCGATATATAGTTACACTACCATCTTTGGTTTCATTATATATATTATCTATTTTATATGTATATAAATGGCCTTTATATTCAATTTTTGCGGTATCTCCTTTGTTTAATTGGTAAAGATTTCTAAAATAGGCAATGTGGGTTGTTCCAGAGTGAGCAACTAGTATTACATTACCGTTTTTTTCGTCTGGATAATTTGAAGGAGCTAAAAAAGTTAAATTTTTACTGACGTTATTGTCTTCATAATCTTTATCAAAGAAACCTTGCTGGAGATTTATTTTATCAATAGTTAAGATACCTAAGTATCCATTGGGATTTGGTGTTGGAACATAAGGTTCTTCTTCTGATTCTTCGATGTTTTGTGGGGTATTATCTTGTGTTTGATTATTTATTTCGCTATATAATGAGATACTGACTTTTTGATAGGCTTTGTCTTTTTTTCCTTGCAAGTAGTCAGATGAAATTAACAATATTCCTCCTATTACAGCTATGAAGGCAATAATAACTATTGCTTTATTACTTAATTTCGACATACTTTATTTCCTTTCTTTATTAACTATTAAGTAGTATAACATGGCTTTAGATAAAAGTAAAATGTGATTTGTTTACAAATTTATAAAAGGTATAACTATATTTTGATAAAGTTTTTATTGATAAGGTTATTTATATATATTTAAAACTATTTTTAGGTTTTTTGCAATTATATATAGGGATAATTTTTTTATTATTATTTTAGTAATTTATGTTTTTTAGCACTCTTTCTTGACAAGTGCTAAAAGGTGTGATATAGTTATGATGTAGCCTTGTAAAAGGTTAATTTTTATAGAAAAGGAGGCACGATTTTATGAATGAACAACAAGCATATCAAGAAGGTTTACAAAATGTTTTAGAGAAATATGGTAGAGATATTACAGCTGCGGTTCGTGACGGGAAAGTTGATCCAGTTATTGGACGTGATGATGAGATTCGTAGTATTACCCGTATTTTATCACGTAAAACCAAGAATAATCCAGTTTTAATTGGTGAACCTGGTGTTGGTAAAACTGCTATTGTTGAAGGTTTAGCTCAAAGGATTGTCAAAGGCGATGTTCCTAACAGTTTAAAGGATAAACGTATTTGGGAACTAGATATGGGGTCTTTGATTGCGGGAGCTAAATATCGTGGTGAGTTTGAAGATAGATTAAAGGCTGTACTTAAGGAAGTTAAGGAGTCTGATGGTGAGATAATTATGTTTATCGATGAGATTCACATGATTGTTGGTGCCGGGGCTTTGGAGGGTGCGATGGATGCCGGAAATATGCTTAAGCCGATGCTTGCTCGTGGTGAGATTCACTGTATTGGAGCAACGACTTTAAATGAGTACCGTAAATATATTGAGAAAGATGGAGCTTTGGAAAGGCGTTTTCAAAAAGTTTTAGTATCCGAGCCGACTGTTCTTGATACGATTACTATTTTACGTGGTTTGAAATCACGTTTTGAGGTTTATCACGGAGTTACTATTAAAGATAGAGCTTTAGTGGCAGCGGCGACTTTATCTGATAGGTATATTACAGATAGATTTTTACCTGATAAGGCTATTGATTTAGTTGATGAGGCTTGTGCGACGATTAAGGTTCAGCTTGAATCTGTTCCGACTTCACTTGATACTTTGACACGTAAGATTATGCAGTTGGAGGTTGAAAAACAAGCTTTAAAGAAGGAGAAAGATGATTTTTCTAAAAATAGAATTAAAGAGATTGATGAAAAGTTAGTTTCTTTAAAGTCTAAAGAGAAAGATTTAAGAGAAGCTTGGGAACATGAGAAAGAAATTAATACTTCAATTAACCGTAAAAAAGAAGAGATTGAGAAGGCTAATCATGATTTGGAATATGCAGAATCTAAGTATGATTTAGAGTCAGCTGCTAGACTTCGTCATGGTGTTATTCCGGCTTTAGAAAAAGAGTTAGAGGAACTTAAACGAAATAATAAAAATTCAATTTTAAGTGATGTGGTTGACGATGAGTCAATTGCTTCTATTATTTCTAAGTGGACGAATATTCCAATTAGTAAATTAGTTGGCACCGAAAGGGAAAAATTACTTCATTTAGAGGATAATTTACGCAAGAGGGTTAAAGGACAAGATAAGGCTTTACATTTAGTTAGTGAAGCGATTATTAGAGCACGTGCTGGAATTAAGGATCCTAACAGACCGATTGGTTCATTTATATTTTTAGGACCAACTGGTGTTGGTAAGACTGAGGTGGCTAAGGCTTTAGCTTATGAGTTATTTGATGATGAAAGACATATGGTTAGGATTGATATGAGTGAATATATGGAAGCACATTCTGTGTCTAGGTTAATTGGTTCACCTCCAGGATATGTTGGATACGATGATGGTGGACAGTTAACAGAAGCAGTTAGAAGAAACCCTTATAGCATTATTTTATTTGATGAGATTGAGAAGGCTCACAAGGATGTATTTAATATATTACTTCAAATATTAGATGATGGTAGAATTACTGATTCACAAGGACGTACGGTTGATTTTAAAAATACTATAATTATTATGACGTCTAATTTAGGCAGTGATTATATATTAGAGGGTCATAAAGATAGTGAAGAGATGGTTATGAGTGAACTTAGAAGAACTTTTAAACCTGAGTTTATTAACCGTATTGATGAAATTATTGTATTTAATTCACTTTCTAAGGAAGTTGTTTATGAAATCTTAGATAAAATTATTAAAGAAATTGAATATAGATTACGTGATAAGAAATTAACTCTTAAATTAACTGATAGAGCTAAAGAGTTTATCATTGATAATTCATATGATGAAAAATATGGAGCTAGACCAATTAAAAGGTATGTAAGTAGAAATATCGAAACTTTAATTGCGAGAGCTATTATTAATGAGGATATCAAATTTAATTCAGAGGTTATGATAGATGTTAAAAATGGGGAGTTTATTATTAAGTAATTTTAAAACACGTTAGGTTTTGTTTTTTCCTAACGTGTTTTTATAGTGAAATTTGGTATGGGTCTAATGAATTCCCTGTACCCCTAGCAATTTTGATATCTGAGGAAAGATATAGAGTTGGATAGACAGCATAGTTGTAGTAACTACTAATTGTACGATTGAAATCACCGTCAGAAGTGACATAGAACACGGAGCTTGTATCAGAATAGCCAGTTTCTGGTGACAAAGTCCACCAATAATAATTCTTAAACATCCATGTTTGAAATAAACAATTACTATTTTCATTATTTAAACTTAATGACCCACATTCACTTTTACTACTATTACTTCTTATATATTCACTGACAGTTATCAAACCAATTTTGCCGTTCCATTTTGTCCCATTTTCGTCATTTATTTGTTTTGCTAAATCATTGTTATACCACGTTATGTTACCGATACTCCAGTCTTTGGCTACAATTTGACTTTGAGCATTTGCATTTAATTCATTATAATATGTTTCATTTAAGTATGTATTCAAACTTGCTGGTCTAGCCCAATTATTATTTCCACTTGTATCCCAATATTGATTTCCTATACTGGCATTTCTCATTATTTTAATTGTACTATCACATTCTACTGATATTATTCTCCAACTTTCATTGTTAAATATTATATAATTATTTGGGTTTCTTCCTGTAAAGAAATATCGACACTCATAAGGATCTTTTTCTAAATTACTAGTGGCTATTATTTGGTCTCCTGCAGGCACTGCTGTACATATTCCATAAAGTTCATCGATTGCCCCTTGGACATTTTGACTTTCAAGTCCGCTTTCTTTATTATCATATGTTACATCTCCACTTGGAAAATTCACAGCAGCATATGTGCCAATACTACCAAAAATTATTATACTTATTTATAAAACTTAAAAAATTTTCTTTAAGATAAAACTTAATTTTTTTCATAAAGTGTCCCTTTCTATTTACTAATATTATAGTTTTTATTTTTGTCGAATGCTGTCACATTTTATTAAATTATAACATAGTTTTGTATATTTTTGAATATATATTCAGAATTGAAAAATTGTTTTTTAAAGCGGTTTTGCAAAAAGAATACAAATGATAAAATAAAATCAAGGGTGATGATATGAATAGTGTAATTATTTATGCCGATTATGGTGAAATTCACCTAGACATAAAGACAATGATGAAAAAAAGGAATTTGACTAGGACTATGCTTGCGAAGAGAACTGGATTACATCATCAAATTATTGATAGATATTACAATAATACTATTGCAAGATATGACAAGGATGTTCTTGCTAAAATATGTTTTATACTTGAATGTAATTTAAGTGATATTTTGTATTATGAAAAACCTAAGTCAAAGTAGTTAGTTGTGGGGTGGAACAAAATACCAAAATAAATTTTGGCATTAGCTTACCTCACGGTAAGCTTTTTCTACTTCACAGAAACCTAAGGCTTCTCCATAGACCAGTATCGGATAGTCGCTACCCAATGCTGTCAAGCTAATAATTAAAGAAATTTTAAAGAACCTATTTTTGTTATCTTTTTTTTGTTATAATTAAT
>CALVRH010000027.1 GCA_944358535.1 uncultured Bacilli bacterium | reverse complement strand
GGCCCATTTACTCATTCAATGCCATTATATTATAACATTTTTTTGTTTTGGTCAATTAAACTTTTCATTTGAGCAATTATTTTTTATAAAAAATAACTAAAATTTAACTACAGATTTTTTATGGATATTTAATATTCATATTAGGTAACTAGTATAATTATTATATGATGATGTTAAAATCCTTTAAATATCAAGGTAAAATAAAAACTAGATATTGCTATCTAGTTAAATACATATTGGTAGCGAGAGGGGGATTCGAACCCTCGACCCTACGGGTATGAACCGTATGCTCTAGCCAACTGAGCTATCTCGCCAAGTGACAAAAACATTATAACAAAATTAATGTTTTCTTTCAATAGTTTTTGAAAAATTTCATTGATTTTTATGGTAATAATCTTTATAATAATTAAATAGGTGGTTTAAATGAGTAAGAAAACTTTAAAACAAATAAATGCTAATATTGAGGCAACTGAGGAGTTAATTTATAATTATATTGATAAAAAAGATAAATTGAAATTAAATCCAGTTAAGTATTCTCATTCTTTAATTTGTGGTACTATTGGTAGTATGCTTGGAATGAGTATGGTTACGATTCCTAAAATGGATAGTTTAATTTTACTTGGATTAGGTGGTTTTTTGGCTGGTTATACTGTACCTTATGTTGTAAGAAAAATTAGGATAGGGGAGATTGATTATCAAATATTAATAAATAAGGGTATTATTAATGATTTGAAAAAAGAAAAAAAAGACTTAGTAAAGACAAAAGTGATTAAGAAATGATAGTTTAACGAGTAAAATATACTTGTTTTTTTTCTTTTTTATTGAAATTATTGTAAAAATTGGTAGAAAATGATATATTTTAATTGTATATTATAATGAACAGGGGGAAATGTATGGAAAATGCAAATATACAAGGTGGTAGTTTATTAGATAATAAAGGGGAAAAAACTTTAACAGGTTATCCACATTTGGATAGACCATGGCTGAAATATTATGATAATGAGTTTTTAAAAGAACCATTACCACAGATGACGATTGTCGATTATATAAAAGAAAAAAATAAGAATAATGGCGAATTGCCTGCTATTACTTTTTTTGGCAATCAAATTTCATATAACGAATTATATGAAAAAATAAATGATGCTTCTAGGACTTTAAGTGAGCTTGGAGTTCAAGATGGTGATAGAGTTATGTATTTAATGCCTAATATTCCGGAGACTGCATATTTGATGTATGGAACTTCACAACTTGGTGCGGTAGCGGATTTTATTGACCCAAGGCCAGATAGTGTTGATTTAAATATAAGTGCTAAAAAAGTGTTTGATTTATTTCATGGTGAGAAAGCTAAATATTTAGTGGCTTTAGATCAGTGTTATTTAGGAATGATTAGACCTATTGAAAATGAACTTAAGGAGCTTGGTGTTGAAAATGTTGTTGTTGTGTCAGCTAGTGATTCAATGAACTTGAAATCTAAGCTTAATTATTTGAATGAGGTTAGACAGTTTAATGGTTTTAATAATATGATTCAGAGTATGAAAAAAACACAAAAATTTGCTAAAATGCTTGAAGATGCTACAAAAACAGCTAATTTACAGGTTTTAAGATATCCAGATCTTGTTAAGGAATGTCAAAATTCTTCATTTAAATTGGCTGAATATCAACCTGGTAAATTAAATATGATTGTTCATACTTCTGGTACAAGTAGTCCTAAACCAAAACCAATTCCACTTACTAATGATAATTTAAATATTTATGCTGCACAAACTTTTGGAGCTAATATGCCGATGGCACTTGGGGATAATGTTTTACATATGCTTCCTTATTTTGCGGCATTTGGTTTAGTAGATGTGGTTCATGCAGGACTTGCTCATGGTAATAATTTGATTCAAATTCCAGAGTTCGCACCTTCTAATTTAGGAAAAATGATTGTTAAATATCAACCACAAACAATTATTGGTCCACCAACTTGGTTTTTAAATTTGATTAATGATCCAGTTTTAAAAGATGCAGATTTATCTTGTTTAACTATGGTCACTTATGGTGGTGATTCTATGGATGAAGCAGATGAGTTAAAAATAAATGAATTTTTACATAGTCATAATTGTAAGGTTTCATTAACTAAGGGTCATGGTATGAGCGAAACTTGTGGATGCGGTTCATTTTCTACGGGTGATTATGGTGATTTAAATAGTATGGGAATTCCAATGCCTTATACAGTTTATGGAGTAGTAAATCCTGATACAAAAGAACTTGTTAAATTTGAAGATGACAAGGATGAAATTGAAGGAGAATTTATTGTTTCATCTGGAACGGTAACTCCTGGTGTTTTGGATGATAATGTGATTGTTCCACATGTTACATATGATGATATGGATTTTATATTTACTAAAGATATTGGTACTATGGATAAAGATGGTGTTATGAAATTTTTATCTAGAAGTGATAGATCTTTTACTAGATATGATGGTTTCAAAGTTAAGCCTTATGAAATAGAAGAGGTTATTAAAAAAGATCCATTTGTTAAGTATTGTGTTGTTTCACCTTATTATGTTGAGGATAAGTTTGGTTATATGCCTTTAGCTAATATTGTTCTTGAAGATGATATTGAAATGAGTGATAGTGAAAAGATTGCTTATGTAGAAAAACTTGTTGATGATTTATTTGTAAAGAATGCTAATGTTTCAACTCGTCAGATACCTTCAAAGTTTAGATTTAGAGTTTCTTTACCACTTACTCCTAATGGTAAAGTTAATTATAATGCTTTGGTTAATGAAGAAATTACTGGAGAAGAGATTGGAGTAGAGCTTGAAGAGACAAATATTTCAGTTGGAAAAATTACAGTTATTCCACCAATGAAAAACAAAGTTAAAGTTTTAAAAAAATAGAGTGAAAAGGGTGAGATAATGGGTAATGAAGGCTTAATATTTTTAAATGGTTATGCATTAATTATTTTGATTGTTCTTAGTATAGTGTTTTTTTCTAAGAAAAGATTACATCAGGTAGAGGATAATACTTATGGACAGTTGCTTGTTGTTAGTATAATGACTATATTATTTGGTTTATTACTTGGTATAATAATAGATAGTGATATTTATTTAAAAAATATTTTAATAATTGTATTTAATAAAATTTATTTAATTGGTTTAATTTTAAGTGTTTCAATTTTTGCTTTTTATACTTATTGTATTTCTAGGTTTAAAGATAAAAATTTTAAAACTGTGAATAGGTTGTATCGTTTGAGCTTTGTTATTAATGTAATAATGGTTTTAATATTACCTTTAGAGGTTAATGAGGATTCGTTAACTTTAGGGCCTGCAATGTATTATACTTATGCTGTTTTTGGAATCATTTATACAATTTTAATTGTTTTAGTTCTTTTAGATTTTAAACGTATAAGAAATAAAAAGTATATTCCGATTATTGCACTTATTATTGAGGGAATTATGATGGTTATTATTCAAGTTTTTATGCCAAGTTTAAATTATATTATAAATCCTTCAACAGTTGTTACTTGTTTAATTATGTATTTTACAATTGAAAATCCTGATGTTCAGATGGTGGCCGAGTTATATAAGAATAAGAAATTGGTTGAAAAATCTAATCAAGATACCTCTAATTTCTTATTTAGAATGACTCAGGATATTAAAAAGCCAGTTAAGGATATTATAGAGATTAGCGAAAAGATACAAGGTTATGATGATGTTGAGGAGCTAAAGAAAGGCGTTAAACATATTAATAATACTGGAGTAGAACTTGATTATTTAATTAATGATGCTTTGGATGTGTCTAGTATGACTACTAAACGTCTAAAAATTTTTGATAGTCGTTATAATCCTGCAAATCTTTTTAAAGAGTTAAAATATCGCTATGAAAAAATGACTGTTGATGGAGTGGAATTTAATTATTCTATAAGCAATACTATTCCCAATTATTTATATGGTGATTCAATTAAATTAAAACAAGCTATAGGTTCTATTTTGACTAATGCAATTAATCATACGACATCTGGGGAGATTGACTTGGATGTTAGTGGAATTGTTAAATATGGGGTATGCCGATTAATTATTACAATTAGTGATACAGGGCCTGGTATGAGCATTGAACAAGTTAATAATATTTTAAGCTTAAATAGTGAGGAGTTATCTAATATTGATTTGCGTAATCGTGAAGGAGATATTTTGAATTTAAAAGAGGTTAAAAAATTAGTGGCTTTGTTAGGCGGAAATTTGATGGTTAAGAGTGATGAAAATGTGGGAACTACTGTTAATGTTGTTTTAGAGCAGAAAATTGTTGAGTCAAAGGAAACTGAGATTTCTAAGAAGCTTGAAAGTTATGAACAAAGTTTATACCGAAATAAAAGAGTTATGGTAGTTGATGATGATGCTAAGGAACTTGCAAAAGTGACTAATTTTCTTGAAAATCATGATGCGGAGGTTAGTGGTTCTTTATTTGGAAGAGATATAATTGAAAAAATTGCTTCTAACATTAAATATGATTTAATAATATTAGATGATGAGACTTCTACTTATAGTGCTTTGGATGTTTTGAAAGAACTTAAGAAAAATAAGAAATTTCATACACCTGTAGTTGTAATGATTGATGATAATAAGGAATTTATTAAGCTTCATTATTTACAGGATGGTTTTGCTGAATGTATTATGAAATCAAAATTGGAATCTGAGATAGATAGAATTATGAAATTATTTTAAATAGGAGGCGTCTTATGTTTGAAGGCAAGAAAATTTTCATTTTAGGTATGGGAAAAAGTGGATGTGCAGTAGCTAAACTTTTAGCTAAAGATAATCATGTTTTGATTACGGATGTTAAATGCGATGATTTTAATTTGATTAAAGAGTTAGAAAATCTTGGAGTTAATGTGATTATTACTAAAGAGCAAGACAAGATTTTTGATGATAGTTATGATTATGTAGTTAAAAATCCTGGAGTTAGATTAGATCATCCTGTGGTATTGAAAGCTAAAGAATTTGATATTCCAGTTATTACAGAGTTAGAAGTAGCTTACCGTTATTTACCAGAGGTTAAAATTGTTGGTATTACAGGTTCAAATGGTAAGACTACTACGACAACAATTATATATGAATTTTTGAAAGCAGCTGGTCTTCCTGTTCATTTGGCTGGTAATATTGGTTATCCTCTTTGTAGTCAAATAGATCAGATAAAAAATGGTGATGTTTTAGTTATTGAAATTTCTAGTCATCAACTTGCAAATTTAGATAAGTTTAAGGTTGATGTGGCTGTTTTAACTAATTTATATCAGGTTCATTTAGATTTCTTTGGTAATTATGAAAATTATAAGTTAGACAAACTTCGTATTTTTAATAACCAAGATGAAAAATGTGTGGCTATTTTAAATAAAGGTGATAAGGAAGTTTATGAACTTACCAAGAATTTAAAGGCTAAAAAAGAGTATTTTTCTTCAAAAGGAGAGGCAAACGTTTATATAAAAGGTGAAGATATTGTTTATAATGGCGAAAAAGTAGTTAGCCTTTCAGATATTAGAGTTAAAGGTGTTCATAATTATGAGAATATTATGGCGGCTATTTTAGCAGCTAAAGAGTTTAATGTTTCTAATGATATTCTTAAAGAAGTTTTGAATAATTTTGCGGGTGTTGAACATAGGATAGAATTTGTAAGAAGATTAAATGGAAGAGAGTTTTATAATGATTCTAAGGCAACTAATGTGGATTCAACTATAACAGCTTTAAAGTCATTTAATAATGAAGTAGTTTTAATACTAGGTGGTTTAGATAGAGGTCACAGTTTTGAACCATTACTTCCTTATTTAAAAAATGTAAAACAAATTGTTTGTTATGGTGAGACTAAGGAAAGAATTAAAGCGTTTGCATGTGAAAATAATATTGATGTGACAGTGACTAATAATTTAGAAGAGGCTACACATGCTGCTTATAATATTTCTCTAGAGGGCGATACGATTTTACTTAGTCCGGCGTGTGCGAGCTGGGATCAATATAAGAGCTTTGAAGATCGTGGTGATGAGTTTAAAAAAATTGTTAACGAGCTTAGTTAACAATTTTTCTATGTAAAACAAGGTAAAAATGTGAAATAATGATAGTCAAAACAATATTATTTTGATATAATTATATGTATAGAAGGTGTTTATATGAAGTATTTTCCAAAACTTATGGGCAACCGACTATATTTATCACCCGTTTGTATCGATGATGCACCAATGTATGTTAAGTGGATGAATGATAAAACTGTTAGTGAAAATATTGGAATTGATACTAAAGTTAGTACTTTGGAAGGTGAGAAAAAATGGCTTTTGAAGAACCAGAACGATTATAATTTTGGAATCGTTTTAAAAGAAGGTGATGAGCTGATTGGCGGATGTGGTTTTTCACAAGTAGATTTAATCCATCTGAATGGAAAGTTAGTAATATTTATTGGTGATGAACAAAACAGAGGCCAAGGGTATGGTAAAGAAGCTATAAAACTTTTACTTGAATATGGTTTTAATAACTTGAATTTAAATAATATTATGCTTATGGTATATTCTTTTAATACGAAAGCTATAAAATTGTATGAGAGTTTAGGGTTTAAAAAATTTGGCGTTAGACATAAGTCATATTATTTTAAGAATAAATTTTATGATGAAATTTTTATGGAAATACTAAAAGAAGAATATAATGAAATTGAGCCTTTTATATATGTGTGAATTGAAAAAGTGTTAATTTGACAAATAGTAAGTTTAGTGGTATTATATGCCGCAAATAAACAAGGAGAAATATGCATGATTTTATATTTTAGAAATGAGGGATATTTATGACTATAAGATTTAAGGTTGATAGGCAAGCTAAGCATTTTAGAGCTGAAAGTCTTGATGGAACATTAAAAAGCAGATTACGTGGTTTATTGAGTAATGCACGTAATAGGGCTATAGGAGCTCTTGCAGGTATAGGAATTGTTACATTAGCTAGTGCTTTTACGCCTACTCAAGCTATGGGATTAGAAAATGGAATAGCTGATACAACTAATCCAATTACTAATGAACAGACTATTACGAACAATAATGTAGTTAACGATGATATTGTTAATGCGGTTGCAGCTGCACAATCAGCTACAGATGCTTATACAAATCAGACTACTTCATATACAGAGCCTGTAGTTGATGTTACTACACCAGTTCAAGAACAAACAACTGGAATTAATGAAGAAATTAATAGCAGAGTTCCGACTATTGAAAGTGAAACTCCAGAAATTTCAAATGAGCAAACAGAAGTGGATACTGCAGAAAATAATGTTGTTGATGAAAACAGTAATGTAGAAATGCCTGAAACAACAGTTGATGAAAATACTTCTACTGATTTTCAAACTCCAGATGATATTGAAAGTGTAAATGATAATAATCAAAATTTTGATGAAGTTACTGCTCCATCTACTGATGAAAATACAAATGACAATGCTTCAGAAAGCGAAATAGTAGATGACAATACTCAAACTAATAGTGATAAAACTATTTTAGAAAATAATGATAATGGTTATCAAATTTTTGAACAAGATGGTCAAATTTATGTGGTTGGAAATGTTAATGATGATCAATTATCTCAAATTGTTAATGAATATGGTAGTGTTATTGCTTTTGATCATAATCTAGTTGATTCAAATCTTGAAGTTGGTGAATCAGTAAATTTGGGTGATTCTGGTTATACAGCTGTTAAGGACGAAAATGGCCATGTAACGGTCAGCGATGATCAAGGTAATGTAATAACTTCATGGGATTCAGCTCAGGAAAATACTCAAGATAATCAAACACAAGATGATCAACAAAAAGATGATAGTGTTTCTGATTTTGAAGTAGATTCAGATGAATATTTACTTATTGAAAACGAAGATGGAAGTTATACTATAGCCCAAGGTGGCGTTGGATTAGACGTAGATGAAGCGCTAGCTTTAATTGATAAACTTAAACAAGAGGGTAAGATTCCAGAAGATGCAATTGTTAATACAGATGTTTTACCATCTGCACCAACTGATGAAATGATTCAAAATGGTCAAACTGAGCAATCTGCGACAATTGGTGATTATGTATTTAAAACTTCTGATGGTAAGAATTATCAAGTATATGATAAAGAAGGCAATTTAGTAACTACAATTTCTTCTGATGATTATGAAAAATTGGAAGATGATGATTTAAAAGAAAATCAAGATGAATTTGAAAGTGGTAATTCAGATAATGCTGGTGATAAACCGACGGACAATACTCCTGATCCATCACCTGAACCGTCACCGGAACCATCTCCAGAGCCATCACCTGAACCTTCACCAGAGCCTTCGCCAGAGCCTTCACCTGAACCATCACCTGAACCGTCACCGGAACCGTCTCCAGAGCCTTCACCTGAACCATCTCCAGAACCATCTCCAGAGCCATCGCCTGAACCAACTCCAATTCCTGAAACGCCTGAATATACACCTACTAAACCAGTACTTCCAAATACAGGTGATGCTAGTTCTATGGTTGCTGCTGCGACTGGACTTGCTGGAGTTGCTTTAACTGGTGCTGGAATTGCTGGTATGAAAAAACGCGAAAAAGAAAGCAAGAAAAATAATAATTTAACTTTAATCGAGGGTGGTAAGTCAAAACTTACATATGATGATTTACAAAAAATATATACTAAGGCACAACAAGAAGGTTCAAATGATTATGATGATTTAGAAAAAACGGCAATGGCTTGGATGCAGAGTAAAGATAGAGATGAATGGTTGCCACAAAATGATAAATTCAAAGGAAGAACACGTTAGTAAAAGTTAGGGGGATAATTATGAAAAATATTAAGAAAATATGTAATGTCTTTATTGCCTTATTATTCGTATGTGTTATATCTATTAGTTTAATACCATCTATTAGTGCGGCTCCTAAAAATATGAACTTTAAGACACTTGGTAATTTACCATCTTATATTGGTTCTAATTATAAGTGGGCTATATATGAAACTGAAGATGGAACTGCAGCTTACTGTGTTGATTTAAATAAAGCATGGCCTAATGGTACTTTTGCTGGTGCTTTATCAAAAGAAGGAGATGCGGGTCTTACATATATTCTTCAAAATGGTTATCCATATAAAACTATAAAAGGTAATGGTCAACAAGATAGATTTATTACGCAAGCAGCTGTTTGGTGGTATTTATCAGATACTGGTCAATCAGATAAAATAGGTTCTGATTTTACTACTACAGCAACTGATTTATATGGAATTAGACCTTATATTCAAAAATTAGTTAATGAAGCGAAACAAGCAAAAGAAAGTGCTAAAACTTCTTTAGATGTTAAAGTAAATAATTCTAATATGAGTGTGTCTGAAGATGGAAATTACTTTGTATCTGAAGAAATTGCTCCAACAGTTTCTGGGGCAACATCTTTCAAAGTTAGTGTTAGTGGTGCTCCTAGTGGTACTATTATTACTAATACTAATGGAGAAGAAAAAGATACATTTAATGCTGGTGATAAGTTTATAGTTAAAGTTCCAACTAAAGCTTTAGGCAAAACTACAACTATAAAAGTTACGGTATCAGCTACTGGTTCTTATTCAAAAGCATATATTTATCAGCCAAGTGATACTTCTTATCAAAGAGTTGTTACTTTAGTTTCTGATAACGATGAAGTTTCTAAGTCAGTTAATTTAACTGCTAAGGTAGACAATGAAAAAGTTTGTGTTGATTATGTTATTGTTGGTGATGTTAAACCAGATCCAAGTTTAACTGATCCTACACCAGGTAAGAGTTGTTATGATAAAGGAACTAGTTATGATCAAGAAAAAGGTTTAACAACTAGACAAGAAAATTGTAAGTTTAATGGTTGGTATACTAAAGAAGATTTAACTGGTAAATGGGTTGATGGTACTGCATTAAATAAAGACATGACATTATATGGTGCATGGGATTGTGGTACTGTAGTTAATGTTCCTAATACTGCTTCTAAGATTTCATTAATTGCTGTTGGTATTGGGGTACTTGTTATTGCCGGTGGTGTATCAATAATTATATATCGTGACAAAAAAATGAATGCTAAGAAATAGCATTTGAAGCCTAGCTTTTGCTAGGTTTTTTATTTAAAAAAATTTTAAAATATGGTAAACTATTAAAAGAGGTGAATGAGTATGAATTTATTACCAGCTGATACTTATATTGTTAAGAATGCAACTATTTTAAATAATGAATCTCGCCTCGTTTTGATTAAGTTATATCAACCAATTATAGGTACGGTGGCAATAAATTTGTATTTTACTTTATGGAGTAATTTGGATGCTAGTCAAATTATATCTACAGAATATACGCATCATAATTTGATGGCTGAAATGAGAATAAAACTTGAAGATATTTTGGAAGCAAGAGAAAAATTGGAGGCTATTGGACTTTTAAAGACATATTTAAAAAAGGGAAGTATTAATAATTATATTTATGAGTTATATTCTCCGTTGGAACCTAGCGAATTTTTTGATAATCCTATTTTGGCTACTACTTTAGTTAGCAATATAGGAAAAGCTGAATATGAGAAAGCTTTGAATATTTTTAAAGTACCATCTATTGATATAAAAGAATATACGGATATAAGTGCTTCATTTATGAATACTTTTGAGGTGACTAGTGATTTTGAGGTTTCTGATGCTAAAAATGTGAGAAAGATTAAGAATGTTGATTTAGTAGTTGATGAGAATATTGATTTGAATGGGATGCTTGGCTTAATTCCTAGTGAGATTTTAAATCATCGATCAATTACTAAAGATACTAAATCTTTGATTTATAAGCTTGCGTATATTTATAATTTAGATGAGGAAGAACTTTCGGAATTAATTCGTAATTCAGTTAATGAGAGAAAGATAATTGATAAGAATTTATTAAGGTCTAATTGTCATAATTATTATACTTTTGAGCATCAAAATATGACTCCATCTTTAATTTATAAAAAGCAGCCTGAATATTTACGCAGACAGGTTGGTGATGGTACTCGTAAATCTAAGCAAATATATACTTTTGAAACGACCTCACCCTATGATTTTTTGACTGGTAAGAATAAGGGAATAAAACCTAGTAAGCGTGATTTACTTTTGGTTGAAGATTTAATGGTTGATTATGATTTACCACCAGGTGTTGTGAATGTGCTTATTGATTATGTGCTTAGGATTAATGATAATAAACTTACTAAGAATTTTGTTTTAACAATAGCGAATCAATGGAAGAGAAGTAATATAAAAACTGTTGAGGAAGCTATGGCTATTTGCAAAAAAGAAAATAAAAATAAGTCTAAAAATAGGACTATCAAGAAAGAAGAAAAGCCTAATTGGTTTGATAAAAAGTTTGAAGAAAATGTGGCAACTAGTGATGATATTGCAGCATTAGAAGCAAGTTTAAAGGATTTGTAAGAGGTGATTATATGCAGAGAGTTAGTGATAATTTTAAAAATAAGAATTTAGATTATTTGCTAGATGAGGCATATGATGAAGCACTTCAAGATGCTAGATTTAAAGAGTTTGTTTGTAAATTAAAGATAAAAAGAGAAGTTTTAAAGAAGTATACTTCACTTTTAGAAGAGAGTTTTACTGAGTATCATAATTGTCAAAATTGTCCAGGTTTAGCGGCTTGTCAAAATAAGATAACGGGTTATGCTAAGTTACCTAGATTATCTGGTGATACTTTAGAGTTTAGTTATAAACCTTGTAAGTATAAGAA
Organism: uncultured Bacilli bacterium; assembly: GCA_944358535.1. GTDB lineage: Bacteria > Bacillota_I > Bacilli_A > RF39 > UBA660 > Coprosoma. The sequence continues at coordinate 5,771 of CALVRH010000027.1, read as the reverse complement.
GAAATTTGACAAGGAAGAAAAATTACATAGTAATACAACACTTTTCAATGTTCCTAAAGATATTAAGGAAGCTTCAATAAAAAAAATTTATAAAACTGATAAAAATAGATATAAAACGATTTTATGGCTTACTGAGTTTATAAAAAAGTATAAAAAAGATGTTCATCAAAAAGGACTTTATTTATGTGGTAATTTTGGTTGTGGTAAGACATATCTAATTGCGGCGATATTTAATGAACTTGGAAAAGACGGTGTTAAAAGTGCGATTGTATTTTGGCCAGAGTTTTTAAATAGTTTAAAGTCTTCATTTAATTCAGAAGTTAAGAGTGAATTTAAAAATAAATATAATTTTGTTAAGAAAGTACCTTTGCTTTTGATAGATGATTTGGGGGCGGAGGCAGTTACACCGTGGTCACGTGATGAAGTTTTATGCCCACTTCTTCAATATAGGATGGATGAGAAGTTACCGACTTTTTTTACTTCTAATTTGGATTTAAAAGCATTAGAAAATCATTTGGCAATTACTTCTAAAGGTGATGAGATTGTTAAAGCTGGAAGAATAATTTCAAGAATAAAACAGCTTACAGAGTATCAAGAGATGATTAGTAAAAATTTAAGGGAATAAGGTGTTATTTTGGCTAGTTTTGTTATTTATATGTGTGTAGTTAGCGAAGTAAATAAAAAGTTAAAGTGAATAATTATAATGAATATTTATTGGAGTTTATTGCTCCTGATATATCGTAGGTTATTGTAATTATCCGAAATTTATTTCATTTTGCTTTTTCGTCTAAAAGTGTTTATCCTAGTATATAAAAATAAATTAGACAATAATTTTATATTAGGATATTTTGTTCATTTATATACGGATTATTTGTGGCTTAAATTTTAAATATAAAGGAATTTATTTCTTTTAGTACAGATTTAATAAATGGAGAAATTGATAAAATTAATGCTTGACAAAGCGTTTTCTTGTGATAAAATATAGATAAATGCGTGGAAGAGGACATGATTATTAAAAGTAATTTTAAAGAGAGTTTAGTATTGGTGGAAGCTAGATAAATGATTTTAATAATTACTACCTTGAAGCAGATTTTCGAAAGATTATTCCGGTTAATTACCGTTATCTAATAAATTAAGTTATAAGGTAGGATGGTACCGCGTTTATACGCTCCTTGCATATTTTTTGTGAGGAGTTTTTAGATGGATAAAAAACAAGTTCGTAAGTGTTATAAGATGGATTTAAGTCATTTTTTAAGAAATTATTATGGAGTGGAGAATGAGAATTTGATTATGGAGTTAAGTCAGCTTTCACATAAAGAACTTAAAATTATTGCACCACTTTATGGTATAGAGTTTGTTAGAACTAATTTTGATTTAGTTTCTTTAGAGCAGGTTTTGACGGGGACAATCATTTTAGTAAATGATGCTTTTGGTAATCCAGCTCCATATGTTAATCCAAATAGAACGTTATTTATGAATCAAGAGTTTGATACAGAACTTGATTTTTCAAATATTAGTTCAGTTATTGAAGAGGTAAAATTTGACAAAAAGGGCAGACAAAAAAGTTTAAAAAGAATCATAAAATTAAGGAAGGGTGATAAAAATGATTGATATTAAAGAAGATGAAAGATTAAATAAACTTAATCATAGCTGCGCACATTTACTTGCTCAGGCGGTTAAACATTTATATTCAAATGCGAAATTTTGGGTAGGACCTGTTATTTCAGAGGGGTTTTATTATGATATTGACTTAGGTGGTTATACCTTAACTGATGAAGATTTAGATAAAATTTCTAAGGAAATGAAAAAAATAGTAAAAGATGGTAAAAGGATATACCGTGAGGAAATTTCTAGAGAAGAAGCTTTAGAAAAATTTAAAGATGATCCTTATAAGATTGATATTATAAATGAGCTACCTGAAGATGAAGTGATTAGTTGTTATACGCAAGGTGATTTTACGGATTTATGTAGGGGTCCACATGTAGATAGTGTAAAAGAGTGTAAGAACTTTAAATTGCTTAAGGTATCTGGGGCTTATTATAAAGGTGATTCTAAAAATAAAGTATTACAAAGAATATATGGAGTTTGTTTTGATACTAAGGAAGATTTGGATAAGCATTTAGCTTTACTTGAGGAGGCTAAAGAGAGAGACCACCGTAAGATTGGTAAGGAGCTAGATCTTTTCATGGGTCATGAACTTGTAGGTCCTGGGCTTCAAATGTGGCTTCCTAATGGAGCAATGGTTAGATATGAGCTTGAAAAATATATTAAAGAAAAAGAAATGAAATTAGGTTATGAACATGTATATACTCCTTATTTGGCTTCTACAGAATTGTATAAGGTAAGTGGACACTGGGATCATTATAAAGAAGATATGTTTCCAACTATGAAGATGGATAATGAAGAGTTAGTTTTAAGACCGATGAATTGTCCTCATCACATGCTTATTTATAAACATAAGTTACATTCTTATCGTGATTTACCTATTAGAATAGGAGAACTTGCTCCTGATTTTAGATATGAAGCTAGTGGAGCTGTGTGTGGGCTTGAGAGAGTTCGTCAGATGTGTCAAAATGATGCTCATTTATTTGTAAGACCAGATCAGATTAAAGAGGAAGTTTCAAATGTTGTTAATTTGATTTTAGAGGTTTATAAAGATTTTAATATTACTGATTATGCTTTTAGACTTTCACTTAGAGATAAGAATAATACGGAAAAGTATTTTGATGATGATGAAATGTGGGAAAAAGCGGAAAGTGAGCTTAGAAAAGTATTAACTGAACTTGGTATTGACTTTTATGAAGCTCCTGGCGAAGCTGCATTTTATGGACCAAAGCTTGATGTACAGATTAAATCAGCTATTGGTCATGATGTTACTTTATCAACTTGTCAATTAGATTTTTTACTTCCTGAAAGATTTGATTTGAATTATATTGATGAAAATGGTCAAAAAGCAAGACCAGTAGTTATTCATAGAGCTATTTTAGGAACATTTGATAGATTTATGGCATTTTTAATTGAGGAGACTAAAGGGGCATTTCCACTTTGGCTTGCACCTATTCAGGTCAATATTATTCCAGTAAATAACGAATATCATTTAAAATATGCAGAAAAGGTAATGAAAAAATTAGAAGAAAAAAATATCAGAGTTAAGTTAGATGATAGAGATGAGAAACTTAGTTATAAAATGCGTGAAAGTCAGTCACAAAAGATTTTATATACAGTAATTATTGGCGATAAAGAAAAGGATAATAATACTGTAAGTTATCGTTTATTTGGACATAAAGAGACTGAGACTTTATCTTTGAAGGAATTTGAAAAGGGACTTTTAAAACAAATAAAAGAAAGAAGGTAGAATATGTTAGGCGCTATTATTGGCGATTTGGCAGGTTCTTTATATGAATATGATGAGTTTAAAAGTAAAAAGAAAAATTTAGATAAAAGATTAGAAGTTTTAAGTAAAGATAATTTAATAGAAAAAGATAGTTTTTATAGTGATGATACTATTTTAACTATTGCTGTTTTAGATGCAATATTAAATGGTAAAGATTATGAGGGCTATTTGAGAAATTACGGTTTGAAATATTATAAAAATGAGCCTAATACTAGTGTTAATCATTTTAAATATATGTTTTCGCCTAATTTTATTAGATGGTGTAAAGGCGAAATAGATGGAAATAGTATGGGAAATGGAGCTTTAATGCGAGTTTCGCCAATAGGTTACTTATTTAATGATATGGAAACTGTTATCAAGGAAAGTGAGAAGGTTACAATTCCTTCTCATGATTCAGCTTTAGCAGTTGTTTCTGCAGAGGCTTTGAATAATCTTATTTATTTAGGAAGAAAAGGTTATACTAAAGAAGAGGTAATGATTAAATTTTATCCTATTCATAGATCCCTTGATAAAATAAGATTAGATAACACTTTTGATAGTTCATGTTTGGTTTTTGAAAATTGTTTAGCGGCTTTTTTTGAAAGTAATTCTTTTGAAGATGCGGTGCGTAAAGCGGTGTCACTTGGGGGTGATACAGATACGATAGGAGCTATTACTGGTTCAATTGCTGAAGCGTATTATGGCGTGCCTGATTATTTAAAGGAACAAGCTCTTTCTAAATTACCTGACGATTTTGTTTTAAAACTTGAGTGTGGCTATCAAAAAGTAAGAAAATTATGATATAATGTTTTGTAGTATGGAGGTATTTTAATGAGAGAATTTACAGAGCAAGAACAAGTTAGACGTGATAAAGTAAAAGATTTAGTAGCAAAAGGGGTTAAACCTTTTGGATCTAGATTTGATGTTACTTCTAATTCTAAAATAATTAAAGAAGAACATGCTAATCAATCTAAGGAGGAACTTGAAGAGTTAAAAGATTATGTGATTATTGCTGGTAGAATTATGACTAAGAGAAGGAAAGGAAAAGCAGGTTTTTTCCATATTCAAGATAAATATGGTCAAATTCAAATATATATAGCAATTAATGAAGTGGGAGAAGAAGCTTATGATTTATTTAAATCTTCAGATATTGGAGATATTGTTGGAATAGAAGGATATGTTTTTAGAACTAATACTGGTGAGCTTAGTGTTCATGCAATTAAATATACTCATTTAGTTAAAGCTTTAAGACCACTTCCAGAAAAGTATCACGGTTTAACTGATGTTGAAGAGAGATATAGAAGAAGATATGTTGATTTAATTATGAATGAAGAGTCTAGAAGACTAGCTTTCACTCGTCCAAGAATTATTAGAACAATACAGAGGTATTTAGATAGTTTGGGTTATACAGAGGTGGAAACTCCAATTTTAAGTCCAATTTTAAGTGGGGCAGCAGCTAAACCATTTATTACTCATCATAATGCATTAGATATGGATTTTTATTTAAGAATTGCTACTGAACTACCTTTAAAAAGACTACTTGTGGGAGGAATGGATGCAGTTTATGAAATAGGTCGTATTTTCCGTAATGAGGGTGTTGATAGAAAACATAATCCTGAATTTACGTCTATTGAAATTTATAAAGCATATTCTGATATGTATGGAATGATGAATTTAGCTGAGGGATTATTTAGTACAGTGTGTAAGGAAGTTAATGGTACTTATGATATTGAATATGCTGGTCATAAGATATCTTTAAAACCTGAGTATAAACGTATTCACATGGTTGATGCAATCAAAGAAGCTTGTGGTGTTGATTTTTGGAAAGAAATGACTTTAGATGAGGCTAAGGAGTTAGCTAAAGAATATGATGTTGAGTTAGAACCACATTTTGAGTTTGGACATATTGTTAATGCTTTTTTTGAAAAGTTTGTTGAGGAGACTTTAATACAGCCAACATTTGTTTATGGTCATCCTATTGAGATAAGTCCGTTAGCTTCTAAGAGTGAAGATCCTAGATATACAGAGAGATTTGAACTTTTCATATGTGGTATGGAATTTGGTAATGCCTTTACGGAATTAAATGATCCAATCGACCAATATGAAAGATTTGAAAATCAATTAAAAGAAAGAGAACTTGGTAACGAAGAAGCAAATGAAATGGATATTGATTTTGTTGAGGCTTTAGAGTATGGTATGCCACCAGCTGGAGGAATTGGTATTGGTATTGATAGATTAGTAATGCTTATGACTGGGGCAGAAACTATTAGAGAAGTATTATTATTCCCACATATGAGAAATAAAAATGATTTGAAAAAATAACAAGTTATTTAGCAAAAATATTACTTGTTTTTTTTTTTTTTTTTTTTTTTTTTTTTTTTTTTTTTTTTTTTTTTTT
>CALVRH010000026.1 GCA_944358535.1 uncultured Bacilli bacterium | reverse complement strand
TTAAGATTCAATGTTTTCTCTTTTGTTTATAATGTTTTTTTAAAATTTGCCACCCCACTAGAAAGTGGAGAGCCTTTAAATTTTAAATTACCAAAAATATAACTATTGAAAAAATTCTATATTTATGATACTATTTTTATAGAATACTAAAGGAGGAAATTATGGAAGCAAGACATAAAAATGTAATTATTGTATCTTTACTTGCCATTGTATTAGTAATGGCTGTAGGTTATGCAGCATTCGCGCAGACACTAACAATCAATGGTAGTGCCAACATTTCATCAAAATGGGAAATTCATTTGGAAGAAGGTGGAGCCCAATATACTAAAGATTCAACAATGGGTACTGACCCAGTAGCTACAATTAATGTTGATAAAGGTGGATTAACAGCTCACTTTACTGCCGAGTTTACTAGCCCAGGAGATAGTGTTACATACACTATTCCAGTTGTCAACACAGGAACTATTGACGCTACTTTACAGTCTTTAAATATTTCTGGAACAAATCTAAGTTCTACACCTGCTGGAAATCTTACAGGAAATACTGTAGTTACAAGTAATGATGGTAATATTAGATATACTGTAACTAGTCCAGGTACTGCAAAACTAGTTCAAGGAAGTGGTAGAGCAACCTTAACTATTAAAGCAGAATTTGTCAACAAAGTAGAAGGTAATAAAAATGCTTATGGTTCAAATGCTGATTTAACTGTAGCCTTAACATACGTTCAAGCTTAAAAAGCTTGAATTTTTTCTTCAAAAATAAAAATAAGTGTTAAGTCTTATCATACTAGAATGTCAAAATAACACTTTTTTATCATATATAGTTGTAAACTTTTTAATGTTATGTTATAATTTGATATAGTAAAGATAGTAAGGGAAAACTATAAAAAGGGGTATGTTTATGAAGCAAAATCTAATAATATATAGTTCCTTAATTATATATATGATTTTAAACACTTTTGTCATTACTCCATTAGGTCTCGACTACTATAATGAGATAATTCATCCATTAATGTGGATATTGCTATGTGCAGTAGCAGTATTTTTAAGTCGAGATTCCTCAATTAGAGTAAAAGGAGAACAAGACAAAACACAAAGTTTACTTATTGCACTTATAATTTATATAATAATTTATTTCTTACTCGGATTATTATTTGGCTTCCAAAAAACGATATATGCGAAAGATATATTCAGCGTTATCAAAAACCTTTGGAGTTTTGCCGGTATAATATTCTTCCAAGAATTTATAAGAGAAGCTTTAATAAAAAACGAAAAGAAAAGTATTATAAATTATATTTTTATGACATTGTTATTTGCCATTATCAATTTAAGCTATGATGATATTGGTAGTAATTATCTCAATATTAAAGATGGTTTCACTTATACATCCGCAATTTTAATACCAACAATATTAGAAAGTGCTTTATGTACTTATCTAGTATATATTGGAGGGAGAAAATTTAGTATAGTCTATAGACTATTTGTTACCGTTCCGCCATATGTCGTTCCTATTATACCTAGCTTAGATTGGTTTGGACAAGCCTTAGTTGGTGTAATACTTCCTCTAACCGTTTACGTTTATATGAATTATGTTCATGTAAATAAAGTTGAAAGGCTCTCGAAAAGAGAAAAAAACAAATATAACCCAGTCGTTTACGTACCAGTATTTGTTCTAATAGCCATGCTTGCTGGTTTCGTAATGGGAGTATTTAAATATCAACCAATAGCTATTCTATCAGGTAGTATGTCTCCAACATTTAATAGAGGAGATGCTGTTGTTATCAATAAACTAACCGAAGAAGAAAAAGAAAAGCTAGAAAAAGGCGATATAGTTCAATATATAAGCGGTTCAAAATATGTTGTTCACCGTATTATTGAAATCACAAATGACGAAAATGGCAATAAATTATTTGTTACAAAAGGCGACCATAACAATACGAAAGATGCTGATCCAGTCGCAGTAAAAGATGTAATCGGAAAAGTATCATTTGTTATACCATATATTGGTTATCCATCAGTATGGTTAAGTGGTGCAATATCATAAGAAGGGGAGAAAGAAAATGAGACAAAAAAATGAAACAGAAATTATTTTAAAACAGTGGGTTCGCGTAGTCTTATTAATTGTTGTTATTGCAGTAATGATAGCATCCATTGTTTCAATCGTTAAAGGATTAAATCCAGCAAAAGCTGGACAAGAAGAATTATATTCATATAATTATAATTCAAACTTAAATTATAAAGTGTATCTAAAAGACAATAGCTTCTTTACAACACCATATATTGGAATGAATAAACAGTATATAACTTCATTAATCGATCATATTGAAGTTGATGCTAGTTATGCTTTCCAAAGTACAGAAGACTTAGATTATAGTTATAACTATGAAATAGTGGCTACTGCTAAAGGACTTTATCAAAACACTGATGGAAAAGATGTAGAAATATGGTCTAAAGCATATCCTGTAGCTAATCAAGCTAATCAAAGTGGTAGTGGAAAAACATTCACAATAAGTAAAAACGTTAATTTAGATTATGAACAATATAATCAAATAATGACTGACTTCCGTAATCAATATGGCTTGTCAATTGACGCTAGAGTTGATTTAAGCATGAATATCAACATTACTGCTGGATTAAAGGGAGCTACAGAAAAAGAACTACAAGAAACTAACACTATGACCTTAGAAATTCCATTATTACAACAAACAATTGGTATTAAACCAAATTATGTAAATCATGGTACTAACACAATTTATAAAGACGCTAGTGATGAAGCACAAATCAATATGCCATTAGTTGTAATTGGTGCTGTAGTATTAGTAATATCTCTATTAGTATTTAGAGTATTAGTTAAGAGTTTACTTGCTGTAACTAGAAAATCTGAATATGTTCTAGCTCTTAATAAAATTCTAAAAGAATATGGTGATATCATTGCTGAAACTCATAACATGCCAGACATTGATAAATATGACATCATAAATGTTAAGAACTTTAATGACTTAGTAGATGTTGAAGAAGAATTACATTCACCAATCTTATACTTTGATGTTAGAGAAAATTATGAAAGTATATTCTTAATCATTAATAATAATACTTTATATAAATTTACTTTAAGAGAATCTGATTTTGATCATTTTAATAAATCAAGAGACTAAAATCTCTTGATTTATTTTACAAAAAAAAGCTCAAATTTTAATCATTGAGCTTTTCAACTTCATTTTCTGATAAACCTGTTAATTTCACAATTTCTGAAACTTCCATATTAGCTTTAAGCATATTCTTAGCTATTTCCTTGGCCTTATCACTAGACCCTTGTTCACGTCCTTGTTCGCGACCTTCTTTAAGTGCCTCATTGCGATCGTATCTTCTAACTAATTCGTCCATTTCTTCTTTGTTGTATAACCCAATAATATTTGGATTTTGGTTTAAATCATCTATAATTTTTGCCATAGTCTCTAAATCACCATCTCCCTTAGAAAAATCCTTAACCTCTTTCTTGTTAATAATTTGAAACATAACAATAGCTTTCTCAACCTTCGAAAGAGTTTCTTTACCATAATTATAATACTTTTCTAAAGGATTGGCCATATTTACATGAATTCTTTTAAAATTTTCTTCATCCGTATATAATCCGTCATCACTTTTCATAGAAAAATTTGTAAATAATTTATTTCCATATCTTTTAACAGTATTAAAGTTAATTTGAATGACCTCACAATTTTCCAACTCTTCCCCTGATTTGTATTGGTCTACAACTAGTTTATGATGATATAAATTATTTTTTATTTTTTGGCGGGCTGTTAAAAACCTATTAGCTTCAATATTAATGGTTGTACCACTTATTTGAGCTAAAATATCTGTAACTTTCTGCCTTTCTTGGACATTGCTGGTAGGAAGTTCCGTATTAATAAATTTTAAATTATCATAGACAAATTTAGGAGAAAGATTAATAAACTCTCCAATAATTAAAGAAAGTAATCTTCTAAACTTAGGATGTTGGATAATTGCTTTAAATACAGGGTCGGCCATAGAAATCATATACTCTTTATCATTTGGTCTTTTAATCGGTTTATCAGTTTTTTCTAAAAGTGCATTCATTTATCGCACTCCTTTCTAAGAGGATTACCCTCTATATATAAACATACGACGTAAATAATAAATTTCCTTTTTCTTATATTAAAAAAGTAAGTAATTTTAAAAACTTACTTAAATATTAAATTGCTTCATCAAATTACAAATCTCTTGTTTAGTTTCATCAAATAAAATAATTCGCCCTTTAATATTATTTAAACAAATATTCTCGTGGTGCAAAATAGTTGTATAATCTCCATGAATAATTGGGTAGTAATTACCTAAACGTTTTAAATACTTACCATCCTTACGAAAATTCTTTAATACCATTAAATCTACCTTACCATAAATAATCACTTCTGCATGAGGAGAATATTTTAAAACATCACAGGCATTAATCTCAGGAGAAATAGTTGCTATACTAACTCCTAAACTATATAAAAAATTCACTGTCCAACTGTTAGTAATATTAATAGGGTAGTCCGCAATTACCTCATTATCTAAAGCATATTTATAAATAGAACCTAGTTCACTAACCAATAATTTTTCCCCTTTAAATAAAGGAAAATCATGCATAATACGTGGTAATTTAAAATAAACATCATATTTTTTATACTTTGTATATAAAGCATAATCTTCTGTATAAATTCGCATTTTACCTAAAAATAATTTTAACTGACTCTCATTTCTAACTAAAACACTAAAGCCATCATTATAACCATTATAAATTTTTTTCGAATAATTAAACGAAACTTTCCGGTTTGAACCACTTCTTATATCAATAAGCTCATCAGTAACTTTACGCCTTAAATCGTTTAACATTCTCATTGGAATAAAGGCCTTATCCAAAATAATTTCACATTTTCCTAAACAAAATGGAGTAGAACCAAGCTTACTTAACTTTTCTAATATCTCTTCTTTACTAGTAACTTTATTTTTAGCCACATCTAATAAAATAGACTTTTCGGTAATCTCATTAACTCCATCAGAAATTGTTAAAGATAAATAATCATTAGCTAAACCTACAAGTTTAAAATTCACTTCTATTTTTTTACTAGGACTTTTCTTATTAATTAAATTTCTATCTACCGTTTTATTAACTGTATCATTTAAGTTAAGACTAACCTTATTATCTAAAACTGCAATTTTACCCTTAGAGACATGGTTAACTAAAAGACCTTTTTCATCATAAATTAAATTTGCCATCATTCCCTTATTAGACGTGCAAAATCTAATTCCATCCTCTTGATATAAATCGTCACTAAGCTTAATATGAATTTTTTCATTGTTAACCTTAATTACCTTACCAAGTGGATAACCTAAATGATTTGGCGTTTTAGTATTGTAAATATCATCATCAAATAAATAACCACTCGTAAATTCTCTGTTAAATAATTTATATAAATTAATCAGTTCATCTTTACTAATCTTAGGTTCTTTCCCCAAATAATAATCATCAATTAACCTTCTATATACCTTAGTAACATACCCAACATACTCTGGACTCTTCATTCTCCCTTCAATTTTTAAACTATCCACTCCAAGTTCTAAAATTTCTTTAATATGAGAAACTGTACAAAGTTCTTTTGTACTAAGTAAATAATTCCCATCAGTATTTATCTTATCTTCGTCATATAATTCATAAGGTAAACGGCAGCTTCCTACACAGCTACCTCTGTTACCACTGCGGCCACCATTCAAACTACTAAATAAACATTGACCACTATAAGAAACACATAATGCCCCATGAATAAATATTTCTTTCTCAATCGGACACTTTAGCTTCCTAATTTCATCGGTATTCATCTCCCTAGCCAAAACAGCCCGTTTAACCCCCAATTTTTCTAAAAAACATAAACTCTCATCATTGTGACAATTAATTTGCGTTGACCCATGAATCTCTAAATCAGGAATAAATCTTCTAACTAGACTAATCATCCCTAAATCTTGCATAATCACCGCATCCACATTAATTTCATATAAAAACTTTATATAATCTAAAAATTCATAGGTCTCATTTTCAAATACTAAAGTATTCACAGTAACATATAATTTTACTCCATATAAATGACAATACTTTACGGCTTCTTCTAATTCTAAATTAGAAAAATTATGAGCAAAAGCTCTAGCTCCAAAAATTTTTCCGCCAGCATAAACCGCATCAGCTCCATTATTTACTGCCGAAATCAAAGTATCCATATCCCCAGCAGGACTTAAAAGTTCAACTCTTTTCATAATCTCACTCCAAAATTTCTAAAAGTATTATACCATGGGTTAGTTGACTTTGCACCTCATTTACATTATAATTTAAATAAAGTAGGTGAGAAAAATGAAAAATAAAGCTTTCACACTAGTCGAATTAATCGCTGTTGTCGCTATTTTAGGCCTAATAGCCTTAGTAGTCTACCCAGCAGTCGGATCAGTAATAAAAAATGCCAGAGAACAAACATATAAAGATCAAGTTGACGTTATTATTAAAGCCGCTAAAGAATGGAGCGTCAAAAATGCTATTAAACTAAGTGACGATGGAACTATTTATTCACTATCAGTAAATGATTTAATTGAAGAAGGCTACATCACTAATGATGAAATTAAAGATCCCCGTGATAGTAGTAAAAACTTAGATGGTAATGTTGAAATAAAATATAATAGTGAAACTAAAAGTTATGATTATAACTATAATGATGAACCAAATAAAGATGAAAACATCACCATGAACATCTCTGAGGCCATTCTTAAAAACTCTAAAAAAAAAGCCTTTTAAAAGCTTATAACGGTATTTATAAAGGAGAAAACCCTGACAATTACTTAAAAATAAATGATAAATTGTGGCGCATAATAAGTCATAATCAAGATGGCTCTATCAAAATTATCTCAAACGATAAAACAGCTTCCTTAGCCTTTGACGAAAAAGGAAATACCATATTTAACTCATCAAGTCTAAATAACTATTTAAATAATCAGTTTTATAATAATTTAAAAAATATTGAAATAAAAAAATCAGACTTTTGTTTAAACTATAATCAAAATAAATGCATTAAAACCGTAAACATAACCGTCGGCCTTTTAACTATAGAAGATTATCAAAATGCATCAAATAACTTAAACTGCCAAAATGACAATAAAATAGCTTGTAAAGAAAGTAATTATCTATCAAAATTTTCCATAAATAATGGACCAGAATATACTTTAAATACCACTAATGAAAACATATATATCATAAAAGATGGAATCATAGATACCATAAACCCTAAAGAAAAATTAAACATTAGACCAGTTATAACCATTACAAATACTTCTAAAATTATAGGCGGTAGTGGAACTGAAGAAAACCCATATATAATTGATGAAGTTTGAAAATTAGCACAAAATATAGTATAATATTTGAGGTGATTAACAATGAAAAAATTTTATAATGAACACAAAAAACAATGTATAATTGGAGGCCTAATATTTTTAGTTATTTTCCTTGCCACAATTATTTGGTTATTTATTGTACCTGTTTTTAGTAACAATAAATATGGCGACCGCCTAAATGGTATTGAAGATCATAAAATATCGTCAAATACAATTGATGACATCGAAAAAACTATAAAAGAAAATAAACAAGTTTCTGAAGTGACTTACCACAATGAAGGACGCATTCTAAACTTCATTATTACCGTAAGTGCGGACATGAAAACAGAAGATGCTAAAGCTTTAGATGACATCATCTTAGATAAAATATCTGATGATAATAAAAGCTACTATGATATTCAAATATTAATTGACACCGAAGAAGAAAATAATAGTTACCCAATAGTTGGATATAAAAATAAATCTAAAGATGACTTTGTGTATGGAAATGAGGTTGTAAGCAGTGAATAAAAAAGTCAGAATAATTGCCATAATAGTCATATTAATTTTAGGTTCTATCGGCGTAGTCCGTTTTTTTACTAAAGAGGACCAAAATACCACTTTAACAGTTATTGAAAAAAAGTGGATTGAAGATAATAAAAACAATGTTATCGATTTTGCCACTTTAAATAACATTCCCATTGTCAGTAATAATGGTAGTGGAATCTTCTTTGATTTTATTAGTGCCTTAGAAAACGACACATCTTTAGAATTTAATAAAGTCTCATATGAAACCGAAGATAAAATAACCGCTGAATATTCTCTAATTAAAAAAGAAAACCTAAACAAAAATGATTTGCTCTTATATCAAGATAATTATGTCCTATTAACAAATGATAATATATACTATACTGATGTAAATGAAATTCAAAACTTAAAAATTGGTACCCTAAAAGATACTACAAAAAAACTAAGTGAATACCTAACTGGATCTTTAAATTTAACTTATCAAGAATATAATACTGCTGAAGAATTGCTAAACGCTATGCAGGCCAAAACCGTAAATGCCATTGCTTTACCAAAATTAGATTATTTAGAAAATATCTTGTCATCTGAAAATATAAACATCGCTTATAATATAACAGAATATAAAATAAACTATGTCATAAGCTTAGGTTCAAACGAAAGATTAAACAAAATAATCACCAAATACCTAAACAAATGGAAACAAGATGACTATCAAACATCTTTCAATCAATCACTTGCTAGTAATTACTTTAACTTTAAAAAAGTCTCTGAAAAAAATCAAACCGATTTCAGAAGTAAAAGATATACCTTTGGTTTTGTTACAAATGCCCCATATGATATTACTATAGGTGGATCCTTAAAAGGTTTTAACCATGATATCATTAATGACTTTGCCTTGTCAGCCGGTATTGAAGTCGATTTTAAACAGTATTCATCTATTCAAAATATGTTAAAAGACTTTGAAAGTGGCAAAATAGACTTTGCTTTAGATAATTTTAGTAATAAACTAAATAATACTTATAAGACAATACCGATTTACGATAGTAAAATAGCTATAATTACCGATAACGCTAAAGATTTAATCGTAAGCAATGTCTCATCACTAAAAGATAATACTGTCTTAACCATTAAAAATAGTAAAATAGCTAAATACTTAAAAGATAATGGTATAGAAACCAAAGAATACGATAATACCAAAGACTTAATAAATAATATTAAAGCTGAAAATGTCGCTGCCATCGATGAATATGCATATGACTATTATGTCAGATCAAATCTTAAAAACTTTAAAAAATTAAACACAATTGATATTGAAAATAACTATGGATATATCGCTAAACAAAATAAAAATTTAAATGAATTTTTAAACTTTTATTTATCATTTATAAATACCAAAGAAACAATAAATGAAAGTTATAAAGAATTACTTTTGGAAAATAATAATAATAAGAACTTACAATTAATCTTAAGTTCTATAGCTATCGTTTTATTAGCCATTGCAGGCATCATCACTAAAATCATCTTTTCTAAAAAGAAAGATATTAATAGCAAATTATCAAAAACCGATAAATTACGTTATGTTGATAGTTTAACATCCTTAAAAAATCGTAATTATTTAAATGATAATATTGAAAAATGGGATAATAGTGAAGCCTATCCACAGTCTGTCATCGTCATAGATTTAAATAACGTTGCCTACATAAATGATAACTTTGGACACACAGAAGGCGATAAAATTATCATCGAAGCTGCTAGTATCCTTATAAATCATCAATTAAGTAATAGTGAAATTTTAAGAACTAATGGTAACGAATTCTTAATATTTGTCATTGGTCACGACGAAAAAACTATTGTCACTTATATTAGAAAACTAAATAAAGAATTTAAAGAATTGTCACATGGCTTTGGAGCTGCAATCGGTTATAGCATGATAAATGATGAAATAAAAACCATAGATGATGCGATTAATGAAGCCACTTTAGACATGCGTAACAATAAAGATGAAATTAAAAACTAATTAGAAAGGAAAGGGGCAGTATGCTAAAACCTTATATTAAAAGAATATTTAATTTAATTACTAGACCAGAAATGAAAATCTTACCCGGTCAACTTGCTTATTTTCTTGTACTTGCCATCTTTCCACTCTTAACCTTATTCGGTTATATTGGTTCAAGAATATTCTTCTTTGTACCACCATTTATTGATGTTATTGATAAATTAATACCTAATAGTGTTCTTCAAATCATGTTACCTTTTATCGAAGATAGTCATATAACTGGAAATATTTTATTCTTCATGATTATTGGCTTTATCCTAGTTTCTAATGGAACATATTCTATCATCATCACCTCTAATGAACTATACAATATTAAAAACGAAGATTACCTTAAAAATCGTATAAAAGCCTTGTTCATGATAATCCTATTAATGTTCTTATTTGTTTTCATCTTTGTCGTTTTAGCCTATGGTAACATCATCATAGAAGAACTTATGAAAATATCCTTTCTAAAGTCGGTTAGTAATCATATATATTTTGTCTTTATGCTTTTAAAATGGCCAATTGCCTTTGTCTTAATTTTTTGGATCTTAAAAATTATTTATACCGTTTCACCAGACAAAAAAATTCCTAGTAAATTCATGAATAAAGGAGCCTTATTTACTACTGTGTGTTGGTTAGTGACCACTTATATTTATTCATACTATGTCTCTCATTTAGCTAATTACACATTATTCTATGGCAGTATCTCTGGTATTATTGCCATGATGATTTGGATATACATTTTATCATATATCTTTGTTATGGGCATTGCCATTAATGCCGATGAATATAACGCCTATAAAAAAATACATAAAAAAGAAAAAGATATCCAAACTAATTAATGGGCATATATTTATTACCGGTATATGCTCACCCCCAGACTACTAGTACCCAAAAAGATTTATATAATCTAATAAGTATTAAAGGTAATAGTCTCCTAGTGACTTTTATAAAGTCACTTTTTCCTTTACATCAAAAAAATATACTACTTTTTTTTATTATCAAAACGTGCTATAATGTTAGAAGTAATTGAGGTGGAATATGAAACATTTTCTAAAGAAATTAGTCGATATCTTAAAAAAGACTAAAGATAATGTCATATATTTTTTCAAAAATAATATATTATTTACAGTATTTATTATTACATCCTTAATTAATGGTTGTATAGTTCGTTTTTTTACTGTCAAAAATTATACTGCAATCTCACCAGTCTTAGCTGATTTAGCTTTTCTTATATTTGTTGGTGCTTTTGCTTATTTCTTTAAACCCAAAAATAGATTTAAATATTTTATAACTTGGTCAATAATATTAACCTTAGTTTGTTTAATCAATTCAATATATTATACAAACTATGTATCATTTACTTCATTTTCACTTTTAGCTACATCACTTCAATTGGGTGGTGTAACTGGTGCCTTAAAAACCATTATGGAGCTCAAAGATTTCTGCTATATCTGGGCCCCATTAACCTTAATTTTTGTTCATAGAAAACTTCTAAAGCAAGGTTACTATAGTAAATTAAAAACGAAAAATAAACCAAGAGTCAGTGTCCTTAAAGCTTTAGTAGCTGCTACCATAGTCTTAGGTTTCTTTGTCTCAGGACTCACGGGCACTGATATTAGTAGATTATATAAACAGTGGAATAGAGAATATGTTGTCATGAAATTCGGTATATACGTCTACCAAGGTAACGACCTAATCGCTAGCTTAAAACCGCAAATAAGTCCTTTATTTGGTTATGACCAAGCAGCCAAGGAATTCCGTGATTATTATAAAGAAAATCCTAGAGAAGATAAAACTAATGAATATACTGATATTTTTAAAGGTAAAAATGTCATTGTCATCCATGCTGAAAGCATGCAAAACTTCTTATTAGATACCGAAATCAATGGTAAAGCCATCGCTCCAAACTTGAAAAAACTAGCTAGTGAAGGTATGTATTTTTCAAACTTCTATTCTCAAGAAAGCGTTGGAACTAGTAGTGATACTGAATTTACATATAGTACATCACTTCTTCCTGCTAGTAGTGGAACCGTTTTCGTTAGTTATTGGGATAGAGAATATCCTTCAATTCAAAAATTCCTAAAAGAAGAAGATTACTATGTCTTTAGTATGCATGCTAATAAAGGAAACATGTGGAATAGAGAAGTTATGCATAAACAATTAGGCTATGACCGTTTCTATTACTATGATAAAGACTATAACATCGATGAAACAATTGGTTTAGGTCTTTCAGATAAATCATTCTTTAAACAATCAGTTCAAAAAATAAAAAACATCTCTGAAAAACATGATAAATATTATGGCACCCTAATCATGCTTACAAATCATACTCCATTTGAAGGCCTTGAAGATACTACTGATCTTGACTTAACATATCACTACACTAAAACCGATGAAATTACAGGGCAAAAAACTGAAGTAGTTAATGACTATCTAACAAATACAACTCTTGGTAAATATTTCACAACCGCTCACTATGCCGATGAGGCCATTGGTGAATTTGTAGATGAATTAGATAAAGAAGGCTTACTAGAAAATACTGTCCTTGTCATCTATGGTGACCATGACGCAAAAATAAAAAGATCTGAATATGATTATTATTATAATTATAATCCAGAAACTGATTCAAAAAGAAGTTCTAATGACCCTGAATACAAAGAATTTACTAAATATGATTATGAATTAAATCGTAATGTCCCACTAATTATATGGACCAAAGATGAAAACTTAAGAAAAAAAATAAATAAAGAAATTACAACAGTTACTGGTATGTATGATGTCTTACCAACACTAGGTAACATGCTTGGAATCTATGATCAATATGCCTTAGGACATGATGTGTTTAGTACTGATGACCATTATGTTGTATTTCCTAATGGCAACTGGATTACTGATAAAATGTACTATGATAGTCAAAATGGACAAGCCATTGTCTTTGATGAAGAATCTGTCATAAGTAAAGATTATATATCTAAATACACCAAACGCGCCGAAGAAGAAATTGCTGTTTCAAATGATATAATCGTTCATGATATAATAAAAAAGACTCAAGAATCAGATAAAGTAATAAAAGGAGGGCAAAAATGAAAAAGAAACGTAAATTAAACGTTAAAAGAATCATCATAGTTATTATTCTACTTGCATTAATCGTAACTGGTAGTGTCTTAGCTATCCAAAAACTAACCCATAAAGAAAATAAAGTTAACGAAATTAAAGAAGTTGCTTCAATAGAAGCTTATGGATATACCTTAAAAGAAAACGCTACCGCGTATTACAAAAGCCTATTTAAAGAATTAGAAAAAACTTTAAATGCTAGTGAAGTCGACGAAGAAAAATACTCTGAATTAGTCGCTCAAATGTTCATCGCCGATTTCTTCAATCTTGATAACAAAATTAGTAAAAATGATGTTGGTGGTAAACAATTTGTATATTCAAATTACCAAACCGATTTTGAAAAATATGCTATGGATTCCATGTATAAATCAGTGGAAAGTGATGTATATGGTGAGCGTAATCAACAATTACCAGAAGTAACTAAAGTCACCGTTACAAAAGTCAAAAATGAAAACTATAAATATGGTGAAAACACTGATGAAAATGCCTACGTTTATAACTTTGAAATAGAGTATAAAGAAGATATGGGTTATCAAACTTCTGGCAGTTTAACCTTAATTCATAATAGTCAAAAAATAGAAGTTGCTTCTATGAGCGAAAAAAGTGCCGAATAGGCATTTTTTATATACTAGGAATTTGCTTTATAAAAATAAATTTTAAATAGTCAAAAACATTATTAAAAGAAGTAAAAATTAGAGGATATAGAAATAAATAGATTATACCTGGTGAGGTAATAACGTGCAAAATTTATTTTGGTATTTTGTTCTAGTGTGATATAATCATAATAGGGGGAGTACTATGAAAAAAAAGTATTTTATAATAATATTATTAATTGCTATAGTCTGTATTATTACAGTAGGTTATGCCACTTTCAAATCTGAGTTAGAAGTTACAGGAACTTCTTCAATCGTCAGTAATTGGGACATCGAAATAACTAACATTAACGTTAAAAGTGTCGCCGGAAATGCAAGTAAAGCAATTGAACCAGTAATATCAGGTACATCAGCTACCTTTAAAACAAACTTAGAAAGACCTGGCGATAGTATGACTTATGAAGTTACAATTACCAATAATGGCACTGTCGACGCCAAAGTAAGTAGTATTGAAACAACCGATTCACTTAATCCTGCTATTATCTTTTCCACTAAAGGCATTAATCAAAATGATCTTTTAGAAAGTGGGCAGACTCAAACATTTGATGTAACTACCGCTTATAGTGATAAGGTCACTACCCAACCTGAAGACCTAGCTGCCACCTTTGCCATTAAATTAAATTATGTACAAAATTAAAGACCAAAAGGTCTTTTTTTGATTATACAGAATATATTAGTATAGGTGATAATAATGGAAACCAAAGAAAAATTCAAAGACTTTGTCAAAAATAATCCTATTTTGTTAAAGTATGTTAAAGATGGCAAAATGACTTGGCAAAAATTCTACGAAATATATGATTTATATGGTGAAGATAAAGACGCTTGGAAAGATTATTTAAAAACTGATACCCCTCAAAAGCAATCTAACTTTGAACTTTCGAATTTTCTTAAAGGTTTAGATTTAGATGGTATTCAAAATGGTGTTAATAGTCTCCAAAGAGTTCTAAGCCTTCTTCAAGATATGTCTTTAAATAACAAAACCCCACAAACTAATAACTATAAACCAAGGCCAATATATAAGCATTTTGATGACTAATGACCCTAGAACTACAATTTAAAATAAAAGAAAATGAACACTACCTAAGATATCTAAGACAAAATTCCTATTGGTATAAAATTTTAAATAGATCTCCTTGGGAATTTAAAAGGTTTGAAGAAGAAGTAAGAAAGACATATCATCTATCCAAAATGGATAGATTAGAAAAAGCCTTTAATACTTTTGAAATGCTTGAAAAAATTTTGGGAACTTTTAAATAATATGTTAAAATATAAATGGTGATTAATTATGCGTATTATAAGTGGTAAATATAAAGGAAAAAAGCTCAAAGGTTTTAACTTAGAAGGCACTAGACCAACCATGGATAGGGTAAAAGAATCCCTCTTTGCCATGATTCAAAATTATATACAAGATAGTACCGTTTTGGATTTGTTTGCCGGTAGTGGAGCCTTGGGTCTAGAAGCTATCAGTAATGGTGCAAAAACATGCTATTTAATTGATAATAATATAGAAGCTATAAAAACCATAAAAGAAAATAGTTTAAATATCAAAGAAAATCTCAATATTATATGTATTGATTATAAAAAATTTTTAAAAGAAACTGATAAAACATTTGATATAATCTTTTTAGATCCCCCTTATCAAAGCAATCAACTAAATAAAGCATTGAAAATTATTGAGGAAAGAGAACTATTAAATAAAAATGGAATCATCGTATGTGAATACGAAGTAGGCACACCTATCACTAAATTAAAACTGTTAAAGGAAAAAAGTTATGGTCCAAAAAATATAAAAATTTATGGAAAATAACTTTTTTTTCATAAAAAAAAGGAAAACATCCTCCCACGTCGTATGTTAATATATGAGGGAGGTGAAAACATCAAAAAATATCCTTATGTTAAGCAAAGAGGCTTAAAAGACTGTGGACCTGCTTGCGTAGCGATGATATTAAAATACTACGGTGGATATGTCAACATCGATAAACTAAGTGAAATGATGTATACAAATCAAAATGGAACCACCGCTTATCATATAAATGAAACTCTAAAAGTCTTGGGTTTTAATAGTATGGGTTTAAAAAATAATAATCTTGAATCTTTAAAATTACCTTGTATAGCTCATGTAATCATAAATCACTCCTACAAACATTACATCGTCATATATAAGATAAATCATAAAAAGAAAACACTCTTAATAGCTGACCCTGCTATTAGCTTGAAACAAATAA
This sequence comes from uncultured Bacilli bacterium, assembly GCA_944358535.1. Classification (GTDB taxonomy): domain Bacteria; phylum Bacillota_I; class Bacilli_A; order RF39; family UBA660; genus Coprosoma. The sequence goes on along the minus strand of CALVRH010000026.1, from coordinate 2,358 downwards.
CCTTTGAAGAGTTTTTAAAAATATGGAGTGGTATAACCATTCAAATGTATCCAATAAAACAAATCACTCATGAAAAAGAACCTAACATGATAAAATTTATCTGGTATTATATGAAAAAAAATTTAAAACTAATTTTATTAGTGAATATACTTTACTTAATTGTCAGTTTAATATCCATTGTGTCCTCACTTTTTTTACCTATAATTATCATTAATTATAATAATCCTAAAATTATTTCAATTTCTTTTGTATTCCTAATTACATTCTTGTTCAAATACCTTCTTGATTTAATAAAAAATAAACTTTTAATAAAACTTAATTTAAACATTGATAAACAATTAACTATGGATATTTTTTGGAAAATATTAAACCTTCCTTATCGTTATTACCGTCGTAAAACAACCGGAGAAATTACAAGCTATTTTAATGACCTTTATATAATTAAAAATTCCATAAACCACTTTTCACAAATTCTTTTGATAGACCTTCCGTTATTATTTATTTCATTCATATTAGTTTATCAGATGCATTTTATCCTTTCTATGATGGTTGCCATATACTTTCTAGCTTATTATTGTATTCATAAAAAAACAAGTCCTCATTTACTAGAAGAAATGATTAGAAAAAAATATATGGTTAACTCTTATATAGTCGAAGCTATAAGTGGATTTGAAACTATCAAAAACTTAAATGTGAAATCAAAAATATATAATAAATTTCTAAGCCACTATAAAAATTTGAATCAAACTACTAAAAAAGCATCCAATCAAAATGAGTTTCTTTTATTTCTTAAAAATATTCTTGAAATAAGCACACTTTTTATAATAATTATTTTCTTAGTCAAAAATAATTATCAAATAGACCAAATAATTATAGTTTATTTCCTTACCTCGAATTCTTTAAATATTATCAAAAATATCTTTGATTTAAATTATAGCATAGATGAAATTAAATATTCTATATCAAATATTATGCAATTAAATACCAAACAAAATAAACTAATAAGTAATAACTTTAATGGCAATATTGTAATTAAAAATTTAAACTTCTCTTATAATAAACAAACCCCTATACTAAGCAATATTAATCTTATAATTAAAAGTAGTCATAAAATATTAGTTACTGGAAATAGTGGTAGTGGAAAAAGTACATTGTTTAAAATATTAAAAGGTTATTATAAAGACTACGAAGGAAGTATAACCATCGGCAATAAAAATTTAAAAAAATATTTCTTCAAAAACATTATATATGTTTCCCCGCAAGAATTTCTTTTTACCGGATCATTAGCTGATAATCTAAATTTAAAAACTAAAAATCCTAATAGTATTCAAATTTGCGAAATCGAAAACATTATCAAAGATAATCCTTATCAGTTAATCGAAGAAAATGGTTTTAATCTTTCAAGTGGCCAAAAACAAAGAATAGCTTTAGCTCGTGCCCTTTGCGACTTTAATATTTTAATAATTGATGAAGGACTAAATCAAGTAAGTTCTGACATGGAAAGAAAAATATTAAAAAAACTTTTTAAAACATACCAAAATAAAACCATCATATATATATCACATAGATTAGATAATTTGGATTTGTTTGATCAGTTCATTAAAATAGACGAAGGGAAAGTTGTTTTAAACAAAAAGCGTAATAACTAGAAAGGAGTAGATAGTGACAGACAAAGAACTTATGCAAGTAACTGGAGGAGGATACGGTATTTGGGCAGCAATTGGTGGTGCAATCGCATTTCTAATTGGCCTTGTTGATGGATTTTTAAACCCAACAGAATGCAATCAATAATATTAAATGATCATGAATTAAAAACCATTAGTGGTGGTAGCATTACCGCAACGTTTTTAAACGCCATCGTTAAAGGTTTTAATCTCATTATCGAACTAGGTAAAAGTCTTGGTTCATCCATCAGACGTGTCACCTCCGGTAAATCTTGCAGTTTATAGTAAGCAATCGCTTACTTTTTTTTCTTTTTATTAAGAATTTGACCTTGCAAACACTTTATACCCGTGTTATAATATCTTTAGCCAAGAAGGGAGGGATTTTTATGACAAAAGTAGTAGTGAGAAATGGCAATGTTGATGGTGCTCTTAGAAACCTTAAAGCTGCCAATAGTAAAGATGGCTCCCTAGCACAATTAAGAGAAAAACAAGACGGATATTTAAAACCAGGAGTTAGAAGAAGAAATGCTAAAAAAGAAGGCATTAAAAATGCTCGTCGTCGTTTCCGTCGTGAAAACCGTGATTACTAAAAGCCATACTAATGGCTTTTTTCTAAAAGGAGGCTAACTATAAAAAGTCAAGCACTTTTTAATAGTTTTGTCATAAATGGAAATAATCCCACGCCAAAAGACTC
>CALVRH010000025.1 GCA_944358535.1 uncultured Bacilli bacterium | reverse complement strand
TCCAGTAGCAGAGACTTTGAATACTGGTGCTATGCCAACACCAGCTCCAGTAGCAGAGACTTTGAATACTGGTGCTATGCCAACACCAGCTCCAGTAGCGGAGACTTTGAATACTGATGCTATGCCAACACCAGCTCCAGTAGCAGAGACTTTGAATGCATCAGTAACTGATGGTACTGCTCAAAATGATTCAACGCAAGTTGCTTCAGAAGTTACTAATGTAGTAATGCCAGGAGTTACTCCAGTAGTACCTGTTACTCCTGAGACAGTAATGGCACAAAATAAAGAAGATGAAAATATTGAATTGATTAAAGATAAGAAAGCTACTAAAAATTTTTTGATTGTATTATTTGTATTATTAATTGCTTTTATTATCGCTTTACCATTTATATTTCAAATTATGGGATAAAAAATTATCCCTTTTATTTTTGACTTATCATTTTGAAAATATTATATAATTTAGTAAAATTATTGTTAGTTTTTTTTATTTCTTGTTTTAATTTAAGATAAGCTTTATCAATATTTGATTCTGAATTGTTAAAGCATTCTAGACATAAATAATTTATTTTTTGAAAGTTATTTTGTTTATATATTTTATCTAGTTCATCTAATATGAATTTTTCATTTTCTATTTCAAATCTAGTTTTAAAATTATTTATTGATTGTCTTTTAATTATTGTATAACCTATATTAATTTCTTTTTGAAGTTTTAATATGTCTATTACGTCATCTTTTTCATTTGGTAGTAGAGAACTTTTATGTGTTATTATGCCATTTTTATTTAATTTGATAGCTAAACATTCATAGTCATTTCCAACTATAAAAATATATTTTAATTTAGAAATGGCATTTTTTTTAAAGCGTTCAGATTTACTATTTATTATGTTTAGCGTATTATTATCAAATTTTACAATGTTATTTTTTATTTCATCAAGCTCTTTTTTGGTTATTTTAAGAATTGGTAATTTTCTCATATGATAAATATTATCATTTTGATTCCATTCGAAGAAATCATAGTATTCTTTTTGAAAATTTAATAAAACATCATATATGTAGTTCATTTTTTTTGCCTCCTGGAAGAAATATTGCAAGTGACGTGATTAAAAGACCTATGGGTCCAATCAAACATTCTATATTACTACTTATAAAATGTACGTATTCTTTTAAAGTATACCCGATAGTTATTAAATTAAGATAACTTATGATAAAAACAAAACCAATAGTACTTAGACCAAAGCCAATTAAAAAGAAAATTATACGTGCAATCATGTTTTATCCCTCTTTATTAAAGTTTATTATTTTTGATAAAAAATTTTCCATTATAGTGTTACTTGAACAGGTAAATAGGAAAATGATATAATGATTTAAGGTGATATGATGGAATATAAATTTACAATAGATAAATTTCAAGGGCCACTTGATTTACTTTTGCATTTGATAAAAGAGTCAGATATTAATATTTTTGATATAAATGTAGCTGAAATAACAGAACAATATTTAAATTATATTGAAAGTATGGAAAATCTTAATTTAAATATTGATAGCGAATACTTGGTTATGGCTGCTGAGCTTATTGAAATGAAATCTCGTGTTCTTTTACCTCAAGATAATCAAGATGAAGTGGATGAATATGAGGAAGATCCTAGGGAAAGTTTGATTAATAGACTTTTAGAATATCAAAAATATAAAGAAGTAGCTAGTGAGTTTAAAAATATGGAAGAGCAAAGAAAACTTATGTATTCAAAGGTACCTAGTGAACTTAAGGGGTTTAAAAGTGAAGATGTTATTTTAAATAATGAGGTATCTTTAGATGATTTGATTAAGGCTTTTTTTGAATTTATGAAAAGAAAAAATTTGGAAAAACCATTAGAAAAAGTGGTTACACGAAAAGAATATTCCATTAGTAAAAGATGTTATGATATTATGCAAAGACTAGATAAAAAGAAACAGATTAAATTTGAGGATTTATTTGATATAAGAAATAAAAGTTATGTTGTGGTTACTTTTTTGGCAATATTAGATTTGGCGAAAAAAGGTCGTTTGAAAATTAAACAAGATAGAAATTTAGAGGAGATTTTATTGATGGCAAAAGAGGAGGTATAGTGTGAATTTGAAGGCAGTTTTAGAAGGAATATTATTTGTAGTTGGTGACGAGGGAATTTCTGATGATAGATTACTTAAAATTTTAGGTATATCTGAGGAAAAATTACAAAATATAATTGACGAATATGATGAAGATTTACAGATGGAGGATAGGGGATTAAAGTTAGAAAGATTTAATAACAATTATAAACTTGTTACAAAAAAAGAACATGCTGATTTTTATAAAAGTTTAGTTGATGAAGAATTTAATGATACTTTAAGTCCAGCGGCACTTGAGACTTTAGCAATAATTGCATATAATGGTCCAATTACAAGGGTAATGGTTGATGAGATTAGAGGAGTAGGTTCTATATATGTTATACGTAAATTAGTTTTAAAAAACTTGATTAAAGAAGTTGGAAAATCTGAACTTCCGGGGAGGCCAATTTTATATGGAGTAACTGATCAGTTTTTGGATTATTTTGGTTTAAAATCATTAGACGATTTACCTGAAATTAATAAAGATGAACCAATTTTAGATCAAGACCTATTTACTTCTAAATATAAGGAGGAATAATGAAAGAGTTAATTTTATTAATTTTAGGTTTGTTTTTGATAGTTAAAGCGGCTGATGTTTTTGTTAGTGCTTCAGCCTCATTAGCTTTAAAGTTTAATGTTCCCAAAATGCTTGTGGCACTTACAATTATGGCTTTTGGAACGTGTGCGCCTGAAGTGGCAATATCTTTTCAGAGTGTTCAAAATGGCGATGGTCAAATTGCTTTTGCTAATGTTATTGGTAGTTGTATTGTTAATGTATTTTTGATAATAGGTTTGGCTTCTTTATTTAGACCGATTAAGGTTAAACATGCGACTATAAAAAAAGAGTTGCCTATTTTATTTTTGATTACTTCTGTTTTTGTAATACTTATGCTTGATCGATTATTTGATCCATTTACTAGAAATGTGTTTTCGAGAGCTGATGGATTAGTATTGTTACTGTTTTTTAGTGTTTTTGTCAGTTATTTAATTGGATTGTTACATAAAGGTAGAGATAGTGATGATAGTAGTGAGATTAAATATGGTCCAGTTATGTCAATACTTTTGATTATTTTGACGCTTTTAATTACGGCATTTAGTAGTGATTTGATTGTAGATAATGCGGTGGCATTGGCAGATAAATTTAACATAAGTAAAAAAATAATAACTATGGCGGTTATTGTTATTGGAACTAGTTTACCGGAGCTTGTGATGACAATGACAAGTGCACATAAAGGTGAATTTGATATGGCGATTGGCAATATTATAGGTACTAATATTTTTAATATATGTGTGGTACTTGGATTACCAGTTGTTGTTTATGGCAATGTTAGCTTAATTGGTTTTAATTTTTTGGATATTTTGGTGGTTTTTTTATCTTCATTTTGTCTTCATTTATTTGCGAGAAGTGAGAGAATAATCAGCCGAAAAGAAGCTGTGGTTATGTTATCAATATTTATAATGTATTATGCCTATTTATTTATAGCATAAAATTATTTTGAAAATATAAAGATTTATGCTATAATATTTTTGTTGCTTGTGTGGCGGAATTGGTAGACGCGCACGACTCAAAATCGTGTGGCCTTTGGTCATGTGGGTTCGATTCCCACCACGAGCACCAGATTGATAATTACTCGAACTAGAAATAGTTCGTTTTTTAATTTTATGGCCGAAAAGTGGTCGAAAAGTGGTCGAATAGATTGATAATTTTGATTTAGAAATATAAATCTATTTTATTTGTTTTTAAATTATATGATAAAATATTATTAGTTTAGATGTGTTTGTCTAATTAAAAAGATAGGTATTATGTTAGAGAAAAAGTAATATAGGAGTATATGAAAGGGGATTTAAATGAAAAATTGAAATTAGAAAAATTATCCTATTAAATATGCAATTATGCCGGTTTATGGCCGAGTTAATTATAATTTTGGTATTTTGTTCGATGCTAAAGAATATGCGGATGAGGTTAATGAAAGTTATAAAATATTAGGAGCTCAGCTTAAACTTATAAATATTCTTGGTTTAAAATCTATAAATGAATATAATGAAAAAATTTGTCAAAGGTATTTAAATTTAGAAAAGGAAATAGAGGTTTAGACTAACGATATGTTTAATTTTGAAGATAAAACGTTTAAGAAAATTTAGAAGGTGATGTTTTTGTGAAAGTTAGTATAATTGTACCTGTGTATAATGCTTCGGATTATTTAGATACTTGTTTAGAAACTTTAGTTAATCAGACTATAGATAATATAGAAATTATTGCAATAGATGATGCTTCGACTGATAATAGTTTAGATATTTTGAATGATTATGCAAGTAGGTATTATAATTTAAGAGTGTATAAAAATGAGAAAAACCTTGGACAAGGTATGACTAGAAATAAAGGTATTGCTTCAGCAAATGGTGAGTATATTGGTTTTTTAGATGCGGATGATTATGTTGGTTTAAATATGTATAAAACAATGTATGAGGCAGCTAAAAAAAATAATTTTCCTGATATAATAACCACTTCTTTAAAATTTGTGAAAGATGATTCATACGCTTTTAAGGATTATACTCGTGATTTTAAGGGAAGATATTATAATATTGAGGATGATCCTAATATGATACTTTTTGAAAGTCCTTCTGTTTGTAATAAACTTTTTAAAAAAGATTTAGTTAAGGATTATGTTTTTATTCCTGGTGTTATGTGGGAAGATGTGGCTTTTACTTATTCATGTTTTATTAAGGCTAATAATATGTTATTTTTGAACAATTTAGATTATTTTTATAGAAGGGATATTACACGAGGGGTTTCTAGTAAGGCGTATAGTGTTAATTTTCATATGTTTGATATTATTAAAGTGGCTTTAGAGATAGAAAGATCAGCAAGAGAATGCGGTAAATATGAGAAATATAAAGGTCAAGTTAAGTTTTTGCAATTAATGACGTGTTTACATAGGATTTTGGAAATTGAAACTTGGAATATTGAGTATGTTTATGATATAAAAAATGAGATGTATAGACTTATGTTAGAAAATTTTGGTGATTTGTCTGATGTTGATAAGGCTTTGTTATCTGGTAGAGTATCACTTGATATTATAGAAGAATATGATAGATTTTGTCATAGTTATGAAGAAGTAAAAAATGAAAATAGTAATAGTTTATGATTCTAAAACTGGTAATACTAAGAAGCTTGCCGATGTTATTTATATATGATGATTATAATGATAATGTTTTGAGTGCTGATTTATTATTTATAGGTTCTTGGACTTTTAAAGGTGAGCCTAGTTATAAGATGAAGTTTTAAATAAAAAAATCTTTATTTTTGGTACTTGCTTTACTAGCAGTATAGAGGATTATTTTAAGCTTATTTTGGAAAACACTAAAAAATATATTAATAATAGTAATGAAATTTTGAATTATTATTTTTGCCTAGGCAAATTACCTATGTCTATTAAAGAAAAATATGAAGAGATGTTAAAGGAAAAACCGAATGATAAAAGAATATTAAGTATGCTTGACAATTTTAATAATGTTTTAGATAATGAATATGATTTGGACAAATTACGTAAAAAGGTAAGGGATGTTTTAAATGAGAGTAAGTCATGAGTTTGGACCTTATATAAATAAGAATAGTAAAATACTTATTTTAGGTTCTATTCCTTCAGTTAAATCGAGGGAGCTTGGATTTTATTATATGCATCCACAAAATAGATTTTGGAAAGTTTTAAGTGATTTATTTGGCGAGGATATTTCAAATACTATATCTGATAAGAAGAAGTTTTTGAAAAAGCATAAGATAGCATTATGGGATGTACTTGCTTCTTGTGAGATAAATGGGTCAAGTGATAGTACGATAAAAAATCCTAAGGTCAATGATATTAATGGTTTAATAAAAAATACTGATGTGAAAACTATTTTTGTGACTGGCAAGAAATCTTTAGATTTATATAATAAATTTTGTTTAAAAAGTACTATGATTCCAGCAATTTATTTACCATCTACTAGTGGAGCTAACTGTGCGTTTAGTTATGAGAAGTTAATAAGAGAATATGAAATAATTATAAAATATTTGAAAAAGTAATATTTTTCTTTTTTTTTGTAAGAAAATAGGTTATAATTATATTATAGGGAAGGGGCGGCTAAGGATGATTTTAAGAAAACCATATGCGTTTTTTATAAAATATTTTAAGTTGTTACATGCGATTATTGCAGTGCTTGTAGCGTTTTTGTTATACCGTTCTTTTGCAATTTATAATTTTTTTAGAGCGTATGTACAGGATTATTCTTCAGCTTTAAATGAATTTTCACCAAGGACATTACTTAGTATGTATAGTTTTATACTTGCTTTAGTAGTTATTATTTTAATTATTATATTACTTTCGGTAATGATTTATAAAAAGAAACCTAAAGCACTTTATATTTACAGTTTAATAGTATATGTGGCAGTTATTGCATTATATTTTTTTACTTATCCTTCTTTAAGGGATATTAGTGCTTATATTCTTGATATTCGTCTTTCTAGTGCATTTCGAGACATGTTTTTGATAGCATTTATTTTACAGCTAGTTAGTTTGATTTGGTATGGAGTTAGAGCAACAGGTTTTGATATTAAACAATTTGATTTTGGAACTGATTTACAGCAATTAGATATAGATGAAAAAGACAGTGAAGAAATTGAAGTTTCTTTGGAGTTTGATCAAAACAGAGTGCATAGACAGGTTAGAAATAAGATAAGACAGTTTAGATATGTTTATGGAGAAAATAAACTTATTATTAATACTGCACTTATTATATTTACTATTGTAATTGCGTTTACGATTTATATGAATATTGGAATTTATTCGGCTTCATATAATCAAGGAGAATCTTTTAGTGCGAGTGGAGTTGTGATGAGTGTAAGAGATACTTATTTAACACAAAATGACCCTAGTGGAAATAAAATTACAGATGATACTATTGTGGTTATAAAATTTGATATTAAAAAACAAGGTGGTGTTAATAAGGTATTAAATACAGGTTTGGCAACTCTTAGGGTAAATGGTGAGTCATATGGACAAAATAAGGATTATGCGAAAGAAGTTTACGATTTAGGAACTCCATATAATGGACAAGCATTAGATACAGAGTTTCAAACATATATTTTAGCATTTGTTATTCCAAGTTCTGATGCTAATAAGGCAATGACTTTAAAGTTTAATGATAATGTTAGTTATGTTAAGGGAGAACTTGGGGCTAAAAATATTTTTGTTAATTTAGATCCTACTAATTTAAGTGGGCACAGAAATGTTGGAGAAACAAAATTAGGGGAAGAAGAAAATTTTGATAATAGTATTTTGGAAAATACAAGTTTAAAAATAAATAGTTTTGAGATTGGCGATAAATTTAGAGTTAATTATAATTATTGCTATGGCACTAATAAATGTATTGATTCTTATGAGTATGTAGTACCGACAGCTACTGGTCATTATTTGAAAACTTTAATGAAAATTAATGGTGAGTTTAGCTTTGACGGTAATATTAACGATGAGGGAATAACTAATTTAAGTTCGTTTTTAAATACTTTTGGAACAATTAATTATATGGTAAATAATAATTGGTTATCTCAGCAAATTGACACACAGATAATAAAACCTAAAACGGGTTATGATGCGGCTATTTATATTGAGGTTCCGAATGATGTTAAAAATGCATCTGAGATAAATTTAACTTTTAATATTCGAAATTTAACTTATAAATATATTTTAAAATGATAAAATAGTGTGTTATAATAGAGGGGAGGATAGGCAAGTGAGGTATTTGAAATTATTACTATTTACAATTATTTGTATGTTTATTACTCCAATAATTACGCATGCAGAATGTGATTATCAAAGACAAGCTGAACTTTCTAGGTTAGCGAGTAATGTACAGCTTGCTTATACTTATAGTGAAACAAATGGTTTTCAAGTAATTATGACTAATTTAACCAATGATTTATATGCTACAGATCTTTATGATAGGGTAATAGCTGGAGGAAAGGAACAAGTATTTAATTATGCTAGTGGTTCATATGGTTTTGATATTTATTCAAATGATCCAGCTTGCCATGGAATTAAGTTAATTAGAAAAACGATAACTTTGCCAGTTTTTAATGTTTATTCTTTGTATGATGTTTGTCAACAATATCCAAATTTTAAATACTGTCAGGTTTGGGGTAATATTAATATTGATCATTCTCAATTTATGAGTGAATTTAATGCATATAAAAAAAATGTTTTGTCTGAGAAACAGAGCATAACTAAGGAAGAAGAAACTAGCGTTTTGGATAAAATTTTGGAAGTTTTAAAAAATAATATTGTAATGATTGCTATTCTTAGTGGAATTATTGTAGTGACGATTATTGTTATAATTGTTACGAAAAAACGCAAGTAGTATTGGGGAGGAATTATGAAAAAAAGAATTATTTCATTAATTATTTTCATGTGTTTATTAATTATTATTCCAACATCAATTTGGGCTGTAACTGGTGGAGGTACTGGTGATTCTGGTTCTGGTGGCGGTACTGGAGGTTCTGGTACGGTTGCTAATACATTTTATTATCAATTTGGTGGTCCAGATGCGATTAGAACAGGTGCCTATAAATATGAACTGGCTTATTTTAATAAGGATGGTAGTCGTGAGATTTTAAGTACAGTGATTGCACAAGGTGATACGTATCTTAGCTATGGTAATTCAGGAATTATTATTCAAAGAGTAAAGGAATATTATGAATATTTGAAAGGTAGAAATTCAAATGTACATTATACTACGTCTGGTGAATTAGTTAATTTAGCTAACCAAATAGAAAATGGTTATGCTGTATCTGATTTATTTCCTGGTATGACTGTAGAAAGTGCTGAGTGGATTTTGAATGTTATTTTGGATAGTAATACTGGTTTTGGTATGAGTGAGACTGATATGCAAAGAGAGCAAGACCAAAATCCTGGTACTATAGATTCATATGGATATAGAATTTTGATTCAGAAAATACAACTTTATGGTGTAGGTGGTAGTTATACTAATAGTTTTGCGGCACCACGTAAAGAAGTTGCTAGTGATATGATAAGCAATGGTGGTGTATATTCGAGAATTGGCAGATGTGTTCAGTTATTTGGTAGACAAACAGGTTATGCTAGAGAACTTTATACTGAACAAGATGATGTACATATTAAAAATGGTACAAATAGCAAAGGAAATATTGGTAGATATTCTGATGGTTCATCATTTGTTAGATGGTGTAATAATAACGGTATTGGTTTTTCTTGGGGTTCTAGTGAAGATAAAACATCGGCTTTGGCAGATTGGCAAGATGGTTTAGGCTATAATATTTTATGGTTTACAACTGATCCTTTTGGTGATTATGATTACTCAGTAGATATGGCTTACACAGATTGTGATAGTACTGATCCAGAAAATATTGCGTATGTTATTAAGGATACGGATAATTGGGGAGCTATATTAAATAGTGGTAGTTCGGAAAATAGTAATGTTCAGGGTTATTTTGATAAAGGTAATGATATTTTTTGTCGTGAAGAGTTTACGATTTATTTTCCGAATGCGAATAATCAGATTTATGTTGATCCAGGAAGGTTTTTCGTTTTATATCCAGAAGATAGTGATTTAGCAGCTTTAAGGGCATTTGGTGCTTCGCCGATTCCTAATTTAAAACCTTATAAGGTATATAGGATGAGGGAGTGTCAAGCAAAACTTGTTCAGGGCGAAAAAGAAACTGATGCGGAATTTATTGCTAGACAACAAGCAGCTTTATCAAATTATGAGTCTCAAAATAAGGAAGATTTTTATTCTGACATGGGTACAATGTATTTTAAATATAATGAAACTTATGCTGAAAGTAAATACAGTATGGATAATCCCGATAAGTTTAACTTATATAATGTTTATAAGAGTAATCCTGAAAAAGATTATAAAATGGGAATGGCTACTGAAGGTAAGACTGTAACAATGACTATGGAAAATACTAATCTTTATAAGTTGCCAGATAATTATTATCGTTATATTAGGCTTAGTGATGGTCTTTCTATGCATGAGAAAGGCGAAAAAGGCAAATACAAAGATGTTGGTATATCTAATTTGCCGGTATCTTATGAAAATCATGGTATTAAAGTAAATGATACAACAGCGATAGCTGCTTATATCCAATTTGGTTATGATTTACCTGGTGAGAGTTCTGGTTCACAAATTGGACAGGCTGTTTCGGACAAGGATTTTCTTGCAACTGAGGATCCTGGTGATAACATTTATAAGCAGTATATAAATGGCGATTATAGTGATAGTGTTAGAGAACAATTGGAAAATAGTGCTTGTGCAGAACTCTATGGTTTTGGGACTTCAAAATTTGATGAGTGTGCAAGAGAAAGAGTTAATGATAAACGGGGTGATAATTTAGACGGACTTTCATTTGAAACATTTAATTCTAGTGTTGGTTCAAATTATATATGTAAAATTTTAACTACAACTACTCCAGATGATCCTGATAATCCTGATAATCCTGATAATCCAGATGGTTGTAATAGTCCACAAGATGCTGAAGATATGCAACTTGACTGGAATAGTAAGGAAGGATATTGTTGTCCACCTGGTACAGAATATAATAGTAGTAATGGAACTTGCGAAAAAGATGGTGTTCCAACTGATCCGCCTGGAGATAACGATGGTGGCAGTTGTAAAACTGAGGAAGATGCAGATAGACTTAAAGTGTCTTGGAATCCAGTAACAAAATCTTGTTGTGCAAGAGGAACTACTTATGATTCTTCTACAGGCATGTGTTTAGCTGGAAATGAGACTGATTATGTTTGTCCTGAAAGTGATTGTCCTTATGGATGCTGTCCGTCTGGAGAGTGTGCCCCTATGCCAACAATTAATGGTGAGCCTTATTGTCCTGGACCTGGCGGTAGTACAGATGTGATTTATAGGACTATAGATTTAGAAGATCCATTTCCAGGACAAGATGCTGAAAATAGAGATACAGGGTCTAACTGGTGCAGTTATGTAAATGGAGTATATAGTTGTGCTTATAATAATTTAACTGTTAAAAATCATATTACTAGAGAAAAGAGCAGTGGCAAAAAAGAGGGTTCAAAGGTATATGATGAAAATCATGTTTTATATGAGGTTACGTTAGATACAGCTACTATTAAAAAAATTAGAAATTATAATGACGACAACAAATATGATAATTGGGATTTAAGTTGTATAGATAATGGTAAGGCGTGTATTAGTAAGTTTTTGGATGATGAGATAGAAGTTACTGGTGAGTGTGCAAATGCAGATAGTAAATCGGAGTTTAATACTTGTAATAAGGCTGTTTAGGGGGTGATAAAACATGAAGGAATCGTTTTGGGGTATATTTGTAGTTGGTCTTGGGATTTTATCTATTTTCTTCATTGTTTTATTCCAAAATTTAACTAATACTGATGAACATAATTCACAGCTTTTAAAAGAAGTTACGGAGGCAGCTATGTGGGATGCATTTGATTATGCTTCATATCGAACTAACGGAACTATTCGGATTTACCGTGAAAAATTTGTTGAAAACTTTATTAGAAGATATGCAGAGAGTGCTAGTACAACTAGAAATTATGTAATAAAGTTTTATGATATAAATGAAAGTCCACCAAAAGTAAGCTTAAGTGTACAAAGTGGAGTTGTGGGCGTTGTTGGTAGTACTGAGATGACATTTGATTTACAAAATAGAATTGATGCCATTTTAGAAGTACCTTATTAAAAAAATAAAAGAAAAGAGAGGATGAGTATATGAATAATTTGACAGCTTCGGCTAAAAAGTTTTTAAAGAATAAAAATATGGTAACAATTATTGGAGTTATTATTATTTTGATTTTACTTTATGTTGGTTATAGTACACAGATCAACAGAGCAGTGGAACCTATTCAAATTCCGGTTGCTACACAAACTATTCAACCAAGAACAGAGATAACTGATGATATGGTTTCATTGATTGATATGCCAAATGTTTCACTTAGTGATAATGTTATTAGATCTAGGTCACAGATAGTTGGCATGTATTCAAATGTAAATTCAGTTATTCCTGAGGGAAGTATGTTTTATACTGATTCAGTAATTTCTGAGGATGAGCTTCCTGATGCGGCTTTTGCAAAAGTTAAATCTGGAGAAGTTGTTTATAATTTTCCAGTCGATATGGAAAGTACTTATGGTAATTCAATTTTCCCTGGAAATAAAATCGATATTTACATGAAGGTTGGAGACGGCCAAGATGAAAAAATAATGATTGGTAAACTTATTGAAAATATCGAAGTTTTAGCGGTTAAGGATTCTTCTGGCCGTGCAGTATTTGAAAATACTAGTGAGCAAAGAACGCCATCTATGATGATATTTGGTTTGAAAACCGATTTATATTTAATGCTTAAGAAAGCTTCTTATATGGGTTCTTTAGGTGTTGAACTTTATCCTGTACCACATGGTGGAACAGTAGATACTGAAGGAGCTACACAAGTTTCTACACAACAATTAGTTGATTATATTGATGCACATTCAGTTAATATTCCAATTCCTGATGAGAGTACAACAGATCCTTTAGCACCTACAGTTAGTGAAACTGGAGGAGAGAGAAATACGGTAACTATTACTTATCCAGAGGGGTGTGGTAGTACTTATACTTGTACTTATGTAAAAGATGGAGGAAGATCTCAAACGGTTAATAAAACTACACAAGATGTTGTTTATACTGGTAATGGTACTTTGACAGCAACTGTTCAAGAACAAGATGGTACAGCACATACAATTACTGTTGATATTCCAATGACTAATTCAACTAATTCGGAGTCATAATATGAATAATAATGTGTTTGATCAAATTGATTTTGGTCATTTGAAACCTTATTTGGCAGACGATGATATTACTGATATTTCTTATGATAATGGTGGACAGATTCATTTAAAGACGTTATCTAAAGGAATATTTAGAATTGAAAATCCAGCTATTAATGATGCATTTATGGAAAAGCTTGCGTTTCAGTGTTCAAATGTTATGGGTAAAACCTTTAACATGGCTCATCCATTTTTGGATGCTGAAAGCGCTGAGTTACGTTTAGCTTTTATCCATTCATCAATTGCTCAAAACGGAATTGCTTGTGTTGTTCGTAAGACACCGGCTAAAATACGTTTACAAAAGGACAAAATAGTAGCTGAGAAATACGTTGAATTAGATGTTATTGATTTTTTAGAGCAATGTGTACTTGGACACTGTAATATAATTGCTTGTGGTGAAACTGGTTCTGGTAAAACAGAGTTTATTAAGTATTTAGCTTCAAAAATTGCTGAAGATGAAAAAATAATTACAATTGAGGATACTTTGGAATTACATTTGGATAAGATTTTTCCACATCGCGATATTGTAGCTATGAAAACTAATAATATTGCTTCTTATACGGATATTTTGGAAGCGTGTATGCGACAAAATCCTAAATGGATTTTACTTTCAGAGGTTCGTAGTGCCGAAGCTGTATTAGCTGTTCGTAACTCAATTTCTTCTGGACACTATATATTATCGACAATTCATGCCGATAAAGCTTCATCTATTCCTAACCGTTTATATAGTTTGCTTGAGACTAATCAAGATTTGGATCAATTTATGAGTTCTATTTGTAGATATATTCAGCTTGGTGTTTATATTCGTGGTTATACTGATAAAGCGACTCATAATTTTAAAAGAGAGATTGCAGAGGTTACCGAGTTTTATGTAACTAATGATACTAATGAGGCTGGGCATAATGTAATTTACAGAAAGGGTGCGGATGGTAAGGTAATTAGAAATAATCCAAGTCCATATTTGATTGATTATTTGGAAGTTCAGGGTGTATTTTTACCTAAGGAGCTTCGAAATATGGCTGGAGATACTTATACTGATGGTGATTCTTTAAAGAGTAATGCAGAGAAGAATGCTTCTTTAAATAATGATTCTAATGTTATTGTTGGTGATGTTAAACCAAATACAGCGCCTACAGTTAATACTAGCGTGTTAAATGAAGTTAATCAAGGTAATTTTGAGGTGAAAGAAGTTGTTAATAGTTCTAATATGAATAACTTTTCAGTAAATTCTAATTTAAACAGCGGTATGTTTAATAATGTTCAACCAACATCTAATGTTAATTTACAAACTTCTGAAGCTGGAAAATCAGTGGAAAATTTATTTGAGTAAAGGAGGGTACTATGACTTTTGTAATTCTTTTAATTGTTACGATTATTGCTATATTTATTGTGTTATATCGTAATAATAGTAGCACTAATAATGTTTATAAATTTATTAATAAGAAACTTGGTGTAGTTTATGAAAAGTATGCTCCTTATTCATTTAGAGTAATTAGGGAAAAGATTAAGGAGCTTGGTCAAGAGTATACTCCAAGACAATATATGATTCAAATTGTAGTATTTGCTGTTGGTGCAGCGGTAATTACATATTTGTATTTCTATAATATCTTGGTATCAATTATTTATGCATGTTTGGCTGTGGCTGTTATTCCATATTTAACTTATTTAAGATGTAAAAGACTTTATAGTGAGTTTATTTTTGAACAAATACAGGTTTATACAACAAATACAATAATGGAATTTGCTACTACACAATCATTTGTTAAGGCTTTAGAAGGTGTTTATGCTTCAAATGTTCTTGAAGATCCTGTAAAAGCTGATGTTAAGATGATGATTGATATGGCTTATCAAAATGGTACAATTGATCAATCTATAAATTATATGAATTCAAAGTATGATTTCTATATTGTTAGAAATATGCATCAATTATTTTTACAAATTACTAATGAAGGTTCTAGGGATGCTGGAGAATCTTTGGAAAATATGAGTCAGGATATAGATATGCTTGTTGAAAGTGTTTACCGTGATAGAATTGATAGAGCAACTTTCCATAAAAAGTTTTTACAGTTTGGTATTATACTTTATTTAATGGTTATGCTTGTTCAATTTATGCTTGGTATGGAAACGTATAATGAAATGCTTACTAATTGGTGGGTTCAATTATTATTACATGGAATTATATGGTTAAATACATTCTTTATCTTATCTGGTGAAAAATATTATAATGAAGATGTGGGGGCTGAGTAATATGAGTATAGGTTTAATGTTTATAATTATTGCAGTTATTGTAATATTTATACTTGAAGTTAACAATCATTTTAGTTCTAACAAATTCATTAAAGAGACTGAACCTTATTTTAGGGTTTTGATGGAAGATGATTATGAGTTTTTACTTAAAATCAAGTATGGTAGTGATATTGATGTAAATAAGATGTATGGTCTTAGAGTACGAAACGGTATTGTGGGAATTATATTTTGTTTATTTATCTTTTTACAACAATTATCATTTGCTTATATATTACTTTCTTTATTGATTGGCTTTGGATTTTTTAAGTTACCTTATATGCAGTTAAGTAATTTTTATAAGCAAAATTTGCATAAAATCAATTTGCTTCTTCCATACTATTTAAAGGGACTAGAAATTTTAGTTCAGCATTATACAGTGCCTGTGGCTTTAGCTAGGTCAATTGATACCGCACCTGAATTATTTAAATCTGGTTTAAGGGAATTAGTAGCAAAGATTGATGCAGGAGATTCATCTGTACAACCTTATATGGATTTTGCTCATGAGTATCCTGTACGTGATTCAATGAGAATGATGAGGCTTTTATATCGTCTTGGACTTGGTAGTCAGGAAAATAAGCAGGAACAGTTACTTATGTTTTCAAGAACAATTTCTACTTTACAGAATAAAGCTCGTGAACAAAAATACAAAGAGCGTCTAGAAAAGATGGAAAATAAGACAATGATGATGCTTTTTGGTACTGGCGGAGGTATACTTGGATTTTTACTTTTGTCAATGATGATGATGATGAGTTATTAAGTGTAGTCATTTTTGATAAATTATGTTATAATTAAAAATAGGAGGGTAGGTGATAGTGAATGAAAGAAGCAGCAGGAGAAGCAAACTTAACAGTTGTTGCTATTATTTTGATTGGTGTTATTGTTGCAGTTGTTACACCACTTGTCAATAGTTTGATGAGTAGTACTGCTGAACGTGCTTGCTGTACAGATGCTGGAGGTGTCTGGAAAGGTAGTGAATGTGATGGAGAGAATACTACTTTATACAATAGGTGTATTCAATCTGCTCAAGGCGACGCGAATGCATCATAAAGCTTGCTTTTTTGGAAGCAGGCTTTTCTTGGATAATAAGGCGGTGAATTATAATGCGGGAAGGAATAGGTAGTGTATTTTTATACAATATGATTATATTGTTTATTATAATTGTATTTGGTTTACTTTCGGCTACGATTAGTTATTATAAAGCATTTAAAGTTAATGAAAGATTACTTTATATTATAGATAAGTTCGAGGGTTATAATCAGTTTTCTGAAGCAGAGATGGAACAGTTTTTAACTTCTATTGGTTATACATATAGTCCAACTGGACAAGATGGTTGTCCAGATACTATGAATGGTGGCACTTTATTAACTGCTAAAAATGCGAAACATTTATACTGCGTTTATTATTATAGTGATGACCGTGGGTCGCAAGAGTCAGGAAGAATTAATGGTGATAATGAGCCAATATATTATAATTATGCACTTACAAGTTACATTTATGTTGATTTACCTATTGTTGGCGCATTTAAAGTACCGGTTTATACAAAAGGCGAGAGAATATATAATTTTAGCGATGATCAAAGGCAAGGTGTTAGAATATGAAAGAGGCTATAGCAAATGCTGGAGTATTTAATTTAATTATTATTTTTGTAATAATTTTGATTCTTATGTTTTTAGGGTCTCTTTCTTATTCTAGAGGTTTTAAAGCAAAGAATAAAGTTATTGAAGAAATTGAAAAGGACCAAGGTTTTACTACTTCTACACAAGCTCGTATTGATGATTGGCTTAGTAATATTGGTTATAGAGCAAATGTTGGATATAACAAGAATTCTGATGTTTGTGCAGCTACTGTAAGTGGTAATGGTGGACGTGGTGGTCAGCTAGTAAATGGTGAAAGTGATTATCAATATTGTGTATATGAGTTTGATACATGCGGAAGTGGAGCTGATGCAGCTAAATGTGGTAAGTATTACCGCGTTATCACTTATATGTATTTTGATATTCCAGTTATCGGTGGTTTACTTAAACTTCCTGTAAGTGGGGAAACTATGATTTTTAATGAGATTAATAGTTAGGACGGTGATATCATGAATGTAATAATTGCAAATAAGTATCGTGAGGCTTTATCTAATTTAGATGTTGAGGTTATAAATAAATTAGAGGGTGAGTTTACTGTCGATGAAATTATAAATACTTTTCAAAATTTCTTTTTTCAAAAGATGATTTTGGATGTTACCGCTTTAAAAAATTATAAAGATATTAAGACTTTACAACAACTTTCTTTATCTTTAGATGTTGATAAATTAGTTTTGTTACTTGATGGTTCACCAGAGACTTCTGATCCCGAATATTTATCTGATTTGATTTCGATGGGTATTTATAATTTTACAATGAATGTTGATGGTGTCAAATGGCTTGTTGAGCATCCTAATAGTTATCGTGATGTTGCTCAGTATCATCAATTAGATACTACTCATGGTGCATCTTATGGTGGTGAGGCGCCTGCTAATTATTCTCAAGAATTTAAAAAGTGTTCAGTAATATGTTTTAAGGATATTACACCTGGGGCTGGGGCTACAACATTAATTTATATTGCAAAAAAACAATTGGAGCGTAATTATGATGTAGTAGCAGTAGAAGTAGATAAACATGATTTTATGTATTTTGATGAAGATAAGATGTATAGCATTACTAGTGGTGAACTTGGTAATACTATTTCTAAATATAGTACTTCAGATATAATTTTACTTGATGGTAATACTAGTCCAACTGCTGATACTTTTTCTAGTGAGGTTATATATTTGATTGAACCTTCTAAAATTCAGCTTAATAAGTTATTGGCACGTGATCCTAAGGTTTTTGAAAGAAATAAGAATAAAAAAATTGTTTTGAATCAATGTATGCTTAATAGTCAGGATATTTCTGATTTTGAAATTGAAACAGGGCTTAATGTGTTTTCAACTATACCACCTTTAAATGACCAAAGTGATGAAAATAAAGGATTAGATGAATTTTTTGTTAAATTAGGTTTTTATAAACAAGATGCTTCTAACGAAGGAAAAGATAAAAAAGGAATTATGGGATTATTTAAATAATTCTTTTTCTTTACATTTTATTTTGCTTTTAAAAGTGCAATTGTATTGACAAAATTTGTAATAAAAGGTATATTTATTATATAGATTAAGGAGGTTTATTTTATGTTGAATTTAATCAATGTTTTGAATTATTGTACTGAACTTTTTCCTGCTGGTGAAGGTGGAGAATCCGGAATTCCAGAAGGTATAGGAAATGTCATTCATTTAATTGTAGTTGCTATTCAAGTTGTAGTACCAATTTTACTTATTATCTGGGGTATGATTGATTTTGCTAAAGCAATTATTGGACAAGATGAGGATAAGATTAAAGCTGGTCAAAAGACTTTTATTAAAAGATTGATTGCAGCGGTTGTTGTATTTTTAATTGTTACAATAGTTCAACTTGCTATTAATTTAGCTGCAAGTATTGGTGGCGAAGGAAATGATTCTGGTACTGCATGGAGCTGTGCTAAAGAGTTGATTAATGGCGAACCAGGTGGAGCATAATTTATTTTAGAAAGTAGGAATTAGATATGGATATATTTTATATGTTAGATGTAGCTGATTCAACTTTGTGTGAAGGAATTTTAGTTCCAAATGCTTTATTTAATGTTGTGTCAACAATTATTAAGGGAATTAAGATTGTAGTCCCAATATTACTTATTATTTGGGGAATGCTAGATTTTGCAAAGTCTGTTGTAGCTAAAAAAGAAGAAGATATTAAAAAATATCAGAAAGCATTTGTGTCGCGTCTTATTTCTGCTTTGATTGTATTTTTGATTATATTTATAGTTCAACTCGCTGTTAATTTGGTTTCTGGTGTAGAGGACAGTACTAATCCAGATGGAACAACTGTTAGTGATATTTGGAGCTGTAGTAAGAAATTTATTAATGGTGTTGATACTAATAATGAGAATGATGAAGAATTATCTGAGTGATAGTTCTTTTTTTGTTACTATTCACAGCCTAAAAGATAATTTATAAAATATTCGGCCTATTTAGCTGAATATTTTTATTGTGGATAAGTC
>CALVRH010000024.1 GCA_944358535.1 uncultured Bacilli bacterium | reverse complement strand
ATAAGACAAGAACAGCTAATAAGCATAGAATTAATCATAGATCAAGTTTTTAGACATTGCTTAACTTGACAGCATTGGGTGGCGACCATCCGATACTGGTCTATGGAGAAGCCTTAGGTTTCTGTGAAGTAGAAAAAGCTTACCGTGAGGTAAGCTAGTCAAAATTTATTTTGACCTTTGTTCACCAAAAAATTCAATACTTTTCAATATTCGACAAACTTCGACACATAAATTTTGTAAAATAATGTCGGTGATAAAAATGAAAATATTCGATACTATGATTTTAGATGTTGTTTTAATAACTTTTCCATTAATGGTATATTTACTATACCTCGCATACACTAAAACTTTTAGTAAAAAAGAAAATGATTTACTATTTGTCGTAACTGTTTTCTCAATTTTATACTTAATTTTGAAATATACAGATCCCTTATATTCAGGAATACCGTTTTTAATCATAAACGTTCCATTAATTTTATCATATGTTAAAAAATCAAACTTATCGGTAGCTATAACCTCACTCATAATGATTAGTTACTATTATAATTATTATCAAAACTATTTATTAATTATAATTTTAGAATATGTAATTTATTATCTATTCTATCTAAAACTATCAAAAAAATTAACCCTTCATAATTTTATTTTAACTTTCACTGTTTCAAAGACCATTTTCACAATTATTTTATTAAGCTATTTAAATTATAAATTTCCATTTTATATAGTAGAAACATTAGTCTCTGGTCTTTTCCTATATATCCTATCACTATTAATAGCATATTTATTAAATAAAACTAAAGACATTCTAAAACTACATATGAACATCAAAGAAATAGAAAGGAATAAGCAAATAAAAACATCACTATTTAGAATTACTCATGAAATAAAAAATCCTATCGCTGTGTGCAAGGGCTACTTAGATATGTTTGATAAAGAAAATCCAACACATTTCAAAAAATACATCCCAATTTTAAAAGATGAAATAAATAGAACCTTATTATTACTAGAAGATTTCCTAGCTATGAATAAAGTAAAAATAAATAAAGATATTATTGATATAAACCTGTTAATTGAAGAAGTAATTAAAAATATAAAAATGTTATGTAATAAAAACAACATTGAATTAAAACAAAATATTATTGATGATGATATTTATATAAATGCTGATTATAATAGACTTACCCAAGTATTTATAAATATTTTAAAAAATAGCGTCGAAGCTATTCCCAAAAATAAAAAAGGTAAAATAGAAGTAAAAGAAATAATAAAAAATAATAATATCATTATAACCGTCAAAGATAATGGAAAAGGTATGAGTAGCAAACTATTAAATAAAATAAAAGAGCCTTTTTATACAACAAAACCAAAAGGCACAGGACTAGGAGTATCACTATCTGAAGAAATTATTAAAGCTCATAATGGTACTTTAAACTATGAATCAGAAGAAAATAAATATACTAAAGTTACTATAACTTTACCAATAAAACAAAATTAAAAAAACGCATCATGCGTTTTTCAGACTGTTGACAAAGTAAGTTCTTGTTATTTTGAACTTACTTTGTCAACAGTCTGAGTTAAGAAATTTATCTTAACTGTTTATTGCTTCGGGATAATATTTTTCATCAAATTTATGACCACTAGAATCTAATTTTTGTAATTCGCTATTAGTAATTAAGAAAAATCTATCAAGTAAAATATTTGAACCGTCAGAAGTAACTGGATCATCCCAAGTTAAATCCAAATGAAGCCATTTGCCATCTATATAAACTAAATTCCAAATATGATTATTGTTAGATATCTTGTAATTAGGAATACCTAATCTATCTAAATAAATTTTCATTGCGTCACTGTAACCACTACATAAAGCAATACCAGAAATAAGTGGACCAGTTGCCTTATGAGAATTACCTTCTCCAGAATCTTGACCTTTTTCAATTAAACTAGCTCTTTCTTTATCATATAAACTATTATTAATTAAATAATCATGAAAAGCTTTAATCTTATCACGAACACTCATACTATCTTTAATATTATTCTTTTCAAACTCATTAATCTTTTCATTAACTTCTTTAATCTCTTCATCAGAGTATAATTTATCTATTTCAATACTAACTTCTCCAAAAGAAGAAATTTTAAAATAAATTTTTTCATAACTGTTATAAGGAGATACAAAATTATTAATTGTTGAAAGTAAAATTTGATCCTGTGATATACTATCTAAATCCTCTAAACAAGAATTATAACTAGAATCACAATAAAACGTAAAACTAGTCATTCCATGATTTAATATCGTATATATTGCATTTAAAATGCCTTGTTTATCCTTGACATGAAAATCATCAGTTTCCTTTATAAACGCAAACTCATAGTTTGTATAATTAGAAGTTTCACTAGGCATTGTAACTTCTTTATTTTGTAAAGCTGTCTGCATTACATAATTTACAATATCCTCTCGGTATGTAAACCCTAATATAAATAGCGCACAAAATATAATAACCGTTAAAAAACTACCAATTTTTTTCATTTAATCACCCCTAATAAAATAAAAAAGTAAATTACTCCATCGCATTTACTTTCTTAGTTAATCTTGATTTTTTACGAGCACTAGTATTTTTAGCGATTACTCCAGCTCCAGCTGCCTTGTCGATTCTTTTAATGGCAGTTTTTAAATTAGTTGCTGCTGCTTCTTTGTCCTTTTTTGCAATAGCTCTTAAAGTATTTTTAATAGCAGTCTTCGCACTAGCAGAATATTCATTGTTTCTTGCTTCTTTTTTAATATTAACAGAAACTCTTTTTTTCGCATTCTTTAAGTTGGCCATAAATTTCACCTCCAAGCCACATGTATATCCATTTTAACAAAAAAACATTTAAAAATCAAGAATTTTTCATATTTTCGTATGAATTTTCACCTTTTGTCAAAAATAAAAAGGAGGTGAAAACATGAAACATGAAGTAGATTTAAAAAATAACATCTTAAGAACTGACCTTGCAGTTGAACTAGTAAAAACAACTCCCACTAGACAAATAGATGATATTAAAATTACAAATATTACTCTAAATGAACAAGAAGCTAAACAAATAAACAAAAAGAAAGGTAATTATACTACCATAGAATTTGAAGACGTCACCGATCATACTAACGCTGAAAAACTGTGGAATATTTTTGCAGAAGAACTCCAAAAACTTTTAAAATTAGAAAACATAAAAGATGATGACATGTGCCTAATAATTGGCCTTGGAAATGAAAAATCAACCCCAGATTCCCTTGGACCACTTGTCGTATCAAAAACTTTAGTCACAAATTATATCTATCTTTATGGAACCCTAGAAGAAGGCTTTAGACGTGTATGTGCAATATCCCCAGGGGTCATGGGTGAAACAGGTATTGAAACCAGTGATCTTTTAAATAGTATCGTAAAAACAGTTAAACCAAATTTCGTAATTACCATAGATGCCTTAGCCGCCTCATCAGTAGAAAGAGTCAATAAAACTATCCAAATGACTGACTCTGGAATTAATCCTGGTAGTGGAGTAGGTAATAAACGAAAAGAAATATCCAAAGAAATATTAGGTATTCCAACCATTGCTATTGGAATACCCACCGTTGTTGATGCAGCTTCCATAGTAAGCGATACAATAAACTACCTATATGACCACTTTGCCTACCAAACTGCTAATATAAATAATCCAGCCGCCAAATTAACCGCTAACGTCAATTATCTTAAATTAAGTAAAAAATTCAAAATAAACCAAGAAGAAAAACAAAAAATTTTAGGTATGGTTGGAACCCTCTCTGAAGATGAAACAAAAGAATTAATCTACGAAATCTTAAACCCCATTGGTTATAATCTTATGGTCACCCCTAAAGAAGAAGACTTTGTTATATCAAAGCTTGCTGAAGTCATCGCGAAAGGACTAAACATCGCTTTACACAAAAAAATCACTCAAACAAAGTAAATAAACTTTGTTTTTTTCTACATTTTATTTAATTCCTATCTCATATAATTAAGGAGAAATAGAGGGATAAACATGCAAAAAATAAAACTAAAGAAAAAACGTAAATTTAAATTCAGACTAATTGCCTACGCTTTTATCATGTTCTTAGGTTATGAATTAGCCTTTAACATAATTATGAACATCAAACTCGTTGATTCGAATGAAGAATTCATCAAAGCTCTAATGATTGATTCAAATTACCACTTACTATACGAAAAAAAATCTAGTGATATTTTTACCAAACTATTCTCTAAAATCTTAGACGTCAATCAACCCATATCTATTTTAGAAAACACCTTACACTTTACTCCTAATGTAGAAAACATGACCTATGTAAATAACCCAAAATTAGAAACAGTCGAAAAACTAAATATAAACCCCACAGTCTTTATCTATAACACACACCAAAGTGAAGCCTACCAAGGTAAAGGCTTAGAAGGCTATAATATAACTCCTGGTGTTATGATGGCCTCATATATCCTTCAAGATAAATTAGCGGAAATTAATATTAAAGCTGATGTCATGGAAGATAATATCACTGATTATTTAAACTTGAATAATATGAAATATAGTAAAAGTTATCAAGCTAGTCGTGTTTTTCTAAAAGATGCCTTAAATAAATATCAAAACTATAAATTAATAATTGACCTTCATAGAGATGCTCTACCTAAAAAAAGTTCAACCATTACAATAAATAATAAATCATGTGCCAAAATTTCTTTTGTTGTCGGAGAAAAGCATCAAAACTATGAAGCAAATTTAAAACTAACGAACACAATCAATGATAAAATAAAACAAAAATATCCAACATTAACTAGAGGTGTATTAACTAAAGGTGGCGAAGATTCAAATGGCATATATAATCAAGATTTAAGCCCTAATATCATCTTGATTGAAATAGGTGGGCAAGAAAACACCATTGATGAAGTATTAAACACCATCGAATTAATTGCCCCAATCATTGGAGAATATGTAAATGAATCATAAAAAATTAAATAAATTATTTAGATATGCCATATTAATTAGCTTCGTAACCTTTTTTGCTCTATATCTTTCTCAAAGCACTGGCTACTTTGAATACCGTAATAGTAAAAAAGTATCCCTAACCAATAAACAAATTGAAAAATTTGAACAAGATGTCAAAGAAGGAAAAAATGTTGACATTGAAAAATATATTGATATCAACAATAAAAATTATCAAAATGCAGTATCCAAAGCTGGACTTTCTATATCTAACACTACAGAAAAAGTAATTCAAAAAATAATTAGTGGAAGTTTTAAAATTTTAGGAGATTTAGTAGGCGAGTAACCTAGAAATGTGGTATTATATTTCTAGGTGATTTTTATGGAAAAAGTAATTATTGGAAGCCATGTTTCATTTAACAAAGATGAAGGTCTATTAGGATGTACAAATGAAGCCTTAAAATATGGCGCAAACACCTTTATGTTTTATACAGGTGCCCCTCAAAACACTGTTAGAGGAAAAATAAACGAAACAAAAACCGAAGAGGCAAAAAACTTAATGAAAGAACATAACATTGATATAGACAATGTTATAATTCATGCTCCATACATAATAAATTTAGCCAATAATCTAGATAAAGAAAAATATAACTTTACAATAAAATTTTTAAATCAAGAATTAGAAAGAGCCAAAAGCTTATGCATAAACAAAATTGTTCTGCACCCTGGTAGCCATGTTAACTTAGGTGAAGAAAAGGGGTTAAAAAACATCATAAATGCTTTAAACATCATCTTAAAAGAAAAAGAAGGACCTATAATTTGCTTGGAAACCATGGCCGGTAAAGGTACTGAACTAGGTGCCACTTTTGAACAGTTAAAAACCATTATTGATGGTGTTAGTAATAAAGATAGAATAGGAGTATGCCTAGACACTTGTCATCTAAACGACGCTGGATATGACATTACAAACTTTGATAAACTCTTAGATGAATTTGATAAAATTATCGGTATAAATAAAATAAAATGCATTCATATAAATGATAGTAAAAATGTAAAAGGAGCTCATAAAGATCGTCACGAAAACATTGGACTTGGAACAATTGGCTTTGATAATTTAATTAAAATAATCTATAACGAAAAATTAAAAGAAGTTCCTAAAATTTTAGAAACCCCATTTATCAGTATTGCCGGTGGCCATGACCGCACTTATCCACCATATAAATTTGAAATTGAAATGATAAAAAGAAAAAAATATAACCCTAATCTTTTAGAAGACACAAGAAATTATTATAGAAAATTTTGATATTTATCATAATACTCCTTAAATAAACTTTGAATTTTCAAAAATTGATTCTTATCAAGTTTTTTTTCCATACTCAAAAAAACACTTCTCGAATCACCATATAATAAATCTTCCCAATAATTATTTAAATAGTGGTATAATAATTCCACTTCTTCATCTGATAATTCTATATCATTCTTAAGCCCAAAATTAAAAATATCATTCTTTTTAATTTGTTTAATATAATTTTCAATTAAAATTCTATGCATAAATTCCCCCTTATAATAAAATATGTAATAAGAATAGTGAGGTGACCAATTATGAAAAATAAACTTCCAAAAAGAAAAAAATACTTAAAAATATCTAAAAGAAAAAGTAAACAAAATTATAACTTTAACTCATATAAAGAAAATAAAGATATAAAAATTGAAATTGAAAAACGATATAACATCCTAACATTCATCATCATCTTAGCCTTATTAATACTAGTCACCTCCTTATTCCTTGTTCAAGTTGCAGGAAAGGAAAAATATAGTAAAGAATTAGAAAATCTTACTAAAACAATCATTTATGGTGAATCCGCTCCAAGAGGTAGAATATATGATCGTAATGGAAAGCTAATCGTCGATAATAAACCATCTAAAGTCATATATTATAAAAAACCTTCTGGCATAACCACTAAAAAAGAAATCAAAATAGCCTATAAACTAGCTAACATGATATCCTTAGATAGTTCTAAATTAAATGACTATAACTTTAAAAATTTTTGGATAAAAAATCACCCAGATGAAGCAAATAAAAAAATAACCGACGAAGAATGGCAAAAACTCGAAGAAAGAAAATTAACTAGCGATGATATTTATGATTTAAAAATCGAAAGAGTTACCCCTGAAGATTTATCGGTTTATACAGACATAGATAAAAAAGCCGCCTATATCTATACCCTTATGAACACTGGATATTCTTACGACGAAAAAGTTATAAAAAACGAAGAAGTAACTGACGAAGAATATGCCTTAGTTTCTGAAAATCTAAGTGAACTAGAAGGCGTTGGTACTAAATTAGATTGGGAAAGAACATATCTTTACGGATCAGTCTTTAGAAGCATTTTGGGAAATGTTTCAACTAGTAAAAGTGGTATACCTGCCGAATTAAAAGACGAATACTTAGATAAAGGATATAGTCTAGACGATAGAGTAGGAACTAGCAACTTAGAATATCAATATGAAGATATTTTAAAAGGAAAGAAAAATAAATATCAAGTAATGTCTGATGGCTCATACAAATTGCTAGAAGAAGGAAAAAGAGGTAATGACATCGTTTTAACCATTGATATAGAACTTCAAAAAGCCCTAGAAGAAATATTAACCGAAGAAGTAATAAACGCCAAAAAAGAAGCCAACACCGAATATTATAACGGATCATTTGTTATTATAACAAATCCTAAAACAGGTGAGATTTTAGCTATGGCCGGTAAACAATTAAAACAAAATGATGATGGTTCTTATAGTGTTATCGATTTTACATCTGGTATCACTCAATCAACTGCTGTCATGGGCTCTGTAGTAAAAGGTGCAAGTCATATAGTAGGCTATAATACTGGCGCATTAAAAATAGGCGAAGTAAGATATGATAATTGTGTTAAAATAGCTGCCACACCTGAAAAATGTTCTTGGAAATATTTGGGTAGATTAAATGATATCACCGCTTTAGCTCAGTCTTCAAATACTTATCAATATTATACAGCCATAAAAGTTGGTAAAGGAACTTATAATTATAATAAACCATTAGTAATTGATAAAGAAGCCTTCAACACATATAGAAATACCTTTGCTGAATTTGGCTTAGGCGTTGAAACTGGAATTGACCTACCTAATGAAAGTACTGGTATCAAAGGAAGTAATACCACCTCTGGATTATTACTAGACTTCTCAATCGGGCAGTATGATAACTATACTCCAATTCAATTATCGCAGTATATTAGTACTATTGCTAATAACGGAACTAGAATGAGGCCATACTTATATAAAGGATTATATAATGATGAAACAACCTATGATCAAAATAAAAAAGAGCTAAATAAAGTAAATACTGAACAAAAATATATGGACCGAGTTCATGAAGGATTTGAAGCCGTCTTAAAATATGGAACTGGAGCTGGATATATTGATATGGCCTATAAACCGGCTGGAAAAACAGGAACTAGTCAAAGTTTCGTTGATACCAATGGAGATGATAAAATTGATAAAGAAACCATAAGTACAACATTTGTAGCTTATGCCCCATATGATGACCCTAAAGTAACATTTACCATTGTCTCTCCAAATATTTCTAGACCTGATGGCCGAACTAGCCACCAATCAGCTATAAATAAACGCTTAGCTCAAAGAATATCTAAAAAATACTTTGAAATTTATCCATAATTTGATATAATATTATAAGAAATGCGAAAAGGAGGGATAATTATGGCAAAAAAAGGCGAAGCTAGAGACAATATAACTTTAGTCTGCAGTGTATGTAAAAGTGAAAACTATCGTGTAGAAAAAAATAAAAGGAACACGCCTGAAAGACTAAAATTAAACAAATACTGCCCTAAATGTTGTAAACATACAGAGCACAATGAAAAAAAATAATTCATGGAGGTAAAGTATGATTAACATTAATGATATTAAAAATGGAATGACAGTTGTAATTGACGGGAATATCTATTTAATTTTAGAATTCTTACACGTTAAGCCAGGAAAGGGACCTGCCTTTGTCCGCATTAAACTTAGAAATTTAAGAACTGGTTCAACAATTGAGCAAACATTCAATACAAATATTAAATTTGAAAAAGCTATAATAGAAAAAAAGCCAATGCAATATCTTTATAGTAACGGTGACATGTATAATTTTATGAATATGGAAACTTATGAACAAATGGACTTATCTAAAGATAGCCTAGGCGATAATGCCAAATTCTTAAAAGAAGGACTAGAAGTAGAAGTGACTTTCTATAAAGGTGAAGTATTAGGTATTACTTTACCTGAAAAAATCGAATATGAAGTTACAAAATCTGAGCCAGCTGTCAAAGGAAATACTGCAACTAATGCTACTAAAGAAGCTACCTTAGAAAATGGCCTTACCATAAAAGTTCCATTGTTTATAAGTGAACATGAACATGTCATTGTTTCAACTAAAGATGGTAAATACGATTCAAGAGCTTAAATAAAGGTTATAAAAGAATAAAGAGGTGGAAATATGTTAGAAAAAGAAAGATTTTTAGCTATTAAAAAATTAGCGCAAGATATTAGAGAAGATAATAAAAAAATATTTAAATCATTAAAAAAATTGCCAATTGATGAAGCTGTTAAAAAGAAAAATCAGTTTATTGATGCTGTAATTGAAAATATGGATATTGCCTTTAGTGATGGTGAACAAGGTAGAGAAGAAAAACAAATGTTTAGAGCTAATATTCTAATCCCAGATGATGATGAGTTTTTTGACACTTATTCTAAAGATAAAAACATTCGTAATCTTATGAATAAATATGCTGTAGGTATCGAAGATATCATGAGCAAAATTACTGAATTAAACATCTATGGAAAATATCTAGAAGAAATAAAAAATACTCCAAAAGAAGAAAAAGATGAAACTGACTTCGTTGACGAAATGGTTAAAATTTCTCCAAAAGAAGCTGAAAGTCTATTAGATGAAATCGATAACCTTTCAAATGTCATGGAGGATTTAGATCTAGACTCTATTCCAAAAGAAGTAAAACCAGAACTATTAAGACCAGAAACACCTGTAGTTTCAAATCAACAGCCAAAGCAAAAAGAAGTAGAAGAAAATTTAGACGAGGTTACATCTGCTGTATCTAGCTTTGTAGATAGATATGAAAATATGCAAAGTGAAATTGACGCTAAAGAAGATAAAATTAGAAAATTACAATTAGAAATCGAAAAACTTGATCAATTAAATCATGAAACAACTAGTGAAAAAGAAAATGTCATGAAAGAAATAACTGATTTAAGAAAAGAAAATGAAAAATATCGTGCGGATAATGAAAAATTACAAGAAATCAACAATAAATTAGAAGCTAAACTTGCTAAAACAGCTGAAATCATGAATAAAATATATAAAAGTATTTCTAAAAAATAATTTTATAACCAAAAGACCCGGTAACCCCAGGTCTTTTTACATCATCTGATAATTTGAAGTATTATAATTACCATAATTATTCTTATTAATTATATTTTCTAATCTAGTAACACGTTGCTCTAAATTATTAACTTGATTAGTAAGATTATTTAAATCATTACTATTAATTGTACTTTGAACACTCGTAAGCGGTACATTAGTCATCCCCATATTCATATTTCCAGGCATTGGAATCATCTGTCCAGGCATCACCATACCTCCGAAATTAGGTATCATCCCAGGATAAACAGGGTAGGCCATTCCCCCACAATCGCGATCTTTTTTCATACTCACTGCTCCTTTCATATTCTAATTAATTATATGCTTTTGTTTATTTTTTGTGTGCCTTTATGTTATAATACTAAAAGGTGATTGCCCATGAGACTAAAAAATATCAAAGGAGCTAAAGAAAAAATAAGTACTTCTCCTTATATTATTACAAACCCAGAACAATATAAAGGAAATTTTAGAAATATATTCCAAAATAATCATCCTATTCACTTAGAAATAGGTATGGGAAAAGGAGATTTCATAATTAATATGGCTCAAAAATATCCTGATATTAATTTTATCGGTATAGAAAAATTTGACAGTGTCATATTAAGAGCCACACAAAAACTAGAAAACATTGAATTAAAAAACTTAAAACTAATCAGATTTGACGCTACCGATATCAGTAATATATTTGAAAAAGAAATAGATACAATTTATTTAAACTTTTCAGATCCATGGCCTAAAAATAGACACGAAGATAGAAGACTTACCAGTAAAAAATTCTTAAAAAGATACGACACCATTTTTAAACAAACACCTCATATCATTCAAAAAACCGATAATCGTCATCTTTTTGAATTTTCCCTAAAGTCATTTACAGACTATAATTATAAAATTAAAACCATATCTCTAGACCTCCATAATGATGAAATTGATAATGTTGAAACAGAATATGAAAGAAAATTTGTTAATCTAGGATATCCGATATATATGGTAGAAGTAGAAAAGTAGACATAATTTTACATGTAAACAAAATGCTTTATTAGGAAATTTAAGCAAAATTTGATATAATCTATAGTAAGCAGGTGTGTATATGAAGAAAATAATTCTTTTAGGACTGATGACCTTAATTCTGACTGGTTGTACCATTGTTAGAATTGACACAACTAGTATTGATAATATTGTGAGTGTTGTATTATCCAAAGAAAATACTTTGTATAACCGTGTGGGACGTGGATATAAGTATTATGTGCCAAGAGGAGTAACTTATATCGACAGTAGTGGAACTAATGATAAATTATATTCAAATGGAGTGTATTATTATTTGTATTTAGATGAAATCAGTTATTATTATAAAAAATCAATTAATTTTAAAGAAGATAGTACTAAGTATTATTCCAAAAAAATTAAAAATAATGATAACATTGGTTATCTTGAAATAACAAAACAAGATGACCTTTACCTAATAGAATTTGTCTATAATTATGCAAGAATTGAAGCTTTAGTACCAAAAAAAGACATTAATGATACAGTTTTAAACTGTTCATACATTTTATCGACAATAAAATACAATAGTAATATAATAAAATTATCATTAGAAGAAGACTTCCTAAAAAACAAAGAAGAAAAATATGATGTCTTTAGCCAAAAACAGCAAAACGATAATAGCTTTTTGGAATACAAAGAAAAGTAGAGGTGTATTTATATGGGACTAATTGATAAGTTTAAAAATTTATTTACCGAAGAAGTTGAAGTAGAAGAACCAGTAAAAGAAAAAAAAGACGGTGTTCAAAAAGAAGTAATTCAAGTAGAAATTCCTTCTCCTAAAAAAGCCCGCTCTGACAGGTATGAAGAAACATTAAAAGAAGAAGTCAAAGAAGAAATAATTGAAGAACCAAAAAAAAGCGAATATAAATTTCCATTTTTTGATGATAATGACTTTGATACTATCGACGTTAAACCTGAGCCAAAAGAAGAAAAAAGAACAAGAACCCAACAAAAAGAAGTATATAATCCACCAAAAGAAGAAAAAAGAGTCTTTAGACCATCACCAATTATTTCACCAGTGTATGGTATTTTAGACAAAGGATATCAGAAAGATGAATATAACACTAAAACAGATGGACGTTCATCGTATTATAGTTCAAAAGAAGCCAATGTCGACGCCATAAGAAATAAAGCCTATGGTGGCCTAGAAGCAGATATAGAAACTACATTGTTTGGTGGTAATAGAGTTCTTTTTAGCAACACTGAAAAACCAAAAGAAACAAAAAAACAAGAAGAACCTATAGAAAAAAAACAATCAATAATTAAAGATGATTTTGACTTTGGGGAAGAAACAATTTCAGAAAAACCAAGACATGGAAAAGTCAAAGAAGATGATTTAACTGATTTATTAGAAGAAGAAATGGAAAAACCAATAATAGAAGAAAAACCAAAAAAAGAACCAAGAAAAATAAGTGATAAAGAATTATTTAGTATGATTGATTCATTGTACGAAAAGGGGAATAAATAATGATGATTAGTTTTGCTGATGTATTATCTATATTTTTTTACATATTATTAATTGTATTAGTAGTTGCTTTAATCATTCTAGTTATTAATGCCATTAAAACATTATCTAAAATTGATAAACTAGTCGATGATGTCAGTCAAAAATCAACTAAATTAAATGGACTGTTTAATATAATTGATAATACCACTGACGCTGTAGTTGGCTTTAGTGATACCATTGTTAATTTTTTATCAAATGCCATTGGTAAATTATTTAATAGAAAGAAGGAAAATGAAAATGTCGAAGAAAAATAATGGAATTGGGAAATTCGTTGTTGGAGCTGGAGTCGGTGCCGCACTTGGACTACTATTTGCTCCTAAAAAAGGTTCAGAAACTAGAGAAGACCTAAAAAAAATGTTCGATGATTTAATGACAAAAGTAAAAAATGTTGATATGGATGATGTTAGGGAAACTGTCGAAGTTAAAATTGAAGAATTAAAACAAGGAATAGCTGAACTTGACAAAGAAACAGTTCTTGAAGAAGCTAAAAAACAAGCAAAAAAGCTTAAAGATGCTGCTGAAGAACTAGTCAACTACACCATTGAAAAAGGCACGCCCGTTATCGAAAAATCAGCAAACGCTATCAGAAAAAAAGTAATCGAAGTTTCTAAAAACGTAATTACGAAATTAGAAAAGGAAACAAAATAGTCACTTCGGTGATTATTTTTTTAATTTATGGCTAAAAAACATATTTTAATGCTCAAAACTTTTTTTAAAGTAATGTTGGGTTCAAAAAAAGAAATATCATTCATCATCCCAAATAGTTATTACAAAAGTATCTATGACATAGATTATTCCTTCTTAAAAAAAGAGAACATTGATACTTTACTATTCGACATTGATAATACAATCACTAAAGTTGATGACCTAAATATACCAGACAAGACAAAAAAATTATTTGAAAACTTGAAAAGCCAAAACTTTAAAATATTACTATTATCTAACAACCATAAAGAAAGAGTAGAACCTGTTTCTAAAACTTTAAATCTTAAAGCTATAAGCGATGCCGGTAAACCAGAAAGTATAGCCTATAAAAAAGCATTAAAAATCTTAAATTCAAAAAAAGAAAACACCATAGCCATAGGTGATCAATTACTATCTGATATTGCTGGAGCTAAAAAATATGGTATCAAAGCTATACTAGTTGACCAATTATCCAAAGAAAATAATATTCAAACTGGTATGGCTCAAAAACTGCAAAAACATATGGTTAAAAAAATAACCAAAAAAAATTTGTTTAAGCAAGGTAAATACTTTAATAATCTTATATAAAATATAGAAGTAACTTTAAAAAATCTTTCAAGGAATAATATTTTGAGAGATTTTTCTATTATATTGTAAAATTTAAAACCAAGATGTGTTATAATCATATATGAAAGTAGGGAAAATGATGGACTTATGGCAATATGAAAACGAACTACATAATAAAGGAATTAATATAATAGGCGGTACTGATGAAGCTGGTAGGGGACCTCTTTTTGGACCCGTCGTTGCCGCCTGTGTTGTCTTACCTAAAAACTTTGAATTAGAAGGATTAAATGATTCAAAAAAACTAAGTGAAAAAAAACGTAATATATTTTATAATTACCTAATTGAAAATACAATTTATGGAATCGGAATTGTATCCCCAGAAGAAATAGATAAAATAAACATATATGAAGCAAGCCGTAAAGCCATGATTATAGCCATAAGACAAGTACAAAAACAAATAAACCTTGAATATGTTTTATCCGACGCCATGCCAATAGACATTGAAATACCAGTCATGCCGATTATTAAAGGTGATGCCAAAAGTATGTCCATTGCTGCCGCCAGCGTTATTGCTAAAGTAACTAGAGATAAAATACTATATGATATTGATAAAAAATATCCTGAATATGATTTTAAAAGTCATAAAGGTTATCCTACTAAAAAACACTTTGAAGCTATTGAAAAATATGGCTTAATAGATGGATATCGTAAAACTTATGGACCTGTTCAAAATTACATTGAAACCGGCCATTGTAAGAAAGGAAACTAGCATGATTATAAATGAAAATAATAAAAATCAAATTTTAAAAGGCACAGTCAAAAGAGGATTTAATCAAGATCCAAACGAAATTAGAGAAAAACTTTATATTTCATCAAATCCCATTATAGAAAAAAAAGAACCTATAGTGTCCCCTAAAAACATTCAAAAAAACGTTAGGGAAGCCTATAATCAATTGCGTAAATTAAAATGAATATAACCCAAATTCCTGTTGGCTATCTAGAAGCTAACTGTTATATTTTAGAAAAAGATGGGAAAATTTTAATCATTGATCCTGGTGATGATTATGATAAAATAAAACAAAAAATTCAAAATAAGAAAATCATTAAAATATTAATAACTCATCATCATCAAGATCATATTGGTGCCATAAATTATTTTGATAACAATTTAATTTTACAAAACCCAAAAGAACAAATATATACCTTTAAACCATTTACCTTTGAAGTCATTAATACACCGGGCCATACTTTAGATAGTAAAACCTATTATTTCAAAGATAATGATATTATGTTTACCGGTGATTTTCTTTTTAAAGGTACAATTGGAAGAACAGATATGCCAAGTGGTAGTATGTTAGATATGCAAAATAGTTTAGATAAAATCAAAAAATATCCAAATAGCACCAAAATATACCCTGGACATGGACCACTTACAAACTTAAAATACGAAAAAGAAACAAATTATTTTCTTAAATAAAATATTTAAAATAATTAATTGTCATGTTATAATAAAAAAAAGGAGGCTAAAAAATGTTTGAAGGAACTGGAATTTATTTTTTCTTGCTTTTTCTAATACTTTTTATTGTTTATTTGACCGTAAAAATATGCCTAGGAAAACTATTTAAAGAAATGAAAATACCAGCTTGGAAAGCTTATATTCCATTTTATTGTACTTTAATCTTAACAGATATACTAGATATAAAGAAAAGCGTTTTCTATAAATCATTAATCCCTATAGTTAACTTATACTACTATAAAATAATAATTGCTGAACTTTTAAAAGCTTATCAACTTAATCCTAAAGAAGCTGTATGGTTCGTAATATTTCCGATGTATAAATTTCCAGAATTAGTTTTTAAAAATCCTAAATTTATGCTTCATATGTATGATGAAACCGAAGAATTCTTAGTAAACCAAAACGCTCTTTTCGAAACAAGTGATAAAGATTCAAAATCTAATAATACAGGTATTACTATTGAACCCAATGTTTATAATCAAACCCTATCTAAACCGGAAGTAAGTGAAATTATTGAAAAAAATAATCAAACTGAAAATTTCCAAAATAATATATATAATGAACAAACCTATCAAAACATAACTCCAAATCAGATAAATAATCAAGCCAATATTCAATCGCAAAATAATAATGAAAGTAATACCGTTTACTTTAATAAAAATCTAGAGCCAGATGAAAGACACGAAACAATCATTGAAGCCAAAACCCAAGAAAAGAAAGAAGAAAAGCCAATTATCATCGACAAAAGTAAACCAAAAGTATGTCCAAAATGTGGTACAAAATTGTCTCCAACAGCCACAACCTGTTTCCTTTGTGGCACAAAACTATTGTAATATCATAAAAAAATGTGTATAATTGAATAAAAGCCAAGACCAAGAGGAGTAAATATTTTTCTATTTAAAGAGAGTTAGTGACTGGTGAAAACTAATAATAGATAATATTGAAGGTAGCTTGACCAAGCTGATTTCCTGAAAAAAGTAGGGAAATACGTAGAAGTGCGTTAAACTATAATAAGGTAAGTTAAAACTTATAAATTAAGGTGGTACCACGTCCAAAACGTCCTTAAATTTATAAGTTTTTTTCTATTATGAAAGGATGATTAAACATGTTAGATAAAAAATATGACCATAAAAAAGTAGAGGAAGGCAAATACGAAAATTGGAAAAAGAAAGGTTATTTTACCTCAGGTGATATGACTAAAAAACCATATGCCATTGTAATTCCACCACCAAATGTAACCGGTAAACTTCATATTGGTCATGCTTGGGATACTGGACTTCAAGATATATTAATAAGATATAAAAAACTAAAAGGTTTTGATACATTATGGGTTCCAGGTATGGATCATGCTGGTATCGCCACTCAAGCTAAAGTTGATAAAAGATTAAGAGATGAAGGAATTGACCCAAGAAGTATGGAAAGAGAACAGTGGTTAAAAGCTGCCTGGGCATGGAAAGATGAGTATGCCGAAAACATTCATAATCAGTGGGCAAAACTCGGCCTTGCTTTAGATTATACAAAAGAAAGATTTACTCTAGATGATGGTTTATCTAAGGCTGTAAGAAAAGTATTTGTTGACCTTTATAATAAAGGATTAATTTATAGAGGTGAAAAAATAATAAATTGGGATCCAGTTCAATTAACCGCTTTATCCAATGAAGAAGTAATTTACAAAGATGAAGAAGGAGCATTTTACCATTTAAAATATTATATTGATGGTACAGATGAATATCTAGATGTCGCAACAACAAGACCAGAAACATTATTTGGTGACACCGCAGTTGCTGTTAACCCAAAAGATAAAAGATATAAACATCTAATTGGTAAAAACGTTATTCTTCCAATTGTCGGAAAAAAAATACAAATTATTGGTGATGAACACGCAGATATAGAAAAAGGCACAGGATGTGTAAAAATAACTCCTGCTCACGATCCAAATGACTTTGAAGTTGGACAAAGACATGGATTAGAAAAAATAGTTATTATGAATCCAGATGCCACTATGAATGAAAAAACAGGTAAATATCAAGGGTTAAATAGATTTGAATGTCGTGAAAAACTAGTAAAAGAACTAAATGAAAAAGGCTTATTACTTGGAGTAGAAAAAATCACTCATTCTGTTGGACACTCTGAAAGAAGTGATGCCATTGTTGAACCATATCTATCTAAACAGTGGTTTGTTAAAATGGATGTCTTAGCTAAAAGAGCCCTCCAAAATCAGTATAATACAGAAAAAAAAGTTAACTTCTTCCCAGAAAGATTTGAAAAAACTCTAAATCACTGGTTAGAAATATCTCATGATTGGTGCATTTCTAGACAGTTATGGTGGGGTCATAGAATACCTGCTTGGTATAAAGAAAATGAAACTTACGTTGGAATAGAACCACCTAAGGGCGAAGGATGGACACAAGACCCTGATACCTTAGATACTTGGTTTTCATCTGCTTTATGGCCATTCAGTACTATGGGGTGGCCTAATAATACAGAAATGTTTGAAAGATATTATCCAAATGATGTCATTATTGCTGGATTTGATATAATCTTCTTCTGGGTTAGTCGTATGATATTTCAAGGATTAGAATTTACTGGAAAAAGGCCATTTAAAGATTGTTTAATCCATGGACTAGTCAGAGATAACTTAGGAAGAAAAATGAGTAAATCACTAGGTAATGGCGTTGACCCAATGGATGAAATAGAAAAATATGGAGCTGATAGTCTAAGATTTTTCTTAACCACCTCATCCGCACCAGGCATGGATGTAAAATATGATCCAGAAAAAGTTAAATCAACATGGAACTTCATTAATAAACTTTGGAATGCTTCTAGATTTGTCTTAATGAATATTGAAGATGAATATGAAGAAACATTAGAAAACTTAACTTTATCAGACAAATGGATTTTAACCAAATTAAACAACACAGTTAAAAATGTTACAAATAGTATGGAAAAATATGAATTTAACATAGTTGGTTCAATTCTATATAACTTTATTTGGAACGACTTCTGTGATTGGTATATTGAACTTTCAAAAATAAATATGAATAATACCACTAAAACAATATTAGTCAAAACATTAAAAGCCATATTAAAAATGCTTCATCCATTCATGCCATATGTTACCGAAGAAATATATACAAAACTTCCAAATACTGAAGAATCTATCATGTTAAGCACTTATCCAGAATA
Organism: uncultured Bacilli bacterium; assembly: GCA_944358535.1. Classification (GTDB taxonomy): domain Bacteria; phylum Bacillota_I; class Bacilli_A; order RF39; family UBA660; genus Coprosoma. The sequence goes on along the minus strand of CALVRH010000024.1, from coordinate 1,692 downwards.
TAACTCAAAAGAAATGTTTAAAGAAGCAAAAGATATGGATAATATTATCGAATTAATCAAAAAAATTAGAAAAGCTAAATTAGAAAATAACATTAAAGAAAATTACATTAGCTTTACAAATCAAATACTAAAAAATAATCAAAATATTTTTGATAAACTATTAAAAAATAAAAAATTAGATAATTATCAATCTTTAGACACTTTAACATTTAATTTTATAGGGGATACCGTCACTTTATACTTTGATAATTCTTTAAATAAAACAGCTGAAATAGAAAGACTATATAAAGAAAAAGAACGCATAGAAGTGTCAATTAATAGAAGAGAAAAACTCCTTGCAAATCAGAACTATATAAGCAAAGCTCCTAAAAATATCGTTGAAAATGAAAAGGAAAATCTAAAAAAAGAAAAACAAGAACTAGAAATTATTATAAAAAAATTAAAATAATAAAAAGATTGATTTATGTAGCGAAATGTGGTATATTGGTAACAGAATAGGGGCGAGGAGGTGAAATAGATGAGAAATAATTCAAAAGGTTTTACTTTGATAGAGCTCTTGGCTGTAATCGTTATCTTAGCTATTATCGCCTTAATTACTACTCCAGTAATTTTAAATGTTATAGAGAATGCTAGACAAAATGCAGCTGTCGATAAAGCGTGGGGAACAATTGACGCTGTTAGACTTTCTTATGCTCAAGCTAACACATTAGGAACTGACGTTGTTGGTGTTCCATTTACTGTTAATTTTCCTAAAGATAATGATAAGGGAACCGAAACTACAGATTACGGTACTAACGCTGATGGTTCTGGCTATGGTAAAGGTTATATTAATGATCAACCAGTACAAGCAAGTGGAGAAATGCCACAAGGAGGTTTTGTTACAATCAGAGCAGATGGAACTATAGTCGCTTATCAATTACAATTTGGTAACTATTATTGTTCAACAATGGACGCAGATGGTAATGTGCTTAATGCTAATGCCATGACTTGCTCAAGAAATACAGCAGATGTAGAAGTTGATAATCCTGAAAACGATCAACATAATCCAAATTTAGATAACTAGAGTACGCATAGTACTCTTTTTTCTTGCCTAAAAAAAATATATATGCTATCATTATACTAGAGGCTGGTTATCATGAAAGAAGAATATGAACACTATAAAACAATTAGAGTAATTGAATATGGTATGGTTATCGTTATATTATTGATTGTACTTATTATTCTTTTGCCTTCAGTGATTACAATTACCAATAATATGGCTGAAGATTCTGCTGTAACAAGCACTAAAAACATTGTTGACAGTATCAAAGCCATATATACAAATATGAATCTTAAAAACGAAGTGGCTTTACCTTTTGAAGTAGTTTTTGAAAAAGATGATTATACTTTTTATGAAATGGGTAAAAAAGTAAATTATGAAATTACTTTAAATATTAAAATTGATGGTCAATTGCCAACATCTGGAAGTATTTTAATTAATAAAGATGGTACAACAACTGTTAAAGACCTTACATTTGGAAGTATAAAATGTAATCAAAAAAATGATCAAAATTTAATATGTACAAAAAATAATAACTAAGTTATTTCGAATTAATTTGGTCTAAAAAAAACAGGTTATCTATCAAAAATATTACTTGTTTTTTTTTTTTTTTTTTTTTTTTTTTTTTTTTTTTTTTTTTTTTTTTTTTTTTT